>CAMNCW010000052.1 GCA_946534715.1 uncultured Bacteroidales bacterium | reverse complement strand
TTTTTTGAATGGTTTATACTCTTTTCCGCCACCTTCGAAGCCTGCATTTTTGTAGAACTCCACGAAGGTAAGACGCATCGGGTGAACCACTGATGAGATCAAGCAGAGCGCGAAATTAAGCGCGTGGCCAAAGACCATGATCAGCAAGGTTGGCAGCCATCCTATCCATCCGGGCAATGCCCCTCCGGCTTGAAGCGCCAAGGCATTGAACACATTGCCTAAAATACCTCCAGCGAGACCAAGCGCGAACAAACGGATATACGACAGCACATCGCCCAGCAGGCCGCTGACCATATTATACGTGCCCCATAAACCGCCACCGATATTCACCAGCAGAATCTTGCGATCCGGATTGCTATAGAACAGGATGAACAGCGCGCATATACCCAAAATCGCATAAATGCAATAGAGCCCGATGGTAGATAGCGAACTTGCGGTTGCCGCCCAGACGATGAGCGTCACCAAAGCAACAAGCCATGCACAATCATACGCCGCGTATTTGAAACCGTCGCGTAAGGTGATCTTCACTACCTTGAAGCCCATAGCAAACAAGATTTGGAATATACCGATGAGGATTGCGAATACCATCATAGGATGATACGAGCCGCCCATGAAATGCACCGTAGCGTTCGTCTCCGTGATGAAATACTGCTTCACAGGAGCAAGGAATGCCACTTCCTCCAGATTGATTCCGAAGAACACACCCGTCAGAATACCGACAATCATAGTCGTTGCGCCCATGAACACGCCTAACCATCCCCACTCTTTCAGTTTCGGAGCTTTGAGAATGACCGCTATACCTGCCAATAAGATCAACAGGCCGTAGCCTCCATCGCCCAGACAGAGTCCGAAGAACAACATGAAGAACGGCGCAAAGAAAGGCGTCGGATCTATCTCTGCATAATTTGGCAGCGAATAGAGCCGCGTGATCGGTTCAAAGAGCCGGGAGTAGAAGTTATTCTTCAGTTGAATCGGCACTTCGTCCTCCTTGGTCGGGTCAGTCTCTTCGTAATAGACTTCTGCGGCAGCGAGCATGGCGTTCAGTTCGGGCTCTTTGTCTATCGGACAGAAGCCCTCAAAGAGACAGAGCGAACCTTCTGCGAGTTTATCGGTAGATAGCGTAACACGCTGCCAATCAATGTTTTGACGAGCTTCTTTGAGTTCGATTTGCAGTTTGTCGATGTTGGCTAACTGCCATGCCTCAATGCGGGCATTGGCGGCAGCGAGCAAACCTTTGAGGTGCTCTACTTCCTGCATGTACTGTGCTGCAGATTTCTCGGGCTGCGGGAGTTCGGTAGCCTTGTCGAGCAGTTCCGAGTTATCGATATTTCGAGATATCGAGTTATCAAGGTTTACGAAATAGGTTTTTCCCTCTTTCTCAGAGACTTTTATACCCCACTCTTCTTGAAAAGCAGAAGTGCTGCAAGCGAAGAAACGAAGCGTATAGCCGGCTTCTTTGAGTTGCTGGATACGCGCAGGATCGAAGTCACCCCAAACGGCAGCCTGTTGTGCTGCTGTTTGTGCATCCGCAATGCTTTGTTCGATGTTGGCACGTTCTGCGAGCAGTTGATCCGGCGCACCCTGTTTGAGCAGACGACGCAGTTCATCCTCATGCTGGAGGGCTGCCTGAAGTTGCTCATCGTCTTCGATGAGACCTGCGGCTTTCTGTGTGATATGCACTACACCGAGGTCGCGGAGTTGCGTCAGGAAGGGTTCGTAATCACGATGGAACACCAAGAAGGTGTATTTCTTCATTTGGGTAATCATGCTTGTGCCCTCCTTTCCTCTTCTGCGCGTGCTTCGGCTTCGCGTTTAGACTTAACAATCTTCTGGCTTGATTTAGAGAGGTTCTCTTCATCTTCCATGAATCGTTTGATTTTACGTATAGCATCCTGATAACCAGGGATCTGTACTTTCTCAAAGAGGTTCACTTTCTGCGTTGTTTTCTTACGCGCATACTCGAGCAGTTCCACTTTGCGATGTATGAACTCCTGGCGGATACCGACATCGGCTATGGCTTTGAGTTGCTCAAAACCATCTGCAAACCATTTGGGAGAGGAGAAGAGCGAGAACTCTTTGGTGGAATAGACGACTTCATCCAACACGGGTACGCGCACGCCTGCGATCTTTTTAATAGACATGCGTACGTCGTCCACATGGATGAGCGAAGTGTCAAATTCGCCCCAAAGTGCAATCATCTGGTCGTAATCCTTGATGCGGCGCTCGACTTCCTTATCCAGGTCTTCGAGCTCTTTCTTTGCCTTCTTCACCTCGAGACGAAGAGCTGTCTCTTTGCTTTGCAAAGTGGGCAAAGTTCGTTGCCGCATCTTCAAATCTTTCTCCAAAGTTTGCAACGATGTTTTATTGAATTGGTATGTTATAGCCATAACCTATTATGCTTTTGGCCAGTACTTTTCAACAAGAGCGGCCTTGATATTTACTTCTTCCGGTTTGAAATATTTGCCAAACAACGTCCAAGCTACGTCGAGCATCTGGACGGTATTGATGTTCACGTCAATAGCGAGGATCTCGCGGCTGTAGTCGCGTGCAAAGTCCAAGCAACGCTCATCGTAGTTGGTCAAGTCAAAACCGTTCTCTTTCTTGGTCTTTGCGTTGGCTGCATCGGCATACAAGCGAACAGCAGCGTTCATTACCTGCGGGTGATCTTCGCGAGTCTTCTTGCCGGCAACCAATTGTTTCAGACGAGACAGCGAACGGAACGGATCGACGATGACTTTACCGATTTCGGAGTCACGACGGAGATAGAGCTGACCCTCAGTGATGTAACCGGTGTTATCCGGAATAGCGTGTGTGATGTCACCACCGGAAAGCGTGGTTACGGCGATGATGGTGATAGAACCACCACCTGCCTGCTCCGGGAACTGAACTGCCTTCTCGTAGATCTTCGCGAGGTCGGAATAGAGCGAACCCGGCATGGAGTCTTTCGAAGGAATCTGATCCATACGGTTGGAGACGATAGCGAGTGCATCAGCGTAGAGCGTCATGTCGGTCAAGAGGACAAGCACTTTCTCGTGTTTCTCTACCGCGAAATACTCAGCAGCGGTAAGCGCCATATCCGGAATCAGGAGTCGCTCAACCGGCGGGTTCTCGGTCGTGTTGACGAACGAGATGATGTGGTCGAGCACACCTGCGTTGGTGAAGACGTTCTTGAAATAGAGGTAGTCATCGTTGGTCAGACCCATACCGCCGAGGATGATCTTATCTGCCTCTGCGCGGAGTGCCACGTTAGCCATCACCTGGTTATACGGCTGATCAGGGTCGGCGAAGAACGGAATCTTCTGTCCGGAAACAAGGGTGTTGTTCAGGTCAATACCTGCAATACCGGTCGCGATGAGCTCTGACGGTTGTTTACGACGAACGGGGTTCACAGAAGGGCCGCCGATCTCAACCTCTTTGCCTTCGATAGCCGGTCCGCCATCAATCGGGTCGCCGTACGCATTGAAGAAACGTCCTGCGAGTTGGTCAGACACTTTGAGGCTCGGTGCTTTGCCGAGGAACACTACTTCGGCGTTGGTCGGAATACCTTCGGTACCCTGGAACACCTGGAGCGTCACTTCGTCACCGATGATTTTTACTACCTGTGCGAGTTTGCCGTTGACGGTAGCGAGTTCATCGTTACCCACTCCTTCGGCTTTCAACGAACAGGTTGCCTTGGTGATCGCCGTAATCTGGGTATATATTTTTTGAAATGCTAAAGCCATAATAATTAAAAATTAAAAATTAAAAATTACGAATTACGCAGCGATCTGCTTTTCTGCCAAGAGGTCATTAAGTTTCTTGCGGTAGTCTTCGAACTCTGCGGAGTGGAACTCACAATAGTTCATCTGCTTGCAGAGGTTGATGACGCGTTTGAAGTAATCGATGACATCGAGGAAGTTATCGAAATCGTAGTCGTGTTTGCAGATATCCATGACGAGGTGAAGCATATACTGCTGGCGCTCGAGCGGACAAACAGCGTCGATCTTATCGAAGGCATCCTGCTGGAGAATGACGAAGTCGATGACTTCGGATTTCCAGAACGCCTCGTGGTAGTCCACAGGTACGCCATCATCACCAAGGATGTTGATCTGCTCCTGAATCTCTTTACCGCGCTGCAGATAGGTCTTCATGTCGTTGACCATCGGCAACCAGTTTTTGTCAATCAAGCCGGAGATATATTCCTCAAACTCAGGGTATTCCACATATTTGGAGTACGAGTCGATTGGGTTCACAGCCGGGTAACGTTTGCGGTCTGCACGAGCTTGTTCCAAAGCGTAGAAGCAACGTGCGACTTTCTTCGTTCCTTCGGTAACCGGCTCTTTGAGGTTACCACCGGCAGGCGAAACGGTACCGAGGAAGGTAACAGAACCAGTAGCTCCATTATTAAGGTACACGTAACCTGCGCGCGCATAGAACGCGCCGATGATTGCAGAGAGGTCCATCGGGAAGGCATCCTGTCCCGGAAGCTCCTCCAGACGGTTAGACATCTCACGGAGTGCTTGTGCCCAACGGGAAGTAGAGTCCGCCATGAGGAGGACGCGCAGACCCATCGAACGATAGTACTCGGCGATGGTCATGGACGTATAAACAGAAGCCTCACGGGATGCCACCGGCATGTTAGACGTGTTGGCGATGATGATGGTACGCTCCATGAGTTTGCGACCTGTATGCGGGTCATCGAGTTCGGGGAACTCGGTGAAGGTCTCTACAACCTCGTTGGCACGCTCACCGCAGGCAGCGATGATTACGATATCCGCCTCGGCTTGTTTGGAGATTGCGTGCTGGAGAACGGTCTTACCGGTACCGAAAGGACCAGGAATGAAACCTGTACCACCCTCGCAAAGCGGGTTAGCAGTATCGATGGTACGCACACCTGTTTCAAGCAGTTTGAAAGGACGCGGTTTCTCGCGATAAGCGAGGATCGCTTTCTTCACCGGCCATTTCTGAACCATAGTTACTGCGTGGTCTTGTCCCTCAGCGTCTGTCAGAACCGCCATCACTTCGTTGATGGTGTACTCACCGGCAGCTTTGATGGCTTTGACAGTATAAGTACCTTCGAAAACGAAAGGCACCATGATCTTGTGCGGCTGATGGTTCTCATCCACTTCTCCAAGCCAAGAAGCAGCTTCTACCTTATCGCCGACTTTGGCGATAGGAGTGAATGCCCATTTCTTCTGCTCGTCGAGCGGGAAGTTGTACTCACCACGTTTGAGGAACACGCCTGTGAGTTTGTCAAGGTCGTTCTGCAAACCGTCGTAGTTACGGCTGAGCAGACCCGGGCCGAGCGTCACCTCCAGCATGTGTCCCGTGAACTCCACTTTGTTGCCCACTTTGAGGCCACGTGTGGATTCGAACACCTGCGCATATACGTTGGCGCCGATGACCTTGATGACCTCTGCCATCAGTTTGGTCTCGCCGACGTAGATGTAGCAAATTTCGTTTTGCGCAACCGGACCATCTACTGCGACAGTCACCAAGTTGGCAATAATTCCTTTAACTTTTCCAGTTGTCATATCTTGTAATTGTTAATTACAAATTAAAAATTAAAAATTAAAAATTACGCGTCAAGCTTCACTCCCTTCTTCTTAGCCCTGAAGGGCACGATTAAAGGGCTAAGCTTCGAGCTTTACCCCTTTTTTTATATCCTTCACGAGATCACGGAAGATTTTTTCGCCTTCTTCGATGGTGAGGATAGACCAACGATGGAGCATGAGCGCTTCGAGATAATACGCAAAGACCATTTCGGGGGAGAAGAAATCAAACTCAGTACGGTCTTGCAACCACTCAAAACGGATAGCGTCTTGGGCTTTCTCACGCTGCATGAGGTCCTCAATCTGCGCGAGCGCAAGAATTGATTGATAGTCTCCCGGCAGTTCGTTCAGACCGAAGTCCTTTTGCGACGTGTGCGTGCGCAGTTGCTCCGCCACTTCTCCTTCTCCAACGATCTGGGTCTTGACATCGAAGCCGTGCTTGCGGCAAATTTGCGCCACGAGCACGTTGTTCATATCCTGATTAAAACCGAACCAGTCCCGGATAAAGCGGTTCTTGGCTTTCAAACCTTGCTCGAGCGTCTCTTCATTCATCGGCGCACGCAGCAAGTCCAGATAAGCCTTGTCGGATGCACGCAACTGCTCATCGAACAACTCATCGAGTTTTTCGAGAGAAACAGGTGCATCAGAACCAACTTTGAGTTCCGGAAGTCCGGCAAGTAAATATTCGTAAGTCATGTAAATTTACGATTTGACGATTTACGATTTAAAACAACTCCTCAACGAGTTGGGGACGAAGCATTTCCTTGAAGTAAGCGATGAACTCAGCGTCACCGAAAGCGAGTTTGTAACCGCCCTTTGCCGGCTGAATAGTGAAGTCCGTCTTGATGCCTTTTACTTCTGCAATCTTCACGCCTTTCTCAAGGAGTGCTTTGGCGTTAGCGGTGAAGTATTTCTTCAATGCCTCTGCATCTTTCGCCTCGATGAGCACTTCTCCATCTTTCGCCATCTGCTCTGCCAGTTTAGCAATCACGCCCTGCATGAATTTCGCATCAGCCGTAGCTGCTTTGACGCTGTCTGCGGCAATTTGATCTGACAGAAGGTTTGCGATTTCGGTCTTAACGGCGTTAACGGATTGCTCCGCATAGAGCTTGAGTTCCGCACGTGTTTTCTTGTCGAGGTCAGCAGATTTGCTTTCTGCATCAGCGATGATAGCTGCTGCTTTTTTCTCTGCTTGCGCAATAATGTCTGCCGCCTTGGCGTTCGCTTTCTCCACAATCTGTTGCGCTTCGGCATTTCCTTTTTCTACGCCTTCCACGTAGATTTTGTCGGTTAATTCAGAAAGATTCATAATAATATTTCAATTTAGTCATTAACAATATTGATATTTTTGGGCGATTTTGGTGTTTCTCTTTATTGGCGCGCCAAATTTGGCGCAAAGTTACAAAAAAAAAATGACATATGCAAGAAAAATTCAAATTATTACCCTAAAGAAGAAAAAAAATTTGCATAAGTGCAAAAAAAGTAGTATCTTTGCAGTCGAATTTGTTATTTTACGTAAAATATTACAACAAGAATATGGAAAGAAGAGTACGCGTACGTTTTGCGCCAAGTCCGACCGGCGCACTTCACATCGGCGGTGTTCGCACCGCATTGTATAACTATTTGTTCGCTCGTCAGCACGGCGGAGACATGTTGCTTCGTATCGAAGATACGGACAGTACACGTTTTGTGCCGGGCGCCGAGGAATATATTTTGGAAGCCTTAGATTGGCTTGGAATTGAGATAGACGAGGGTCTGCGTCAGAAAAAAGGCACCAAAGAGATTGAGGCTGTGGGTTCACACGGTCCGTACAGACAGAGTGAGCGGCGTGAGATTTATCACACGTACGTGAAACAGTTGCTGGACAGCGGGCATGCTTATATTGCATTTGACACGCCGGAAGAACTGGAGGCGAAACGCGCAGAGACACCTAATTTTCAATATGACTCGCGTACGCGTATGAGCATGCGCAACTCGCTGACAATGCCGGCTGAAGAAGTACAAGCGCTTTTGGACAAGGGAGAGAAATATGTGGTTCGCTTCAAAGTAGAGCCGGATGAGGATGTACATGTGCATGATCTGATCCGCGGCGAGGTGGTGATCAACAGCAATATATTGGACGACAAAGTGCTGTATAAGTCTGCCGATGATCTGCCGACTTATCACTTGGCAAATATCGTAGATGACCATTTGATGGAAGTGAGTCATGTTATCCGCGGTGAGGAATGGTTGCCTTCCGCTCCACTCCATGTGCTGCTTTACCGTGCGTTCGGCTGGCAGGACACGATGCCTGAGTTTGCGCACCTGCCGCTGCTGCTCAAGCCGGACGGAAACGGCAAACTGAGCAAGCGTGACGGCGACCGTTTGGGTTTCCCTGTCTTCCCGTTGGAGTTCCATAACCAGAAAGATGGAACTGTGAGCAGCGGTTATCGCGAGAGCGGCTATCTGCCGGAAGCGGTTATCAACTTTCTGGCATTGCTCGGCTGGCACGGAAGCGGCGACAAAGAGATGTACACGATGGAGGAGTTAATCCATGATTTCTCGCTCGACCGTGTATCGAAAGCCGGAGCCAAGTTTGACTACGAGAAGGGAAAGTGGTTCAACCACCAATATTTGCAGTTACGCAGCAACGAAGAGTTGGCAGAGATGTTCATGCCGGTTCTGAAAGAACAATTAAAAATTAAAAATGAAGAATTAAAAATTGACCGAGCGATGGTGGCCAAGGTTATCGGTCTGACCAAGGATCGTGTGAACTTTGTGCCGGAGTTATGGGAGCAGGTTAATTTCTTCTTTGTTGCTCCGACGGAGTATGACGAGAAATCGCTGAAGAAACGCTGGAAAGAAGACAGCCCGAAGCACATGGAAGAGCTGATTGCTTTGTTGGAGACCGTAAGTAAAGATAAGTGGCACGACAATCGCGAAGAGAAGAATGAAAATGGCGAAAATGTTATTCGCTGGCATTTGGATGATGTGGTTATGCCGTGGATTGCTGAGAAAGAATACGGTGTTGGTATCGTCATGAATGCGTTCCGTATCTGTCTCGTGGGCGCTGCTCGTGGTCCGCATATCTGGAACATAACGGATGTTTTAGGCAAAGAGGAAACGCTTAAACGCGTTCGTCAAGCCTTGAAAACCATTCAATGAGGTTAGGGAAACGACAAACGAACTTCCTGCTTATTATCACCAACGGTTGCCAGGACAGGCAACCGTTTTTTTTGTAGGAAGAAACATGGATTTGGTGGAATTAGGCAAATTTTTTTATGCTATAAAATGGTGATTTGTTCCATAAATGGCATTTTTCCGCATTTAGGGGACGACAGATTTGCAGGAATGAAAAAAATGTAGTACCTTTGCATCGTCAATTGATAAAAAAGTGACGCATATTGGCACTCGCGAGAGGAAAAAAAAGAGGGATAACATCCCTCTAAAGAATATAGACAGATGCCGGAATGGGAGGGGGCAAAAGGAGAAAACTGGAGGAAGAAAGAGACGAAAGAGACCTGACGTATATGTCCGTAATGGTCGCGAGATGGTCGCGGGATGGTCGCGGGATTGAACCGTAAAAGGAAGGTAATAATTAAGAATTGAGAGTTGGAAACCGGCACGTGAAGCCGGGGCAATACGAAAAAGAAAATACCGGCATTAAATGCCGGGTCAATGAACAAAGTTAAAATAGAGAAAATGGCACAGGAAACAGAAAAACGATCAATTATCCTTCCAATTGCAGGCGAAGGCGAAAAACGCAAAACGACAACTGAAATCGAGTTGGCATTCAAACGGATCCTTGTAGTCACATCGCCGCAAGGCACAGGAGGCAAAGGTGCGTTGATTTATATAAAAGGCAGAAAAGAACCTCTTCAAACTGCGCAGACCTTTACTTTCAAAATTTACGGAACGCAACAATCACAAGTATGATATTAAAAATCGGTGCAAAGTTACTGCTTTTTTTTAAAATATGCAAATAAAAAGCATAAAAATTTGTATATTTGGAAAAAAAATTGTATTTTTGCACTCAAAATGTATCAAATGACACCCAAAGAGGCTCTACATACATATTTCGGGTATGATAATTTCCGTCCGTTGCAAGAGGAGATTATCGCTTCCGTGTTGGCAGGACGTGACACCTTGGCATTGATGCCGACCGGTGGAGGAAAGAGTATCTGTTTTCAAGTACCGACCCTCGTTATGGGTCATGAGAATCCAGAGAAACGGCTTTGTTTGGTAGTAACGCCGCTGATAGCTTTGATGCGTGACCAGGTGGAGAATCTGAAAGCGCGCGGTATTCACGCCGCGGCTGTTTATACCGGCATGACATGGGATAAGCAGCGTGTGGCACTGGATAATTGTCTATACGGGCCATACCATTTCCTGTATTGCTCGCCGGAACGGCTTGAGAGTGAGGAGTTTAGGAAACGTCTGGCGGATCTGCCGATTTGCTTGATCGCCGTGGATGAAGCGCATTGTATTTCCCAATGGGGGTACGACTTCCGACCATCTTATTTGAAGATTGCGGAAGTGCGAAAAGTGCTTCCGGGTGTTCCTGTGTTGGCGCTAACCGCAACTGCGACGCCGGACACTATCGATGATATTCAGGATAAATTGGGCTTTGAGGAGAAACATGTGTTGCGCAAATCTTTCCACCGCGAAAACTTGACGTATGTTGTGCGGCGCACCGACCAAAAAGAGGAACAAGTGGCGCATATTTTGAGCCGCGTGCCGGGTTCGGCGATTGTCTATGTGCGGAACAGGAAGCGGGCACAGGAGTTGGCGGAATGGTTGAAGAGGAGGTCTAACCATGACCCTTCCCAAAAGGGAAGGGAGAATTTCTTCTCTATAGATTATTATCATGCGGGGCTGACAACGAAGGAGAGGAATGAGCGTCAACAGGCATGGACGGAAGGCAAAACCCGCGTTATTGTGGCGACGAACGCATTCGGTATGGGTATTGACAAGCCAGACGTGCGCGTAGTGATCCATTATGATCTTCCGTCGCATCTGGAGAGTTATTACCAGGAGGCAGGTCGAGCCGGTCGAGACGGCAAGAGGGCTTATGCTGTGTTGCTTTATAATCCGCAGGAGGACAAAGCCAAATTGCAGAAACGCGCGGCAGACACCTATCCACCGAAAGAGTTTGTGGAGGCGGTTTATCACAAGACCATGGATTTTCTGCAGATAGGCGCCGGAAGCGGTTTGGGGCATCGTTTCACACTGCATATCGATCAGCTTTGCCAAGTGATGAAACTGCCGGTGATACAAACCTACTCTGCCCTGCATATTCTGAGTCAGGCGGGGTATATCGATTTTGAGGAAGAGCACGAGACACAGCCTCGCGTGCAGATCCTTGTAGCCCGGCATTTGTTAGGAGAATACAACCTTTCTTTTGAGCAAGCGGAATTATTAGATGTATTAATGCGCTCTTATACCGGCATTTACACCGATCTTCAGTATGTGCGCGAAGCGGATGACAAAAAAACGCATGAGATATTGGTCTCATTAGCCCAGCGAGGGATCATTACGTATATTCCGCGTTCAGTGGGTTGCAGTTTAACGATGACAAACGAGCGACAGACAGAGATCTATCTATCGCCCGAAATCTATGAGAAGCGCCAGGAACAATTTGTGACCAAACTGAAAGCCATGTATGAATATGCGGATCAAAATCAGTTCTGCCGCGAGCAGGTGTTGTTATCGTATTTCGGAGAAACAAACGCAGCGCCTTGCGGGCACTGCGATGTGTGTAGAGAACTATTTATACAAGCTTAATCGTCAATACCGATCATTTTCAGACTGCGGTTGAACTTGATCTCGAGTTGGTTATTCAACTCCGCTTTCCAGCCCAGATCGTCCTTACCCCATTCAACGATGAATGCTTGCGGGAAAGAAGCGACTACTTGCTTCCGAACCATCTCCGGTACAAGGGCATCCGGCACCGCCGTGTACTTGCAATCTATCTTATGGAGCGATCCGTCACTCTCAAATTCAATTTCTTTGCCGTCGTTGAAACGTACTTCGTACTTTTTGCCAATGAACTCATTATCCAACTTCACGTACGCAATCGTTGACGCATCAAAGTATTGGTTCACAGTAGCCTGAGCGGCAGCCGGGATTTGCGCAAAAGTGATAATTCGGTCGTTATCCGCATACAGATTGAGAACGGTACACATTGCTACGCAAGCAACTAATAACATCTTTTTCATACTCTTCATCATTCTAAAGTTCATAAAATAAAAGTTTGTTTTCTACTGAAAATACAGCAAATTCTATGCCAAACTATTTATGGCTCATCCGACATTCGCGTTGGTGATAGCCAAAACGAATGTCGGATGAACCTAAAAAATATCAAAAAAGGAACTTCGTTTCCAAAGTTCCTTCATTTTTGTTGCTCGATTGATGCTTATTCAGCAGCGAGTGTAATACGGCGGAAATCGCAGATAACTACACCTTTTGCTTTGAGTACATCTTTTACGAGTTCTTTGCTCTCGCTCATGATGTAAGCCTGCTCAACGAGTGTGTTCTCTTTCAAGAATTTACCCAGACGTCCTTGTGCGATCATCTCAATCTTCTTAGCCTGATTAGCGAGGTTAGCCTCTGCCTCTTTAGCCACAGTAGCCTTGATCTCGCGAGCCTGCTGTGCCTGCTCAGCGGTGATCCAGCCCTTAGCCTGGTTAGACTCGATGTGATCGTCGCTGTCCACGTGAGCCGGGTTGATACCTGCTTTGCGGATAGCGTTCTCAACAGCTTTGTTGATCTCGTCCTGTTTGGTCTTCTCGATAGCTACTTCGAGCTCATGCTTCTTAATCTCTTCAGCTACGTGATCTGCGTCGAGCGCGATCGGGCTCATAGCTGCTACCTGCATCGAGATGCCGTGAACGGTCTCCTGGTCTGCACCTGCTTCTGCTGCAACGAGCGAACTGAGTTTGTTACCCAGGTGGTTGTAAGCATCCACTACCGGAGCCTCCAAACAAGCGTAGTCTGCCAACTCCATCTTCTCACCCGTAACGCCGGAACGCTCGGTGATGATCTCTGCAACGGTAAAGTTGCCGATATTGAGAGCTGCCAAATCCTCTTTGCTCTGTACTTTGTTATCCAAAGCAGCGTCAAGGATCAGTTTAACCATGCCTACGAAGTCCTCGTTTTTAGCTACAAAGTCAGTCTCGCACTTAACGCCCACAATAGCGCCGAAGTTGCCTTTGACTTTACCGAGCACGCATCCTTCAGAAGCCTCGCGGTCGCTACGTTTAGCAGCGATAGCCTGTCCGCGCTTGCGGAGCAAGTCCTTCGCAACTTCGAAATCGCCGTTTGCCTCTTCCAAGGCTTTCTTAACGTCCATCATTCCTGCGCCGGTAATATCGCGCAGTTTCTTAATATCTGCTAATGTTACAGCCATTTTAATTTACGATTTAACGATTTACGATTTAACGATTACTCTGCTTCTTTAGCCTCTACTACTTTCTCAGCCTCTCCTTTCGGAGCAGCTTTGCGGATGCGTTGACGACGCTCTTTCGGCTGCGGAGCCTCGGTGTTTGCCTGCTCTGCTGCTGCCTCTTCGTCTGCTTTCTCTACCTTACGCTCCTCGAGACCCTCTTTGATAGCCTCGCATACTGCGCCAAGGATTACGTCGATTGCTTTGGTAGCATCGTCGTTTGCCGGGATAACGAAATCAATGTTGTTCGGGTTTGAGTTCGTATCTACGATACCGAATACAGGAATTCCCAAACGGTTAGCCTCCGCTACAGCAATGTGCTCTTTCATCACGTCCACTACGAATACTGCGCTCGGCAGACGGGTCATATCAGCGATAGAACCGAGGTTCTTCTCCAATTTCTCACGTTGACGGGTTACTTGCAGTTTCTCGCGTTTGGAAACGTTCTCGAGCGTACCATCGGTCATCATCTTGTCAATCAGACCCATTTTCTTCACAGCCTTGCGGATAGTCGGAAAGTTAGTGAGCATACCACCTGCCCAACGCTCTGTGATGTACGGCATGCCTACCTCTTGTGCGCGGGCAGCAACTACTTCCTGAGCTTGCTTTTTCGTACCAACGAAGAGTACTTTGCGGCCGCTACGAGCCAGGTTTTTCAATGCCTCTGCTGCCTCTTCTACTTTGATAGCAGTCTTGTTGAGGTCGATGATGTGGATTCCGTTACGCTCCATGTAGATGTAAGGAGCCATAGCCGGGTTCCATTTGCGTTTGAGGTGACCGAAATGTGCGCCAGCCTCGAGCAATTGATCAAAATTTGTTCTCATTGATTTTAATGTAATTAATTTGTTTATAAAAATCTCCGTTCATTCTGGAATACTCTTTCACGCGCATAACACATTATTAAAAATACGCGCACGCATACGCGTTTGAGTCTCCAAAACAATCGTGTGGTAATCCCGCAGGAGTCCACACGATTTGGAGTAGTACGAATTAACGTTTGGAGAATTGGAAGTGCTTACGTGCTTTGGGCTGACCCGGTTTCTTACGCTCTACCTCACGAGCGTCACGAGTCATGAAGCCTTCTGCCTTCAGAGCAACTTTGTCTTCCGGATTGATTTTAACCAGGGCGCGGGCGATTGCCAGACGCAATGCCTCTGCCTGACCCTTGAATCCACCACCGTCAAGCGTTACCTTGATATCGTATTTCTCAGCCACACCGAGTTTGTTCAGCGGCTGGAGAACGATGTAACGCAGGATAGAAGACGGGAAATATGTCTCGATGTCGCGACCGTTGATCACGATCTTGCCGGCACCTTCATTTACGTAAACGCGAGCTACTGCTTCTTTACGACGACCTAATGCATTAATTTGTTCCATTGTCTTCTAATTATTTCAGGGTGTTAATATCAATTACTTTCGGTTGTTGTGCCTGCATGTTGTGCTCTGCGCCGGCGAAGATGTACAGATTTGTGATCTGACGAGCGCCAAGGCGGTTTTTCGGCAGCATTCCTTTTACTACTTTGCGAACGAGCTTGTCTGCACCTTTCTTGAGCAGGTCAGCCGGAGTAAACTCACGTTGACCGCCCGGGAAACCGGTGTAGCGTACATATACGCGGTCGTTCCATTTGTTACCTGTCAGCTGCACTTTGTCAGCGTTCACGATGATTACATTGTCGCCACAGTCCACGTTCGGAGTGTAGCTCGGTTTGTACTTACCACGCAGCAATTTTGCTACCTTGGAAGCCATGCGGCCAAGAATCTGGCCTTCAGCGTCAACAACGACCCACTCTTTCTGAGCGGTTGCCTTGTTTACATTCGCTGTCTTGAATGAATTGTATTCCATTAATTTAATTTGTTTTATACCAACCCGACAGACATCTTTACGATTGACGATTTAACGATTTACGATTTTTGATTGACGTCAATTCACTGCCCAAATTGGCGATTTATAATTTATTTATTTACGCGCTTTTCCGCACACGTAATATATACGTTCACACGATAATTGTCTCACAATAATCGAGCCCTATGCGAGAAAAAGCCTGCAAAATTACAACTTTTTTTTGACATGACCAAATTTTTTTGATAAAAAATGCAAAAAATAGCGTTATTTTTTCGAATTTGGCTCCAAAAGACGGTATTTTCGTACGCTAAAGAGGATACAAGCCAGGATAAAATATACTCCGGTAAGGATCCAAAGGGCGATAAACTCGGTCGAGGCAGAGGCAGTGAAGCCGTTGGTATGGATAAGCGATGCACCCATCGAATTGATGTGGATAAACCCGTGTGCGCCCCAGGTATATGGGATCGTGTAGGAGAGGTATTTCCATGCGTCCGGAATCATCTCTTTCGGCCACGAAATACCTGCCATAAAGAGGAAGATAAGCGAGGTGGAGATCAGGAGCACCAAGCCCGATTCGCGGTTGCGGATGAAGACCGAAACGCACATGCCAAAGAAAATAACCGCTAACAAATACGGCACAATAAAAAGCAGCACATCGCCTATATCGCCCACATGCGGAATATCGAAGAGCCGTGGCAGGAGCCCTAACAAAACCGCCGCAAGGGCGTAGTAAATAAGGAAATACGCGCACGCGCGCCCGAGAAGGCTGCGGAGTGAGTACTGGTCTAAGTTCTCTTCGCGTGCCGTGCCGCCGAGCATGCAGATACCGAAAAGAAGGGTCTGATGCAGAATCAGAATCAGCACCGCCGGGATAAGGAACGAGCCGTAACCGCCGGTGGGCGTAAAGAGCGCTGTTTCGGTATAAGGCGCGTCCTGCACAAGCGCCCACGCGAACTCTTTGTCCATGCCCATCTGTTCATAGCGGTCGATCTGGATGTTACGCATGGATTCGAGCATCACCTGGTTACAGGAGAGGTAAATCGCTTTCATGTAGAGGAACGAGCTCATGTCGCAGTACAGCGAGATATGTGCCTGTCCGAGCGGATCGGCTAACTGGCGTTCAAAATCGCGCGGGAAATAGATGATGCCGTGTACCGTCTGGTCACGCAGTAGTTTCTCCGCCTCCGCCATGGACGTACAGGTATGCGTCAGACGAATATCCGGCGAGGCATTCCAGCGATGCAGGAACTCACGGCTCTGCGGGCTGTTACTCAGATCCACCACCGCCACGGGGACGTTCGTGATCTGCTCGTTCCAATAGACTGCCTTGTAAATAAGCGGGTATGCCAAGGTAGCGACGATAAAAATGACCATCACTCCCGGGTCCCGGAATATTCTTCTCAGTTCATTTACAAAATCATTCCACATTAGACAATTCACAATTTACAATTCTTAGCCCTAAATGGCACGAATTATTTTAAAGGATAATTCATATAAACCAAAGCTCTGTGCAAACGGGGTGCGACGAAGAGGGACGCGAGCATAAAGCCCGTAAGCGCCAGCATGTTCGGCAGGCTGTTTTCAACAGGCGCAGCCATCAACGCCTCGTTCACATAAATGAGGTAGTAATGTCTCAGCGGCTCGATATACGAGAGTGCTCTAACCGGCGGCAGCATCGCCATCTGCGGGTACGTAAAGCCAGAGAGCGAAAAGCCCAGCATGGAATAGAGTGCACCGATAGAAAGGGCGTCACGGAGAGTCGGCAACAAACCGATCATCGTGATCCCGAGCGCTTCCATGGCTAAAATGAAGAGCAGTAGACCGAACATCAGCCGTCCGTAACTACCATATACCGGGAAGCCGGCAAAGCGGTACAGGATCACATGGCAGCCGACGCCTAACACCATGTAAATGAAGGTGTAAGGGATCAGTTTGCCGATCATGGCGACGGTGTAGTTGCCACCTGCGGCTCGCAGCCATGCGTGCGAAGTGCGCGACTTGAGTTCAAAACCGATGGCAAAGATCGTCAGCATGAGGCATATCAGCCCCAATATACCCGGCAGGATCGTACTGACCAGATAGACAGAGTAGTTGCCCCACGGGTTCGCCACCATGTGTCCCTCGATGGTCAGCGGCTGAATACGATGCATGATCACATCGTCCGTCATGCCTTTCTTGCGCAGTACCTCGCGTTGGAAAGCGCCGGAAGTGAGGTTCACCATCGTCAGCATCTGCTTGTACGCCGTGTTGCCGCCGACGGTATAGGCGTTCGTGACATAAAAATCCATCTGCGGACGTTTGAAGTCCACCAAGTCCCGATAGAATCCGTCCGGAATAACAAAGATGCCGTAGATCTTGCCTTCCTGCATAGCAGCCCGGGCTTCGGGGTACGAATTGGTGATCAGTTGTATATCCACCGAAGGCGTTGCCTGCATCTCGTGTGCCAAACGGCGGGAGATGGAGGTCTGGTCGAGATCAACCACCGCCACCGGCATCTTCTCCGCCGCGCCGCCTTTCATCAGCGTCAGGAAGAAGAAGGTCGATAGCAACATCACCCCGACAGATGCGAAGAGGTACAGCGGCCGCGCGAACATCATATGCAGTTCGCGGAGCAGCACACGCCATATATTTTGAAATATAATGAACATTATTTTTATTGACTCGTGATCTCAATTATCAATTGTCAATTATCAATTCTCAATTACCAAAGCGGTCATGCCGGGCCGGAGGTTCGGAATCTCCATCAGCGGACGGCATTTGACGTCAAACGTGCGTACATCGTAGCCGCCGTTCTGTTTGGTGGAACGCCATGTCGCGTATGTACCCATCGCCTTGACATGCGTCACCGTCAGCGGATATTTGATGCCGTTCGCCAGCGCAGGGATAGTGACCTCCACCACACTGCCCATCGGGAACAGATGCAACATGTCTTCCCGGACGGCAAAAGTAAACCACACATCGTTCAGATCGACTATGGACATGACCGGACTACCCTGCCCGACCAGTTCGCCGACTTTCGGGAAGAGCTCCGACACCTCTCCGTCACAAGGCGAAAGGAGGTATTTCTCCGCCTCGGCAGCGGCTACTTCTTGCAATATGCCATCTACTCTCGCCACTTGTGCTTCGGCAGCGGCTTTGTCCTCCTCGCGAGCGCCGGAAAGCGCCATTTGGTACTGGCTTCGAGCGGCTTTGACGGTTGCTTCGGCGGCTTTGTACTGCGCTTCTACTTCATCGCGTTTCTGCGCGGAGACAACTCCTTTGTCATACAGACGCTGCACGCGCTCATAGGACTTGCGGTAGATCTCTTCGCCCGCTTTCGCTTTCTGATAAAGCTCAAACGCGCCTTGAATCTGCTCGCTTCGCGCACCGTTCTTGGCTTTTTGATTGACAGCCTCCGCCATCTCGCGGGCAGCCAACGCCTGTGCTTTTTTCGCCTCCACTTCCGGCGAATAGATCACCACGAGCGTGTCCCCTTTCTTGACTTGTTCGCCCTCCTCATAGAGGTACATCTCGATACGTCCCGGCACTTTACCGGATACACGGTACTCTGCCGCCTCAGCTTCTCCCTGAATAAGCGTCTTTTCCGGACGAAGTGCCAGAATACCGACTACTGCTACCACAACGACTACTGAAAGGAGTGCAATCAACCCCAACAGCAGACTTCCTTCTTTTTGATGTTTCATATTATAATTTGCCTAAATATTTGCGTAATTGTGTTTCCGTTGTTTTGGCTTCTACTTCGGCATCGACGAGGTCGGTAGCCGCGGCAAGCCAAGCCGTCTGCGCCTGCATCAGTTCCGAGGCGGTGATCATACCTGCCTCGAACGACTCTTGCGCCATACGGAGCACCTCGGCGGCATTGTTCTGTGTCAGACGCGCCAGCACGATCTTCTGCTGTGCCTCGGTCAGTTTCTGATTCGCCTGCGTGGTCTGCAAGGTCAGCAGTTCCTTGGTCTCCTCCGTTTTGAGCGCCACCGCGTTTGCCGCATGTTTGGCGGCTTTGTAACGATAGATATCGTCCGCATGCACGATCGGCACATTGACCATCACACCGGCGGAGAAGAATCCCTTGCCGTCCCATTTGCTGCTGATACCGTTTTCCACGTTCGGGTTCGTATAGATGTACCCTGCCGTAGCCACGATGTTCGGCTGCAAGCCCGCAGCCATCAACTTGGCGTTGGATTTGGCGATCGTCTCCGCCTCGTGCAGCAACTGCATCTCACTCCGCTGAGTAACAGCGTTCTCCACGTCGTTGGTATTCTCCGGCAGCGAGGTCTCGCCCAGACCGCTCTCGTCCAACTTGAACGCCGTGGAAAGCGGCAGGCCGCACACTTGCGCCAACGCCATATTCGACAGCGTCAGACCGTTCTCCGCTTGCAGTTTTTTCACTTCCGCCTCGCCGCGTTTGGTCGTCACTTTGAGCAGATCCGACTGCGTTGCCACACCTTCCGTCACCGCCTCTTTCACATCGCTTTCCAACTGGCATAACAGCTTGTAATACTGCTCCGCCAGCTGCTTCTTACGGCTCACGGAAACAACCCTCCAATAGGCTTCGTCCACGCCGTAAATGATATCGTCCTTCTTGGCATCCGCCTCGATAGCGGCAATATGCTCCGACGCCTTAGCGATCTTGTACAGCTGCGTCAGACGGCCGCCGGTATAAATAGGCTGCGTCACCCCTACTTGGGCAACCACCACATGCGTCAGATCAACCGTCATCTTGTTATATACCTCCCGGTACGCATCGGCTATCTTCTGCCCGGCATCCGTCTCGATGTCCAAGATCGGCTGCTCCAGACGCGTCCCTTCGAACTCCGCCGCCAACTTGCCGATTTTGCTTTCTCCGCTCCATGTGAACGAAGCCGTTCCGTCCGGCGCTACAGAAGCTGTACCAAACGAGAACTGCGTCTGATTAGCCAACAGGTGCGCATTGCGCGAATTCCACATATAACCGCCGTTCGCGCTCACACGGGGGAACATGGCTGCCAATGCCGCCTTGCGGTTATACTCTGCTGCCAGACGCGTCTCTTCGTGAGACTGAGCGGAAACACCTTTCGTCAGTGCCAGATCACGGCATGCCTGCAACGAATAATACGTCGTGTCGCTCGCCTGTGACATCAACACGGAACAAAGTCCCAATAAAAATACAGAAATTTTATACTTGTGTGTCATAACATTGTTTGTGTTTGGCATTCATTTTTCGGTTCTTTTAAGCCATAATTCATGCTACAAAAAACATGCCAGATACGACATGTCACGTCTTATTTTGCGCTAAAATGTCATTTTTATTTGTTTATGTCAAAAATTTGTAGTAACTTTGCATGCTTTTTCAAAAAATGACACAATGAATAGATTTCGTTTAGGGAAAATTTGCAAATTCTTTCTTCATTGGCACTATGACATTCGCGTGACCGGCGAAGAACTGCTCCGTGACGGAGCGGTGCATCTGGTCTTGCCGAACCATACCGCCTATATAGATCCGCTGCTTCTTTTCAGCGAAGTATGGTGGCTGCCCCTCCGGCCGATGACCGATGAGCTCTTCATGAGGCATCCTTTCTACGGACGCGTGCTCAAACTCGCCGATGCGATCGAAGTGCCGGATCTCAACAAGAGTTCCATGACACGCGAGGAAGGGGTTGCCGCCGCGGCGCAGCTCAGCCGCATTGCCATTGACAGCCTGGCGGAAGGCAAAGAGATTTGTTTCTATCCCTCGGGGCATGTCAAGACGATTGACAAAGAGCTGATCGGTAACCGACGTATGGCGTATGAGGTCTGCCGGGAGTTGCCCACCGGAGTGCGCGTGATCCTTTGCAGAATGAGGGGATTGGAAACGAGCCGATTCTCCAAACTCAAACCCAAACAATGCAAGTTCCGCCGAACGGTCACCATGCACTTCGAGGACCGCACCGACGATCTACGCACATGGGCGAACACCCTCGATAGAAGAGATTTCAATAAGAAATTAGAGGATTGGTACAACCAACAGTAACACAAATTTTATGTCTCGACGAGAGGTCGACGAGAGGTCGTGTTTAACAAAGGATGATTTCCGGAAATTATGCAAAAAAAATCTGCACTTGTTTGTGCAGATTTTAGTATTTACAGGTTTTTGCGTGCTATGGATCACATAGTAACGCCTATACCCAAAGATGAGAGACTACTTGATCTCTTGCGCCTTAATGCCGTCTCGCTCGAGGAGAGCGTTGATGGTGGGTTCGCCGCCACGGAAACGTACATACAGATCCATAGCTTTCTCGGTACCACCCTTCTCCAAGATGTTCTCGCGGAAACGTTTCGCTGCTTTCTTATCGAAGATAGAGCCGTTCTTGGCTTGTGCCTCTTTGAAAACAGAGAATGCATCAGCATCGAGGAGTTCGGACCATTTGTAGCTGTAATAGCCCGCTGCGTAACCTCCGGAGAAGATATGCGTGAATGCGGTACACATCTGCGTGCCCGGAACGGTCGGAAGAACCTGTACTTGCTTCATGGCATCGTCGCTGAAACGGCAAACGGACTCAATTGTGCCTAATTCGTCATTCTCCACAAACGGTTGCTCCAAAGTATGCCAAGCCATGTCGAGATATCCGAAACTGAGCTGGCGCACACAAGCATAGGCAGCCAAGTACGTCTGCGAAGCGTGCATCTTATCCAGCAATTCTTGCGGCAAAGCCTCACCGGTTTTGTAATGTTTGGCAAAGGTATCGAGGAACTCTTTCTCGTCGATGAAGTTCTCGTTGAACTGGCTCGGCAGCTCCACGAAGTCGCGCGGTACGTTCGTTCCGCTCTGCGCAGCATACTGGCAGCGTGTCAACATACCATGCAGACCATGACCGAACTCATGGAGGAACGTGCGCACCTCGTCATACGTGAACAATGCCGGTTTGTCTGCGGTCGGACGGGTGAAATTCATCACATTCACAATATGCGGACGATGATCTTTCTTGCCCTTGATATACTGCGGTTGGAAATCATTCATCCAAGCACCGCCACGCTTGCCATCCCGCGGATGGAAGTCAGCATAATACACAGCAAGGAACTTGCCTTTCTCGTCAAATACCTCATATGCCGTTACCTCGGGGTTATAGACCTGGATCTTTTTGTTCTCTTTGAATTTCAAGCCATAGAGACGTTCTGCAAGACCGAAGACACCTTTCTTCACGTTCTCCAGTTCAAAGTACGGACGCAGGTCATCATCCGAGATAGCATACTTCTCTTGTTTGAGTTTCTTGGAGTAATAGCTGAAATCCCAGGGCTGGAGATGCGCAGCATAGAAACCATGCGCATGTGCGTAATCCTCCACCTCTTTCACCTCAGCTTCGGCAGCCGGCATGTACGCGTCACGCAGTTGATCCAGCAGGCTGTACACGCGCTCCGGCGTCTCTGCCATGGTCTTATAGAGCGATTTTTCAGCGTAGGTCTTCTTGCCAAACAACTTCGCCAAAGCCAGACGGGTGTTCACGATCTCCACGATGATCGCCGTGTTATCAAACTCTCCACCGATACATTTGCCGGCGTTCGCCATGTATAACTCACGGCGGATGTCACGGTTATCCAAGTCCTTCATCAAAGGAATAGTGGTGGTCGGTTTGAGGTTGAGCAACCATCCTTCGAGGCCTTTCTTCTCTGCGTTAGTACGGAGCATGGCCTTGGTGTCGTCATTGAGTCCGGATAAGAGCGCCTCATCGGTAATGAGCATCGTCCACGCGTTGGTGGCTTTGAGCACGTTCTGGCCGTATTGGAGGGTCAGTTTGCTCAGTTTGGCACTCAGCTCGCGGTAGATTTGCTTGTCCTCGGGGCTCAGGTTCGCGCCGTTGTTGGCGAAGGACTCATAGACATCTTCCAGCAGTTTGCGCTGTGCTTTGTTCAGTTTCAGTTTGTCGCGTTGCTCATACACGGCTTTGATGCGTTGGAAGAGCCCCTCGTTCAAACGAATAGTGGATGAATATTCGGACATTTTCGGGCTCAACTCCATTTCAATCTGTTGCAGGGTGTCATTGGTCTCTGCGCTGGTCAAATTGTAGAAACAGCCGGCTACAACGGTCAGCAATTCGCCCGAAGCCTCATATGCTTCGATGGTGTTTGCAAAAGTCGGCGCGGCAGGATTATTGACAATATCGTCAATATCCTTCAAGCCCTGCTTGAAAGCCTCTTCAAATGCCGGCATGTAATGCTCTGCATGAATCTCATTGAACGGATACGTGCCGTGCGGCGTCTTCCAGTTCTTGTACTCAAAGAACGGATTCGTGGCAGCGGTGGCTGCTAAAACGGTAGTGGCTAATGCCATAGTTAGTAATTTTCTCATTTGTTTATTTATTTTTTACCTCGCAATAAGTTAATGTCTCCGGATAATTCGTAGATTCCGATTACGGACTCGTCTGCGTTGCTTTTCTTCTTGTTGTATATAGGTTTCATCATATATTTAGCATCCTTTGCAGCGTCAGTTCCGAGTGCGCGAATGACGTAGAAATACGCTCCTTCCGCCGCTTCGCGGTTACCGATCATACCATTCCACCCTCTCGCGGGATCAGTCCATTCATAGACCAATTTGCCCCAGCGGTTATAGACCCAGCAATGGAACTCTCTGAGGGAACGATATGCAACCCTGAACTCATCGTTCTTACCGTCTCCGTTGGGGGTGAAGACGTTCGGCACCGCCAGATACGATTCGCTGATGTTCACCGTCACTTCCGAGGAGTCGGTCATACAGAAGGGGTTGTTCACTTTGCAAACCACGCGGTACGAGCCCGGCTCGCTGAAGACATAACGCACATCCTTGTCTGCGCGTGTAGCAATCACTTGCGTAGCCTTGTAGATCGTCCAATTATAGAACTGAACAGCCGGCGTCGGGTTGCTGTAAAAAGCCACCTCCAAGGGTCCGCTGTATTCCGATCCTGCTATCAGTTTCTGGCTTGTTGGCCGGTTACGTTCGTTGCTTTTCTCTCCCTCTTCTCCACGCGCCGTGGCCAGAGAGGTCAACTCCATGTTAACCGCAATCACATCCTCTGCTATCAGCTCCGTTCTGTAGCAAGCGCTGTCCAAACCCAACGCGATACGGATATCGGCGTCATAACAGATTTTCACTTCCGTCGGACCATAGAGCGCCGGCAGGATATAGTTGCCTTCATGCAGGGTGTTCTTCACCTGCGCCGCGGAATCCGCCCATGCCTCTCCATTCCAGGAAAGCGCATTATAATTTATGGAACACGCGCGCGCGTAAGTGCCTTTGCTACCATCCTTGCGCGTATATTCCAACGGAGCTACATCTCCTTTCACCCGCAGCGTCGTAGCCTGACATTCCGGCTCAAGCGTCAAATCCAAATCCGCCGCCGGATCGGAATAAAGGAACACATACACCGGCGACGACTCATACGTACCATCCTGGATGTAAAAGCCGCCATCGTCCGGATAAATCTCATCCGCATTGGACATATACAGCGTACCATCCGTGTTGTACCAATTGACATACCCGCGTGTTGAGCGTAGATGGACCTCTTCTTTGAAGATAAACAAGGTGTCTTTACCGTTCACCACCTGCGTAGCTGTGCCCACGCACTCGATATCCGAGGCATAGCACACAGCCGTAAGCAGGAGAAATATTGATGTTACTAATTTCTTCATTTATTGACTTGGAAACGTGTATTGCCGTTTTGAATGAAATCCACAATCTGTTTCGCCGCCGCAATACCGGCATTGATATTCGCCTCTGCGGTCTGTGCACCCATCTTCTTGGGTGTAGCGAAGTAGCGTCCTTCGAAGAGCGTACGGAACTTCGCATCAGCCACCGGCATAATATCGGTCATGTATTTGAGGTCAGTACGCTCCTGCATGAGCGCGATCAGTCCTTCCTCATCGATGACCTCTTTGCGTGCCGTGTTGACGAGAATACCGCCTTTGGGCATGAGGTTAACAAGGTCGTGGTTGATCGAGTTCTTGGTCTCTGCCGTTGCCGGAATATGCAGGCTCACGATGTCGCAGGACTTGTACAGTTCCTCTGCGGAATGAACCGGCTTCACGTTGGCCGCCACCATCGCCTCGTCAGGGCAATACGCGTCATACGCATAGACATCCATGCCGAAGCCCTGCGCGATACGAGCTACGTTACGTCCCACATTACCGAAGGCATGAATACCCAATTTCTTGCCCTTCAGCTCTGTTCCGCTTGTGCCGTTATAGAAGTTACGCACGGCATAAACCATCAAACCGAGCGCCAACTCTGCTACGGCGTTGCTGTTTTGACCCGGTGTGTTCATCGCTACCACCTTGTGCGCCGTAGCGGTCTCCAGGTCGATGTTGTCATACCCTGCCCCGGCGCGAACCACGATCTTCAGTTGCTTGGCAGCATCCAAGACCGCAGCGTCCACCACATCCGAACGGATGATGAGCGCATCGGCATCTGCCACAGCGTCCAGTAACTGAGCTTTGTCTGTATATTTCTCGAGCAGCGCCAGTTCATATCCTGCGCCCTCCACCACTTCGCGAATACCGTCCACGGCCACTTTCGCAAAAGGTTTCTCTGTTGCTACTAATACTTTCATAGGTTTAATCAATGTTGTGAGTTCTATTGTTTTACCTGTCGATGTCGTGATCCGATGTCGATCCGTAGGCAAAATATAAGAATATCCCATAATTAATGTAATTTCTCGTATTCTTTGATGCAATCTACGAGTGCTTGTACGCCCTCAATATCCATGGCGTTGTAGCAGGAAGCACGGAAACCGCCCACAAGACGGTGACCCTTGATGCCCACCATGCCTTTTGCCGTAGCGAACTTGAAGAAATCGTCCTGCAACTCCTCATAGCCCGGTTTGAAGACGAAACAGATATTCATGCGGCTGCGATCCTCATTCTTTGAGATCGTTGGCATAAACAACTTGCTCTCATCGAGACATTTGTACAGCAGATCCGCTTTCGCTTTGTTGCGCGCCTCGATCCATTGTACACCGCCGTTCGCTTTGAGCCAGCGGAGGGTCAGCAACGCCGTATAAACCGGCAGTACAGGAGGTGTGTTGAACATCGAACCGCCATCAATATGCGTCTGATAGTTCAGCATCGTCGGGATGTAACGGCTTACTTTGCCCAAACAACTCTCTTTGATGATCACAAAGGTCACACCGGCAGGAGCGAGGTTCTTCTGTGCGCCGCCATAGATGATGTCGTACTGGCTGACATCAATTGGACGACTCAAAATATCGGAACTCATATCAGCTACCAAAGGCACATTACCTTTTTTGCGGTAGATCTCCGCCAGTTTCTCGTCGTTAATCTCGGTACCGAAGATGGTGTTGTTGGTGGTGATATGGAAATAATCAGCGTCCTGCGGAATCTCGTAATCCGTCGGGATGTCCGTCGTGCTGGCGGCTACTTCCACAGCCTCGCCAAAACCTTTCGCCTCTTTGAGCGCTTTCTTCGACCAGACGCCGGTGTTGAGGTATGCCGCTTTCTTCTCCAACATGTTAAACGGAACCATGCAGAATTGCATGCTCGCGCCGCCGCCGAGGAAGAGAACGCGATAGCCCTCCGGTACATTCAGCAACTCTTTCATCAGCGCTTCTGCCTCGTCCATAACAGGCTGGAAATATTTTGCACGGTGAGAAATCTCCAAAATAGAAAGTCCTTCACCCTGAAAATCCATAACGGCTTCTGCCGTCTGTTTGATCACTTCTTGCGGCAGGATCGACGGTCCTGCATTAAAATTGTACTTTTTCATGATTATAAATCGTTGTTTTCGTATTTTTCGTTGTTTTCGTAAAGTACGTAATTACGCAAACTACGTTTACTTCAATGTATAATATTTATTATTCCAAGCGGTCGGGTGTACGAACGGCAGTTCAATAATGCCTTCTTTATGCTGCTTGCCCTGCGCGAGGTGAAGCGCCATAGCAACTGCTGCCATGTCATCGGCGGAAGCTTCCTTAGCTTCCGTGGCCGGTTGAGGAGCGGCGATATATTTCCGCAATTCCTCCGGCACTTCTTTGCCTGCTTTCTGCATACGCTCAGCGAGGTCTTTGTTGAACTGTTCTTTGGCGATGCCGGACTTGTACTCGCGGTATTGTTTGTCGTGCATAGCGAACTCAAAGAGTTCCTCATCATCCTGACCGCGATCCCAGCCCAGTTCTTCCATCTCCTTGATATACTGCGGCAGGACGTTCGGATAGAGTTTCTGCGGATCGTCGGTATAGAACTCGAATCCCTTCTCTTTGGCGAGTTCGATGATCTCCGGAGCCAATTCACCCGGCAGTTTACCGGACTTGCCGAGGATCATACCCCACATAGCAGGATCCATGCGTGTGAAGTCTTTCTCGCCCATCGAGCGGCTGAAGAGGTTCATCAGCGCGGCGTTCTTCACGTACTGGCTGAACGGCGTTACGAGGCACGGTGTACCGAGCATCGGCCAGATACGTTGTACCTCGTCGAAGAGCTGTACAAGTAACTCGTCCTCACTCAACTCTTTCTCACCTTTCTTCTTGAGGTTGGCGTTGATAGCCGCGTGCATGCCTTTGAGATCCGCCATGAGCGATCCCATCATACCGCCCGGCAGACCGCAACCCACGAGCAACGAAGTCATCAACGCGTTCTTCGGGTCAATCCAATAACCGAGGAAATCATCTATGAACGATTGCGTCAGACTACGAGCCTCCATATAGGCTTTCATATTGATGTCTTTTACGAGGAATCCGGCATCTTTGAGCATCGCCTGGATAGTGATCACATCCGGGTGTACTTTACCCCACGAAAGCGGCTCCATCGCCACGTCCAGCACATCGCCACCGGCTTTGGCTACCTCGAGCATCGAAGCCACACTAAAGCCCGGTCCCGTATGACCGTGGTATTGGATGATGATATCGGGATGTTTCTCTTTGATAGCCGCTACGATCGTTCCCAGCATAGCCGGACGACCGATACCCGCCATGTCCTTCAAGCAGATCTCCTGCGCGCCACCTTCGATCAGTTGTTCAGCCAAGTTGATGTAATACTCCGCGGTATGCACTTTCGAATAGGTGATACACATTGTTGCCTGCGCGGTCATGCCTGCCTCTTTCGCCCATTTGATGGACGGAATGATGTTGCGCGGATCGTTCAGACCGCAGAAGATACGGGTGATGTCTGTTCCCTGCGCATGCTTCACTTTGTACATCAACTGGCGCACGTCTGCCGGCACAGGATTCATACGCAGCGCATTCAGACCGCGGTCCAACATATGGGTCTTGATACCTGCCTCGTTGAACGGTTTGCAGAACGTTCTAACCGCCAAGTTCGGGTTCTCGCCATACAACAGGTTTACTTGCTCACTCGCGCCGCCGTTGGTCTCCACACGGTCAAAACAGCCCATGTCGATGATCACCGGCGCTATCTTCGCCAACTGGTCTTTACGAGGCACGTACTTGCCACTACTCTGCCACATGTCACGATAGACAAGGGAGAATTGAATTTCTTTTTTCATGTTATTATGTATGTCTAATTATTGTTCGTTGATAAAAAACGCTGCAAAGATACAAAAATTTTCTGACATACGCAAGCGCGCGCGCTATTTTTTTAATAAAAATGTGTTTTTGCCGCAAAGTACGTAATGTTCCATTTGCCATAAATGCTCAAAAACACCCATTTCGCGGCTTTCGGAGGCATTAAACACCCGCTTTCGTCCTCTTCCGGGCTCTACTCTGCCCTCTTTTTTCGCATTCTTGCATAAAATACCCCTCCGAACTATGCCAAAACGGCAAAAAATACAATTTTTTAGAAGATTTTAGCCCAAAAATTTGCAAGAGTGAGAAAAAAGCAGTAACTTTGTGGCTGTTTTGGAAAACACATCAAACAACTTCAAACGCGAAGCATCAAACAAATCAAATAATAATTAACTTTAATTATCATGGCAGACAACAAAGTAAACATGTTAGCGGATTTTGCTCCGGTCTCCACGCAAGTATGGAAGGACAAGATCATCGCTGACCTGAAAGGTGCCGACTTCGACAAGAAGCTGGTATGGCGCACGCCGGAAGGATTCAACGTGCAGCCGTTCTACCGCCGT
>CAMNCW010000051.1 GCA_946534715.1 uncultured Bacteroidales bacterium | reverse complement strand
AAAGTCAAACCATCTCAAACTATGTCAAACAAAGTCAAACCATCTCAAACTATGTCAAACAAAGTCAAACCATCTCAAACTATGTCAAACCACCTTATTGTTCACCAATTTATAGCCTTTGTACCGCACGGCGATGATCTCATACGCTGCCGGTTTGAGCAGCGCGCGAAGATGGTGGATATAGACGCCTAATGAGCGGGCGGTGAAGGCATTGTCCTCCTTCCAGAGCGCCGAGAGAATACGGTGCTTGTCCACCATCTCACCCTCGTTACGGCATAGCATGAGCAGCAAATCGCTTTGGCGCGAAGACATATGTTCGCCGTTGAAGGTCTGATGCGTAGCATCGAAGGTGCACCCGTTGATGGTAAACACCCGCTGACGGTTCTCCTGAAAAGCACGTATACGGCGCAGGATAGCCTCTATGCGGCAGATGAGGATATCCATCGAGAATGGTTTGGTCTGGTAGTCATCGCACCCTAACTGGAATGCACGGATCTGGCTCTCGCGGTCACTGCGGTTCGTCAGAACGATCAGGGGCAGGGTAGGGAAACGATGGCGGATCTCTTTGATCAAATCAAAGCCGTTCATTCCGATACCCTGTATCTCCGTCAGCACCAGATCCCACACTCCTTCCGCCAAAGCAGCTATACCCGCTCTGGCATCCGATACCCGGCGCGATTGGTAACCACGGCTCTCCAGATAATCCGCCAATACGGTGGAGAGGGTGATATCGCTGTCAACTATTAACAATTTACAATTCACAATGCACAATTTACAATTAACAATGCACAATTTGTAATTTGGCGATTTTTCAAAAAAAACGGCACAAAATTAGTGATTTTTTTGCACATATGCAAATTTTTTTGTAACTTTGCACCCTCAAAAGCATTTTTGAGCGAATTTAAACGCATTATTTCTATGGGAAAGACATTGAATAAAGTGCTCCTGATCTCCACCGGTGGTACGATCACCATGGTGCGCGACAAGGCTACTAAAGCCTTGGTGCCGGCGGATATAGAGACCTTCAAAGCCTATATGCCGGAGCTTTTTCAGGGCGATATACACGTGGATGTAGAGGCTTTCCGTCCGCTCTTCGACTCGTCGGATATAGGTCCCGATAAATGGGCGCAGATGGCGCAGATGGTGTATGACCATTACGATGAGTATGACGGTTTTGTGATCCTCCACGGAACCGACACGATGAGTTATTCGGGGTCGGCGCTCAGCTTCATGCTGGAGGATCTGAACAAACCTGTTATCTTCACCGGCTCGCAACTACCGGTCGGTGTGCCCCGCAGCGATGCGAAAGAGAACCTGCTGACGGCAATCGAGATAGCCGCCGCCCAGGACGAGGACGGTGACGCCATCGTGCCCGAGGTGACGGTCTATTTCGAGGACAGTCTTTTCCGAGCTAACCGCACCACCAAACGCAATGCGGAGCATTTCTCCGCTTTCGATAGTTGTAATTATCCCGCGCTCGCGAAAGCCGGCGTGCATATCACCTATCAGCCCCATTTAGTACATTATAATGACCCGCGCGCGCGTTTGAAACTGCATACCAAATACGACCCCAACGTGGCGGTGCTCAAACTGTTCCCCGGTATCGGGCAACCGGTGGTGCATGCTTTGTTGCATACCAAAGGACTGAGAGCCGTGGTGCTGGAAACATTCGGCGCGGGCAATGCACCGACGGACAAATGGCTCTACCGCGAACTGAAAGCCGCCGTGGACCGCGGGATCATCATCGTCAACAAAACTCAGTGTAGCACCGGTTCGGTGGAGATGGGGCTCTATGCCGTCTCCCTCAATCTGATGAAAGCCGGAGTCCTCTCCGGGTATGATATCACCACCGAGGCGCTCCTCACAAAGATGATGTACCTCCTGGGAGAAAACGGCGACGATGTGGAAACGGTCAAAAAACTGCTCATGACCGACCTCTGCGGTGAGGTCACAATTGACTGACACGGAAGTTTTTCCTTTGTACCTTAGTACTTTAATAAATATCTTATGAAAAATTTAGAACCAAAAGGTTTGTGGGAGAGTTTCTACAGCCTGACACAAGTGCCGCGACCGAGCGGTAAACGAAAAGAGATCGCTGATTTCTTAGTGAATTACGGTAAGAGCCTTGGTCTGGAGACCTTGCAGGATGAGATCGGCAATGTGCTGATCCGCAAGCCGGCTTCCGCCGGTATGGAAGACCATCCGGGTGTGATCCTGCAAGGACACATGGACATGGTGCCCCAAAAGAACAGCGACAAAGTGTTCGATTTCGAGAAAGACGCTATTCAGGCGTATGTGGAGGATAACGGCGAATGGGTAACGGCAGACGGTACGACCTTGGGTGCCGATAACGGTATCGGTGTAGCTACCGCCATGGCTATCTTAGCCGACAAGAACGCCGTTCATCCGCCCTTGGAGGCATTCTTCACCATCGACGAAGAAACCGGCATGTACGGTGCCAACGACCTCAAACCCGGATGGCTCAAAGGCAAATACCTCCTGAACTTGGATTCGGAGACCGAAGGCGAACTGTATGTAGGTTGCGCCGGAGGAATAGACGTGACCGCGCAGTTCTCGTACCCCGAGGTCGAGACCGTCAAAGGCGACATCGCTCTGCGTGTAGAGGTCAAAGGGTGCAAAGGCGGTCACTCCGGATGCGACATCCATCTCCAGCGCGCCAATGCCATCAAACTGCTCTTCCGCTTCCTCAAAGACGCGGTGGCGAACTTCGAGGCGCGTCTGGCATATGTAGAAGGCGGGTCGCTACGCAATGCTATCCCGCGTGAGGCGGCAGCGGTGATCACTATTCCCGAAGAGAGCTATCAGGACGTTCAAGACCTCGTGGATCGTTACGAAGACCTGTTCCTCCGCGAATACGAAGGTGTGGACGATGGCTTATCGTTCACCGCGAAAGAGGTGGAATGTCCCAAGACCGAAATGCCGGAGGATGTGCAGGATTTCCTCATCCACGCTGTCACCCTCTGCCCGCACGGCGTGTATCGCGTCCTGCCCGAAGCAAGAGACATCGTGGAGACATCCAATAACTTAGCGATGATCGCTACCCGCGAGGGCGAGCATGACGAGAAAATAGTGGAAGTATGCTGTCTGACCCGTTCGAGCGTAGAGAGCCGCAAGGAGGAACTGGCTTCTATCATCCAATCCGCTTTCTCCCTGGCAGGTGCAGAGGTGAAGTTCAGTGGCGCTTATCCGGGTTGGAAACCGAACCTCAAGAGCCAACTGCTCGCTACGATGAAAGAGACTTACCTCAAAGAGTTCGGCTCCGAACCGCGCGTGGTGATCATCCATGCCGGATTGGAATGCGGTATCATCGGCGCCAAGTACAACGGTATGGAGATGATCTCTTTCGGTCCTACGATCGAGCATCCGCACAGCCCCGACGAGCGCGTCAATATAGCTACCGTGCAGAAGTTCTACCGCTATGTGTTAGCAGCTCTCAAAGCCCTGTAATACAAGGGCTTAGAGCTGTCTGACCGGAAAATCAAAATAGGTATCCGGATAAGGTTCGTTGCGAAGCGTGAAATGCCACCATTCGGAGTCGATAGGCTCGAATCCGTGTCGTAGCATCGCGTTTCGCAGAACCAACCGGTTCTCCGATTGCCGATACAAGGGGCAATGATAATCCGGGTGGCTCTCCTCGCCAAACCAATCGAACGGCGAGCCCATGTCCAGTTCCTTGCCGGTAGCGGCATCGATGAGGGTCAGATCAACCGTTGAACCCCTGGAGTGACTCGAACGGGCGTAGATATATCCCTGCTCGAAAAGCAAGGACTTGTCCACCATCGGGTAGAACACCTTTTTCATCGTGGTATCGGCTATGTTCTCTGCCCAGCGAATGAAATGATTCACAGCCGTTTGGGGGCGGTACGCGTCCCATATCTTGATACGGTACCCGTTGGCTTTGAGTTCGTCATTGACGGCTTTCAGCGAGTCCGCCGCCTGACGGGTCATCAGGGCTACCGGTTGCTCATATCCATCAATCCGCGCACCTACGAAATTATAGGTGCTGTAATAGCGGATTTCCAAGATTGCGTCCGGCACGACGTCGGTCACGTTCACAAAATCACTATTGTCATACTCCGGTGCCTTGGACGCCTGTTGCCGGCAAGACAATGCCATCACGGCAATGAACATCAAAAAGGTAATTTTTTTCATCATTAACGTTTTTTTTTGATTATTAATGGGGCTTTAGATTAGTAACGGGGCTTTTGTTTTCTTTATGTGTAATTCCCTTCTCCCCCTCTGAGAGGGGGGGGCGGGGGGTGTCTTGGGGCGGGGGGTGTAAATCAGTTGCAAAATTACCGCTTTTTTTTGATATACGCAAGGATTTATGAAAAAAAATCAAAAATCTTTGCATATATCATTTTTTTTTCGTAATTTTGCAGCGATTTTGCGCCTGTACGCGCAGACGAGCACACGAACGATATAAAAAACTCAAATAAAATGGCTAATTTTAAGTATGCACCGATGTTTCAACTCGGTAAAGATGAAACGGAGTATTATCTGCTGACCAAGGACTATGTTTCCGTCAGCGAGTTTGAAGGACATGAGATTTTGAAAGTACAGCCGGAGGCGTTGACCCTCATGGCGCAACAGGCTTTCCATGACGTCAGTTTCATGTTGCGCCGCTCGCATAACGAGCAGGTAGCGAAGATCCTGCGTGACCCCGAGGCTTCCGCCAACGATAAATACGTAGCACTCACTTTCCTGCGCAATGCGGAGGTGGCTTGCAAAGGACAACTGCCCCTCTGCCAGGACACCGGCACGGCAATCATCCACGGCGAGAAAGGACAGGAGGTCTGGACCGGCTTCTGCGACGAAGAGGCGCTGAGCAAGGGTGTCTTCAATACCTATACCGAGTGCAATCTGCGTTATTCGCAGAACGCACCGCTCAACATGTACGATGAGGTGAACACCAAATGCAACCTGCCGGCGCAGATTGATCTGGAGGCTACCGAGGGCAACGAGTACCGTTTCCTTTGCGTGACCAAAGGCGGCGGTTCGGCGAACAAGACCTATCTCTATCAGGAGACCAAGGCACGCATCCAAAACCCCGGCACACTCATTCCTTTCCTCGTGGAGAAAATGAAATCCCTCGGTACGGCCGCTTGTCCGCCGTATCACATCGCGATCGTCATCGGCGGTACGAGTGCGGAGAAGAACCTGCTGACCGTCAAACTCGCTTCTACCCATTATTACGACTCGCTGCCGACTACCGGCGATGAGACAGGCCGTGCTTTCCGCGACATCGAGTTGGAGAAGCAACTCCTGCAGGAGGCATACAAGATCGGTCTCGGCGCACAGTTCGGAGGCAAGTACATGGCGCATGACGTGCGGGTCGTTCGTCTGCCGCGCCACGGCGCTTCATGCCCGATCGGACTCGGCGTGTCCTGCTCTGCAGACCGTAACATCAAATGTAAGATCAATAAAGACGGTATCTGGATCGAGAAACTGGATAACAACCCCGCTTCCCTCATTCCTGAAGAACTCCGTCAGGCGGGTGAGGGCGATGCTGTACGTATCGACCTCAATCAGCCGATGAAAGATGTATGCGCTATTCTGACGAAATACCCGATCGGTACACGTCTGAGCCTGAACGGCACGATCATTGTAGGTCGCGATATAGCACATGCGAAGATCAAAGCGCGTCTCGATGCCGGTGAACCGATGCCGGAGTATCTCAAGAATCACCCGATCTACTATGCCGGACCGGCAAAGACCCCGGCTGGTATGGCGTGCGGGTCGATGGGACCGACCACAGCCGGACGTATGGACCCGTACGTGGATGAGTTCCAGGAGAACGGAGGGTCGCTCATCATGCTTGCCAAAGGTAACCGCTCCATCGACGTCACCAACGCTTGTCAGAAGCACGGCGGCTTCTACCTCGGCTCGATCGGAGGACCCGCGGCTATCCTCGCCCAGAACAACATCAAATCCATCGAGTGCGTCGAATACCCGGAACTCGGTATGGAGGCTATCTGGAAGATTGAAGTGGAGAACTTCCCGGCATTCATCCTCGTGGACGACAAGGGCAATGATTTCTTCAAACAACTCAAACCCTGTGAGGGTTGCACGATATTGTAGTAAAATTTATTAATGGAGCAAAAAAGACGTAAATACAGGTTGGCGATGCTGGATGACCTGACGCTACGCGAGGTGTTTCACTTCCGCGTCAGTCTGTTGGGTGCCATCAGTTTCATCACCGTTTCGATAGTGGCATTGATACTCCTGCTCTCGGCGCTGATCGTCTATACCCCGTTACGTAATGTACTTCCGGGGTATAGTGCGAGTCTCCGCCAGCAGCTTATCGACGAGTCCGCGCGTGTGGACAGTCTGCAAGCCGACCTGACGATCCAGCGGCAGTATCTGGATGTGATCAAACAGCTGACAGCCGGTACGATCGAGACGGACAGTGTGCAGAGCCTGGATTCCATGCAAGTCGTGGAACGCGCGCATATTCTGGAGCAGCATAACGAGAACACGGATGCTTTTCTGGCGCAATATGAGCAGAAAGAGCACGAGCGTTTGTTGCTCTTCGATAATATAGCCGACCGCGATGTGAGACAGTTGTACCGCCCCGTACGAGGCGTTGTTGTGCAGGAAGCGGATCCTGCCGCCCATCAATACATCACGGCGGTTCGCACGGCGAAGAACGAGAATGTGCTTGCCGTCTTACGGGGCACCGTAGTGGCGGTTACAAGAACGGCCGATAACACCTATTCCCTCACCTTGCAGAACAGCGCTTTCGTCGCCGTGTACAGCAACATTGCACGCGTGCTCAAAACGGAAGGTACGCAGGTGGAGAAAGGAGAAACAATAGGTCTCATGGACGGCGAACACGACCTCGGAATCCGGTTGTGGGATGCAGGAAGGTTCGTGAACCCCAACGAAGTAATAGTGTGGTAACAAAGATGAAAGTCGAAACGCAAAAACAATTATGTATATTGGGCTCCACGGGCTCGATCGGAACGCAGACTCTGGATGTCGTGCGCGCTTATCCCGACCGGTACGGCGTCTATGCCCTTTGCGCGCACCGGAGCATTGACAGACTCATCGCACAGGCGAGGGAGTTCAAACCCGAAGTGGTCTGCATTGCCGATGAGAGCCTCTACGAACCGCTGTGTCAGGCTTTGGCGGATATGCCGGTCAAAGTGTGGGCGGGTTCGGAAGCCATCGCGCAGGTCGTGACGATGCCAAGCATCAACGTCGTGGTGGCGGCGATGGTCGGATATGCCGGACTCAAACCTACCATCGAAGCGATCAAAGCCGGTAAGACCATCGCACTGGCGAACAAAGAGACGCTGGTCGTCGCCGGAGAGATCATCTGCGACCTGGCGATCCGCCATCATACCCCGATCCTGCCGGTGGACAGCGAACATAGCGCGATCTTCCAATCCCTCGTGGGCGAAGACAAAAGCGAGATCGAGAAGATCCTGCTCACGGCTTCAGGAGGACCCTTCCGTACTTTCAGTCTGGATCAGATGCGGACGGTCACGGCCGCCGATGCGCTCAAACATCCGAATTGGGATATGGGCGCCAAGATCACCATTGACTCCGCGTCGATGATGAACAAAGGCTTTGAGGTCATCGAGGCCAAATGGCTCTTCGGCGTGCCGGTGGAGAAGATACAGGTGCTTGTGCATCCGCAATCCATCGTTCATTCGGCGGTGCAGTTCACCGACGGAGCAATCAAAGCGCAACTCGGCGCACCGGACATGCGGCTCCCGATCCAGTATGCTCTCTCCTTCCCCGAACGGTTGCAAAGTGATTTCCCCCGCGCAGACCTCTTCTCTATAGGCGCACTCACTTTTGAGGAACCCGACTTGGCGCGCTTTCCGAATTTAGCACTCGCTTACGAAGCGATGCGACGGGGAGGAAACATGCCCTGTGTCCTCAATGCCGCCAATGAGGTAGCGAACCTCGCTTTCCGCGAGGGACGATGCGGGTTCCTACAGATGTCCGACATTATCGAAAAGACAATGAACCAAGCCGCGTTCATCCCCAAACCCTCCTATGAGGACTATGTCGCTACCGACACCGATGCCCGCCGCATTGCCCAAAATAATTTTTAATTCGTAATTTTTAATTTCTAATTCTTGTGATACAAGCAATTCAATTGGTATTAGCCTTGTCCTTTCTGGTGATGATTCACGAGTTGGGACACTTCACCTTTGCACGCATTTTCGGAGTGCGTGTGGAGAAATTCTATATGTTCTTTAACCCCAAGTTCAGCCTTTTGCGTCTGAAGAAGTTTGACGGCAAATGGCATGTCAAGTTCTTTGCCAAAAACGATGACGAAGAATGGAACAAACACCCCGAAAACACCGAATGGGGTATAGGGTGGTTGCCTTTCGGCGGATATTGTGCAATCGCCGGTATGGTGGATGAGACGCATTCGTCGGAAGACCTGGCGGCGGAAGCGCAATCGTGGGAATTCCGCTCGAAGCCGGCTTGGCAGAGACTGCTCATCATCATGGGCGGTATTCTCGTCAATTTCCTCGGTGCAATCGTGATCTTCACCATGCTCATCTGGCATTGGGGCACGGACACACTGCCGCTCCGCAATGTCGATCGCGGACTCTATTATTCCGAGATTCTGCAAGGCGAAGGATTTGAACAGCAGGACCGTATTCTGACGATCAACGGCGAAGAGCCGGAGACCCTCTCCGATGCGGTTCAAGCGATGATCATTGAGGGCAAACGCGAGGTCACGGTGCTCCGCGGTACGGACACCGTCACGCTCATCCTATCGGAGGATCTTGGCACCCGTTATCTCGCGCTCCAGAATGCGCATGACAAAGCGGAACGCGAGAAAGCGCGCGCCGATCAGTCCTACCAGAAACAGCGCTATGTGCTCGTCACGGAGTGGATCCCGTTCGTCGTGGATACCGTTCTGCCGGGCAATGCCGCATACCTTGCCGGCATCCGGAAAGGAGACAGCATCGTCGCCATAGACGGTGTACCGACGCCTTGTGCCGTGATGGTGCCTATGGAACTGCAAAAACACCCTTGCGACTCGATCACGATGGACTATTACCGCGATGGAGAACTACAGACGGCGCGACTGTTCATCGGTGACCAGGGTAAGATAGGAGCCGGTCCCAAGAACCAGCTGGCGTATTTCCGGATCGAACATACCGACTATTCGTTCTTCCAAGCTATCCCTGCCGGTATTCGCTACGGATGGAATATATTGGCGATGTACGTCAAGCAGTTCCGCCTCGTCTTCACCAAAGAGGGCGCACAGTCCCTCGGCGGCTTTGGCGCGATCGGATCGATGTTCCCCGCGTTCTGGAGCTGGTACGCTTTCTGGCATATGACCGCTTTCCTGAGCATCATCCTGGCGTTCATGAATTTCCTGCCGATCCCGGCTTTGGACGGAGGTTATATCCTTTTCCTTCTCGTCGAGATGATCTCCGGACGCAAACCCTCCGATAAGTTCCTCGAGAAAGCCAATAACATCGGTTTCTGGCTCCTCATCGCCCTCCTCGTCTTCGCCAACGGCAACGATATATTGAAATATTTCTTCTAACACCCTTTCACCCCCTCTGAGAGGGGGACGGGGGGTGTCTAATAATACGATAGTTATGAATAATATAGAACAACCAAATCATGCTTCTTTCACCCCCTCTGAGAGGGGGACGGGGGGTGTCTTTGTACACGAATCTTCTTACGTGGACGAAGGATGCCAAATCGGCAAAGGAACAAAAATATGGCATTTCAGCCATATTATGAAAGGCTGTATCATCGGAGAGGACTGTAATATCGGTCAGAATGTGGTGATCTCGCCGGATGTAGTGCTCGGGCGTAACTGTAAGATACAGAATAACGTCTCCGTCTATACCGGTGTGCGTTGCGAGGACGATGTGTTCCTCGGACCCTCGATGGTTTTCACGAACGTGATCAACCCCCGTGCAGCGGTCAGTCGCAAGGATGAATACCGCGAGACGGTTATCAAACGCGGTGCATCGGTCGGCGCGAACGCCACCATCGTCTGCGGACATACCCTCGGCGAGTATTGCCTTATCGGGGCGGGTTCGGTCGTCACCAAAGATGTACCGCCCTATGCCCTTATGGTCGGCAACCCTGCCCGCCAAGTAGGATGGATTAACGCCCACGGAGATAAATGTGCTTCCCTCGAAGAAGCAATGAAATAAATTGTAAATTATGATTCAGAGAATTCAAACATTGTATTTGTTAGCCGTCGTGATTTTGGGAATCACGTTGTGTTTCCAACCTGTATTGCAGTTCGTTTCTACCGAGGAAGCGGCGGAACTGCAAGTGTATGAACTGAGTGCTTTGGGCGGTGCTCCCCTGCCCGGAATATGGGGCTTGTTGCTCACTACGGTGCTTATTCCCGTTCTTGCGCTCGTGGATATCTTCCTTTATAAGAAGCGCCTTGTCCAAGCACGGCTTAATATCTTCACCGTGATGCTCTGTCTGGGCTATTACGGTGTGCTCGCTATCTATGTATGGCAAGCGAAACTGGCTTTAGGGGTGGATTGGCATGTCCTCCCTTGGGCGTCGATACCCTTGGTATGCCTGGTATTAACCCTCATGGCTACGCGCCGTATCCTCAAAGACGAGGCGCTTGTGCGCGCGGCCGATAGACTCCGATAAGTATGATTACGCTCTCTTCTATTCTATTACAGGTTGCTACTCCTTCGCCGGAGGAAATCCAAGCCAAACAAGATTCGATCATTAGAGGGCTCGAAATGATGCTTCAGACCGCCCAGAATGACCCGAAGACTTTCTGGCAAGAGGTGGTTGATTCGATGATCCGGTTCGGACTACAGGTCCTTGCAGCGTTCGCAATTTTCGTGGTCGGTATTGTTGTGATCCGATGGGTGCAACGTATTCTCAAGCGTACGTTCGAACGCCGGAAAACAGAGCCGACCATCGCTTCGTTCGTTTCGTCTTTTATCTCCATTTCGTTAACGATCCTCCTGATTATCCTCACTGTGGGAGCATTGGGCGTGAATACAACTTCGTTGGCGGCACTCTTGGCGGCCGGAGGTATGGCTATCGGTATGGCGCTTTCGGGAACCGTGCAGAACTTCGCCGGAGGTATCATGATTCTTGCCTTCAAGCCCTTCAAGGCGGATGATTTCATCGAGGCACAGGGCACTATGGGTAAGGTCATAGAGGTCAATATAACCGCTACAAAGATCCTGACGACGGATAACAAGGTCATTATTTTGCCCAACGGCTCGCTCTCCAACGGGAACATTATTAACTATACCGCGCGGCCGTTAAGGCGTGTGGATTGGGAGGTGAGTGTGTCCTATGGCGTGGACGCCAAGGCTTGTAAAGCGGCTATCCGGGCGATCCTCGATTCGGATAAACGGGTGTTGCAAGCGGATACGGATATGGATGAGATATACAAGGAATTGCAAGTCTCCGCCTTCCAACTCTCGGTGGTCAATTACCGCATGGATTCGATCCCCGAACCGTTTGTGGGACTCAAGAGCCTTAATTCGAACGATATCACGTTTGTTGTGCGTGCGTGGGTGCGTTCTACTGACTATTGGGATGTGTTCTTTGACCTCCAGGAGCGTTTCTATACCGAACTCCCGCCGCAAGGCTTTACTTTCGCTTATCCGCATGTGGATGTCACGATGATCAATTAGAACACCCCCCAACCCCCTCTCAGAGGGGGAGAAGGGATTAGTCCAAAATGTCCTACAATGACCAATCTCAAATCTCAAATCTCCCCTGTCTTGCTCGGCAAGACGCTCCCGGAACTGCAAGAAGTCGCCCAATCGGTCGGCTTGCCGAAGTTTGCCGGCAAGCAGTTGGCGGAATGGCTCTATGTGCGCCGTGTCCGTACGTTTGACGAGATGACCAATATCTCCCTCAAAGGTCGCGAAGCACTCAAAGCGAACTATATAATAGGAAGGCACGCGCCCGTGCGCGAGGCCATCAGCGCCGATGGCACCCGCAAGTACCTCTTTGCCGTCTCACCCGCTAACCCCTTCTCCCCCTCTGAGAGGGGGGCGGGGGGTGTCTTCATCGAAACGGTTTATATCCCCGAGGACGACCGCGCTACGCTCTGCGTCTCTACCCAAGCCGGCTGTAAGATGGGGTGTCGTTTCTGCATGACCGGCACGCTCGGTTTTCACGGCCATCTGCCCGCTTCCGAGATCCTCAACCAAATCTTCGAAATCGACGCTTTAGTATCTCCCCTCTCTCTCTCCAATCTCGTCTATATGGGCGAGGGGGAACCCATGGACAATATAGATCAGGTTCTCCGTTCGCTGGAGATCATGACCGCACCTTATGCCTGTGCCTGGTCGCCCAAACGCATCACCGTCTCCACCGTCGGCATTCCTGCTATGAAGCGGTTCTTGAACGAAAGCGAGTGCCACCTCGCCGTCTCCATGCACAATCCCTTTGCCGTGGAGCGCGCGCAGATCATGCCCGCGGAGAAGTTGATGTCCATCTCGGACGTCGTTTCCCTCCTCAAACAGTACGATTGGTCTCACCAGCGCCGCATCAGTTTTGAGTATATCTGCTGGGCGGGAAAGAACGATACCCCGCGTCATGCCAAAGAGTTGCTCCGGCTCCTCAAGGGGCTCAATTGCCGTATTAACCTCATCCGTTTCCACGAAGGCGTAGAGGCAATCTCCCACTCATCCACTCATCCACTCACCCCCTCTGAGAGGGGGCAGGGGGGTGTTCCCTTCCCGGCTTCGGACGAGAAGCAGATGGCATGGTTCCGGGATTACCTCTCCTCTAACGGCTTGACCACTACCATCCGCCGTTCCCGCGGCGAAGACATCCTTGCCGCTTGCGGCATGCTCGTCAATGCCTTGAATGAGGGCGCCTGATTTTTTGTCAATTACTGAACTTTCCCGCGTGGTCTTTGACAGGTAAATAAGAGAAGATAAAAGCACTCAAAGAGATAAATAAAGATAAATTCGCAGCGAGTCAAATATTGGTTTTGGTCAAAAATTATCGAAAATTAAGGAAAATTGTGGATAATTGTCTTTAATTGTTGACTTAAAGAAAAATTCCCCAATTAACAATGCAAATTTTGCGGAAAGAAGGAACAATAAATGATTGTTTTTTCTTAAAACGTAAAAAAAACAATAAAAAATTGAATATTTTTATTAAAAAATTTGCACATGTCGTAAAAAATCAGTACTTTTGTAGCCAAAAGTCATTGGAAAAAGGTGCTGAACTTGGAAAAAAGTCGTACCAAAAAGGTGTTGAAATGATATAAAAGTCGCTATAAAAAGGTGTTATGTACAAACGAAAAATCGAAACTGTCCTTCAGAATTGGAAAGGACAATCAAAGCGTAAACCGTTAATTATCAAAGGTGTACGGCAATGTGGAAAAACCAGTTCTGTGCGAGATTTTGCGCAAATGAACTACGAGCATGTTATCTACCTGAATTTCCTTGAAAAGAAATCCTATAAGACCTTCTTTAATGGGGATTTGGATGTAGAGACCATAACGACTAATATTGCTCTTGGAATTATCGGTGTGCAGTTTGTGCCGGGCAAGACATGTCTGATTTTCGATGAGGTGCAGGATTGTCCGCGTGCTCGTGCATCCCTCAAGTTTTTCTGTCTCGATGGCAGGTACGATGTGCTGTGTACCGGCTCGTTGTTTGGTGTTAATGGCTATAAAACAAAAGAAGAACAGCAAGAAGAAGAGGAAGCCTCTATCCCTGTCGGTTTCGAGGAAATCGTGAATATGTATCCCATGGATTTTGAGGAATGGTTGTGGGCAAATGGCATCCTGCCGGAACAAATAGCCATCCTGCGGCAACATTTGGCAGAAGAGAAACCCCTCAACGAGACTTTCCACCATCGTTTCCGTCAGTTATTGCTTCAGTATGTGTTCGTCGGTGGTATGCCGGAAGCTGTAGAGAAATTCCTGACAACCCATAACATGGGTGAAACCCGCAAAGTGCAGATGAGTATTATCGGCAGTTATGAATCTGATATGATCAAATATGCACCGACCGCCGACAAACCGCGTATTCGAGAGTGTTTTGAGTCAATTCCAAAACAGTTAGCTCGGGATTATAAGAAGTTTACCTATACCGTTATTCGCCCAAATGCCAAAGGGCGCGACTATGTCGGTAGTCTGCAATGGATAGAGGATGCTGGAATCATTCGCCGTTGTTATAACACACAGATAACAGAATTACCGCTGGAAGGTGTAGCTATGAAAGACCAGTTCAAAGTCTATATGGCAGATACGGGTCTGCTTGTATGTATGTTGGAGGAAGGCACCGCATGGAGTATCATGCAGGGCGATTTAGGCGCATACAAGGGGGCAATTTACGAAAACTTAATGGCGGATATCTTAGGTAAAATGGGGCGTAAACTCTATTATTTTCACAAGGATAGCGGATTGGAGATCGATTTCCTGATGCGGTACAAAGGAGAATGTGTGTTAGTCGAATGTAAGGCGCGTACCGGCAATGCCAAATCAACCGGCACCATCCTCAAACATCCCGAGAAATATCATGTAAAGCATGCAATTAAATGTGGCGATTATAACATTGGACGAGAAGGAGAACTATTGACTATTCCGTTCTATATGGCTTTCCTGTTGAACGAATTATAGGTACTTTCCTTCCGTATATTGATAGCATCCAAAAATAATTTTAAAGTCATTTTTAGGGCCTTTTGGGGCATTGCGGACGGTGTTCTTTATATCCTCCGCGGCAACCGGCTCTACAACCTCCAAGGCGCGCAAGTCCGATAAAGCCTTTTCCCCAATTCAAATTCAGCCAAATCGGTGAAATTTTCATCGATTTGGCGCGTTTTGGTTGTTTAATTCAGCCAAATCGGTGAAATTTTCATCGATTTGGCGTGTTTTGGTGATATTTGAGCATCTCGTTTTGAGGGGCTTGTTTTTTATGTCTAAATAGTACTGTTGCGATAATTTACGTACATAAACGAACAAAGATATAAACAAAAATAAAGCATGCAGTTTTTTTCTTTCAGTCAAAAATTACCAAAAATGTTCCAAAAAAATTTATTGTTCACGAATTTAACAAATTAAACTAATATTTCTTTTTGGATTTTTTGGGGGTGTTTTGGGCAGTTTTGGTCAAAAATACTTCCTAATAAACATAGACGTGAGCGAAGCGTAATAATCGACAGAGCGTTGTAGCACAGAACACCTTATTAAAAGGGGAAAAAGCAAAAAATAATCAAGACTTAAGTGAAACGAAGACCGTATAGAATAATTACATTACAAGGAATTTATGCCTTGAAAAATAGATTTTGAGGTTGAAAAGAAACCGCAGCACTCGGATTTGGCTGTACATGTATCACAGATTGGGAGATATTTGTTCTTCCAATCGGAAATGGATTGCTTGGCAAATGGACGCAAGGATCCCGGCAAGAGGCACAACGGGAGATTGAAAAGCGAGACATCAAACTCCAGTTGAGCAAGGTATTGAACTGCTTGTTGCAGTTGGGGCATGTAGTCGAGCGGTTCAATCCAAATGAGGTTGCGGTTCTTGATGGTATAACCGATGTCTTCCATCGCCATGAAAGCAACCGTTGAAACAAAGGCAAGGTTCTTGGAAATGAAACGCGCCATTTGCGGTAAGCGTTGGTAGTTCTGCTTGGTCAGGACAATGCGCAGTTCAATATCAATATCATTGGCGGCGAGGTTATAGAGACCTAAGAGCGTTTGGTTATAGGCGTTCTTTGCTCCGGCAATGCGGTCGTGAATGATTGGCGAATCGGAATGAAACGGCACACCGACAATGACCATTCCTTCGGACACTTGCGCCAACTTTTCTGCATAGGGTCCATCAGCGAATTGGCGACCATTGGAGAGGATTTGGATATGCGTGTTAGGTAGGCGCTTGCGGATATGAGCGATTAGGTCAAAGAGGCGATCGCCGAGCAAGGTTGGTTCGCCACCTGTGACGCCGATAGTTGGCAGTTCGAAAGGTGCGCTGTCTATGAGACGGATGTTCTTCTCGTAGAAGAAATCTATATCGTCCCGCTTCACCGGCGGTTGACAGCACATGAGACAATGGTTGTTGCATTGTCCGGTGACGAACAGCGCATTGTCATTGGATTGTATGTCGATTATATCACGCATTGCGACCTTTGATCCATTGGGTGAAGATAGGCATCACTTCCTCGTTGCGGTTTTTGAGCAGCGATAAGATGTGTTCGATGATGGCTTTGTATTTCCGGCACAAGAGCGATGTCGGTCGATGTCCGTACATGGAGCCTTGTGTGCTGTAGTTGCGCACCGGGTCGGCTCCGCAATAGGATTGCAGGGCACAATCGGAACAACCTGCGATTGTTTCCGTAGCCCAACAATCGGCAAAGTGTTGTGCTTTCTCCCCGTAGAATAACGATTCGTAGGTATCGGAGATATTGCCTAAGCGGAAGGTATAGTCACCAGCCTCAGCCAACATTCGAGATTCGTCGGAAGCATAGACACCTCCGTCATAATTATAGACCACGACGCTGTTTACGATACCTGCTGGTGATTGCAAGTCCACAAAGCCGATCGGGAACGGTGTGAGGATCTTCTGTAAGATGAGCCGTGTGAACTCTTCCACAAACAATTCGCCGGATTTGTTGATCTCGATGATATAATCCAACATCTGCTTGTAGAACTCGATGAAGCGCGTGGTGTAGGCTTCCCAATCGTTGTTCTCCGTGGCTAATCCGTAGGGATTGAGTGCGCGGATGAAGATAGAACGGAAGCCGTTTTCGCGGTAGGCATCGACTATCTCTTTGGGGTAGTCAAGAGCCGGAACCGATGTGGTCATCAGTGCCGAAACTTTGTCTTCGCCTAAGGTCTGACGCGCGAGTGCAATGCCGGCAACCACTTTCTCGTAGCTGTCTATCTTGCCGCGATTGGAGTTGTGCAGGTTACGCGGTCCGTCAAGCGAGGTTGAGATGAGGATATTGAACTGCTTACAAAGTGTAAGCACTTCGTCCGTAAGGTGGACGCTATTCGTGCAAAGAACGTAGGTTAGCGTCTTGTGGGCAGTTTGGTTCAAAGCCTCAGCCTTTTCTATCGCTGCTCTAATGAGATGCGGCACAAGGGATGGTTCGCCACCTTGAAACTCCATCGTGAGGTGTTCGGACGGTGAGCGGAACATAAGTTCAACGGCTTTGAGTAAGTCGGGTAACTTCATGTCTTTGCCGTGAGCGCATTCCTGTTGGCTCGTTGCTTGGCAATAAACGCAGTTCTGGTTGCAACGAAGCGTGAGCACAAAGATATGTAAAGCCGTAAATGAATCAAGGAAGGCTTTCTTCGTGCGTAAGCGCGCGGCAAGGATGTCTATGGTAGGCGGGATTGGTGTCGGAGAAATGAAGAAGTTAGCCAACAGGTCGTGGTATAGTTCTTCGTCTTTTGAAATTTCACGGTTGACGATACGCGCTGCTGTTCCTTGGGGACAAAACAGATAATCCCCTACCTCATTGACCAGCAATTCGGAATCTTCAAATCGCTCAAATCGGAATGGCAGCAGGTAATACATCACTCGGTTATTGCTTCGAAGTCATCGTTATTGGCAAACGCCTTGATATAGAGAATTGTGCGCAGATCTTTGGTTTCATTGTCCACAATCTGCTGCACCTTGAAGTCATTGAGACGAGTTAGGAAACGCTCTTTGAGCGCCGCTTCGTTTTCAGTGCATTGCGGCTTGGGTTCAAAGGTAAGCGTCTCTGTCTTGCCGTTGAGTTGACGAGAGACGATATATTGGTTGGTTTCCCAATATACCGCCTTACTGATTACCTCATCGGAGAAGATGGTTATATCAATAGTGAGGGTAAGCATTTATTTGCAAAAATCTTTGATACCTTCTATGGTCTTCAAATCTGCTATTCCCGTTTCCTGGTATATACTTTTAAGAGTTCTTTGAAAGTTTTTAACTCCATTTTCTACCACCTCGTCATATATAGCATAGCCAGCATCATTCGTTTTCAAGTCCTTGATATCCAAAAACCTTTTTTTACTTAATAATGTTGCCAGCACCTTTACATCGGTACCAATACATCCCTTACGCAATTCACGATCCCCAAGTCTAAAGATATAGTTGCCATTGTCAATGGCTTTTGGTTGGGTTTGTTGTGTAGTTGTAGCTGGTTTCTGTGTCGTTGTCGTTGTAGCAGGTTTGCTTGTGGTCGTAGTTGTAGTACGCGTTGCCGAAGAGGACGACGAAGAAGATGATGATGACGAACCGCCATAGTAACCACCGGAACTGGAGCGATGCGAACTATGCGAACGGTGCGAACTATGACTGCGGTGTGAACTATGCCCAGCTACCACATATGCTCCTCCGTTACCAAACTTGATAACATATTTCTGTAATTTCTTCGTGAGAGAATTGGACACAGAAATCTTCTTTCCGGAAGAAAGCATATCATTTACCACATTACTGATATTGACATCAGGATTAGCGGAAGCCATACTTGCAGTGGAAGCCATTAACATTCCGCTCAGGACTTTCTTAAATGAGTTTTTCATTGCGCATCTGTTTTTTGCTCGTTCTTATTTCCGTAATCTGAGAAGACCAGATTTTTCAGTTTAATCAAAAGTGGTTTGAGGTACTGCCATATCAAAGCACATAGCCAGACAAAGCCCTTCCATATCCATATGACGGGATATAAGAAGACCATTATTACCATCGTTAGACAACCTGCTAACGTCTTTTGCTCTTTCTTTGTAATTAGTTTTCTTTTACCCATAATTACAAACTCCAATCAGACAATTGATACGATGACTCAACAATCTCTTCTATTTCATCGGGCAGATTATAGAAGAAATCCATATCGGTTATTATTTCGATGTCGTCCACCGACATTGCGTATTTATTCAAAGACTTATGCCCTGCTTGGTTTGGCATCATAAAGCCGATGGCACTCCAAGAATCGCCTTTTTTACGCAAAACAACTTTAAAGAACGCGTCCGGCACAGTTATTTGGTGGTACATGCCGATTGTTTGGGGCTTGGCAGAAATAATAGGTCCACACGCGATATACACTTTTTCGTATTGTGTTGCCATCGTTCGAAGATGCTCCTCCAATGCTTTCCAGTCACCACCATTTAGATTGTGATTCTGAGGACAGATATTGGAAAGATAGAAACTTTCTGTCATTGCTTGCTCACTCCATTTCATATCACCAGCAGGAGCCATGTGACCACGATCATAGCCGGAGTTTTTATAATCATCAGTGGTCGGGCAACCGATTATTTGAGGGTCTGGTTCAAAATGCTTTGCACGTGGTGTTACACCAGCAACTTCTTCACTGGTGAGGTCATATGCAACCCAATTGGGGATATTATGTTTGGTATTAAAGGACACCGTATATCCTATATGCTCTACAAGTTTTTCAGAAACGCCAGTATTAGTTATCTTCGGCAACTCGTATTTGAGCGATGCGGCGACTTCGGTCGTTTGACCATCACCTTGCGCTTGTGAGGTGTTAGTAACCGACACCGCTATGATAATCGCAACAATATACACTAATGATAGTGTGGCATTGATCTTTATATGACGTGATTCTTGTTCTTTCATGATAATGGTAAATCTTCTATTTCTATTTGTGATAATCTATCTGTAGTCAAATTCACTTCGTGTGCAAGGCGATTAGCTTGACGCTCTAATGTTTTTTCGAACACATTACGGACTAAACGACCATTTCCGAAGTTTGCATCTTTGTTAGCCACCTCATTTTCAAAATATTGTTTCAATGCTTCCTTTGTACCCTCTCCAAAGTGGTATTCATATTTCTTCATATTAGCTTCAAATATCTGCAATAGTTCATCCGCTGAATAATCAGGGAATTCTATATAGCGGTTGAAGCGGGATTGCAATCCGGGGTTAGAATCAATGAAATCTTTCATATTCTTGGTATAACCCGCAAGAATTACTATCAATCTGTCGCGGTTATCTTCCATTCGTTTGAGGAGCGTTGCAATGGCTTCTTTTCCGTAGTCGCTTTCTCCTCCACCGATGAGCGAATATGCTTCATCAATAAAGAGCACTCCATCTAAAGCGCTATCAATGATTTTGTTTGTCTTGACCGCTGTTTGTCCGACATATTCGGCAACCAATCCAGCACGATCGGTTTCTACCAGATGACCTTTGCTTACAACACCAAGGTTCTTGTATATCTTAGCCAATATACGTGCAACAGTGGTTTTACCTGTTCCGGGGTTGCCTGTAAATACACAGTGATACGAAACAGCAGATGTTTTAAGACCTTTCGCGGCACGCGTCTGCTGGATCTTAATGAAGTTCGACAACGTTTCAACTTCTTTCTTTACGGAATCAAGTCCAATCAGTTCATCTAACATTTTAGCCGGATTTTGTGTTTTGGGTTTAGAGGCCGGCTTTATAGTGTCTTTAGGCATTGTGTCGCCTTCAGCTTTTGTGTAATCTTCTCCCATTATACCCATGAGCAATCGTTCCAAATACACCTTATCTTTAATGAGCACCTCACGGCCTTCAGTTCCTTTGTTTGGACCAACGATGCCCGCTGCCTCCAATTGGTCAGATAGTTTACCAGCTCTATTATAGCCGATTTCAAACTGACGTTGTATTTTGGAAGTTGAACCATCTTGATTAGCAACAATCCATCGGGCAACATCTGCAAAAATCGGATCTAATCGAGGTATATGCGGAGCAGAAATAGGAGTAAGTTCTTGTTCTTCCTCATCCTCTTCTGGAACGAACTCCTGATTGCCTCCACCTTGCAATTTTAGTATGTTGCTCAACCATTCTGCTTCTTCACTGGTAACAGTGTTATCAGCTTTTGCTGTTATTGACGCAAACCGATATATATCGACCAAGAATTTGCGGTGTAAAGTTGTATCATTTGAAGATAGTAAACGAGACATCAAGAAAACCTCAGAAAGCGCCGGAGCCGTGTCAATATATGCCTTGATGCCTTTGAGTATTGATTCCGCATCAGCCTGATAAACGGCTTTAACTATTGCAAGGTTAGCAAAGGGTTTCTTCGGTGCACAGCCTTTAGTAAGCGCGATGAAATAGAACAATCCCAGACCTTCTTTGCTACTTAAGTCTATAAGATGTCCTAAGCCAGTATAGCAACGGGTAACATCAATCCAGAACAACAAACGCACTTTGTCTTTAACATCCGTCATCGGAGCACCGTTCATTACGAATTGAACACCCATTGAACTAACAAGAGTATCAATGTCATGCAGCCGCACAACTCTCTCGTAATCTGCATATAAATCTTCAGCGGCTTTGGTTACTTGATTGTAATATTCTTCTGTTATTTCGTGAGGATCTGTGGCGGGTGAGGAAGCGTTTACTGATTGAGAGGCTTTATTTTTAGCATAAATAGCTACAATAACATGCGTTAAGATAAGTATACAAATAAATACACAGCCTACCCACGTATTTATACCAAAGCCCATCAAGGCCAGCACTATTACAAGAAGCCACAAAGAGAAAGATAGCATCTTGATGAAGAAATCCTTACAACCAGTATTATCTGAAGTCATTTGCGTATTACTTTTATTTCCTCCTATTCGTTGGCGATTATACAAACCTGTTCCCGGAATACTTGTATTGAAATACGTTCCGTTTGGACCGAATGTCATACTTGCGCCACGTGGTCCAATAGTGGTGCTTATTCCTTTTCTACCAAAGTTTAGTCTTACACCCGGTATAATGGATTTACGTTTTCTCCAAGTCCAAGCCATTACTTTTCTGCCTCTTTCTCTTTTTTAGCCTCCCGTAATTCCTCCAGATAACTTGCCGTAATTACACCCGAAGGCAAAGCAATTACCGCAACACCTAAAATAGCGGAAATCATACTTATTATTCGACCTAAATCTGTAGCCGGATAAATGTCTCCATATCCAACCGTTGTCAATGTCGTTGTCGCCCAATATAGCGCATCAAAGAAATCATTGAACATATCCGATTCTTCAATATTGAACATGATGAGCGCCGTTGTAACGATATAAGCAACAGCTATCAAGAAGACCGTAAACAGGATGTGACGCTCCTTGTGCAATACTTTGAACAAGATTTGCATGTTCTTCGAATAGCGAATGAAGCGGAACACACGCATGATCTTCAGCAGACGTGTCAAACGGAAGAGTTTGAAGGCGCGGTTGAAAATATTGAAAGATGGGATAATGGACAACAAATCCACAATGGCGAACGGAGTAATCGGATACAGAAGGAATGCTTGCCATTTCTTGCGATTAGGTATTTTGAAATCAGCCGTAAACCATCGCAGAAGATAATCAAGAATAAAGAACGACACAGACACTTTGTCGAACCATTCAAACAATGAAGTCTGCTCTCGGAAAGCAAGCGGCACAAGGCTGATGACAATTAGTACTAACATCAACCAATCGTAGATTCTACTTATAAGAGCATTGCTTTCTGTCTCAACAATGTCAAATATATCTTTTCTCCAGTCTTTCATTTGCAAGATTTGTGATTATTATTTGTTAGTATTACTCTGTGGATTACTGCTCGGCACTTGCCACATCTGAAATTCAGGGTATCTCTTGTTATAATCATTTGTTACCTTCATCAACATGTCTTCTAACTCATAATAATCTTTCATCATATCCTTGTACAATGCGAAACGGATTCTTATATCATTTTTATCAAAACTTGCACGGTAGGCACTTTTTGAATCAATCACGGATAGGATGCGACTACTTTTTATAGAGCCAATAGTACATATCACGGGAAATGACAGGCAATGAGAGAGTAGTTGCAAAACATTTAAGTCCTCTCTAATTCTATTTGCATTTAGTTCCAAACATAATAAAACCTGCGGTTTAAAGTGTACATCAACGTCGCATTCTCCATCCTTATCAGTCAAATCAATGCTTTGGCTATATTTTGAAACATCTTCCTGAAATAGTGATTGACTTAATTCTGCAAATGGCATTCTTTGATAGTTGTCTTTATCAGAGCTAAAATTGAATAGTCCATTAAATTCCTTCGTTAGATGGTTAAGAACCGCTACTACACGATGTTCTTCTTCGTATTTTCTTTTAGCGGTAGGGATAAACTCGGATAAAAAGAAAAAGATAAAACCTGCGATATAACTTAAAGAGAGTGTTAATATAACACTATTAATGGCTTTACATCCAGCTTCCGAAAAATTGCATGGTATATGAAGTGCAGGAAAACTTACCCAAAATGCAAAAGCAATTGCAATCAAAAAGAGCACCCCAACACCAGCGTATCGGATTAATTCTCTTTTGTATATTTCACATTTTGCTTTATCCATTGAGTTTAATATCTTACATTTTGCTTAATAATTCATCTGTCGGTTGCTCCAGTTTGACAAAGCCGAACCACTTTTTACCGAGGTCTTTGAGACTTGCGCCGATGAGATAGACGGTGTCATCGATACACAAGAATCGGTCATGTGCGCGGTCAAACTGCTTTACCTCAATGGGCGAGTACTGCGCATTGTGTTTCTCAAAATCAAGCGACAACTGACGCGAGATATTCTTGGTATAAACGACCGCATCTACACCTTTGTTGCGCTTATCCAACATCGTCAGCACACTATCGTCCACATAATTGTCAATCAGCACAATGCGTTTTTTTGCTTCGCGGATACGTTCGTTGATAAAGGTATAAGCATCAAAAATCTGACCATCATAGAAGATGCCCTTTTCCGGATTCTCCGAATTGTCATCCAAGCGACGGAAGACCTCTTCAAAATTACGGTTTGTTTCTTCTTTGAAAGCAACTAAACTTAATTGTGTGCGCTCTAACACCTCTATGCGTTGGAACACCTGCGCGTGCGACCCAATAAAATGACGCATCGCGTTGAACGCGCGCATGATTTGTATATTAACATTGATCGCTTGCTGAGAACGCAGAACAGAACTAAGCATAGCCACACCATTTTCGGTAAAGGCATAAGGTAAGTGCTTGATATTGTGCCCTCTACCGTTCAAGGTCGCAAATTGCGACCTTGAAAGTTCGCCATCCTCGTTCAAAGTCGCAAATTGCGACCTTGAAGATTCTGCCTCTTCTTTAGAGAGTTGGAACATAAAGTCTTCAGGGAAACGCTCTATATTACGTTTCACTTGCTCATTAAGACGCTTTGTCTCTACGCCATACAGACGTGCCAAATCGATGTCTAGCATGACTTGCTTGCCACGGATGACGAGGATGAGATTCTCTATACTCTCCAACGGCTGAAATGATGCCGATGCTACTTTTACTATTTCGTTTTCCTTTGCCATATCCTTATTTTATAACTGGTCGCAAACTGCGACCGGTTCGAACTGGTTCCATTTTGGAACAAGTTGGATTTCGAGTACTTTCCAAAATGGAAATAACTGAAATCGCACCCAAATCGGGTGCAAAATTACTACTTTTTTTTGACATATGCAAGTAAATCGCTTGATTTGTGCTTGGAAAGATGATTTTGAAAGGATTCTTGCGTAAAATTACACAAAAGTTTTTTTTTAAGGCAAAAATCTTGCATAATTCAAAAAATTACAAATGAGCAATTCGAATGCTACTATCGTAAGAACGGCATCGACTATGACTACGACGGCAGTTGGCAGAATCAATTCTATCATCACTTTGAAGTTTTACAAAGGTATATAAAGTTCTACAAAGTTTTTTTAGATTTATGTGTTGAAAATGTGCGGGAATTTACAAAGTTCGTCACAAAAATGTGTGTGACTTCACAAAAATTCATCACAAAAATGTGTAAAACATTTGCATAAGTCATTTTTTTTTTGTACCTTTGCAGCTCTTTACAAATTAACATCATAATGGCACAGCGATACCAGACACGTTTTGACTCGTTCGAGGGTTTAGAGACCGTCGTACAAGCGATAGAGGGCTTCTCTCAGGAGCGCTTTCTGGCATCGTTGCATCTGAGCAACAGGCGCACGGCGATGGACATAGCCGCCCTTGACACAAAGCTGCTGGGAGCCATAGCGAACTTGCAAGAGCAGCACGCGCAGTTGTTGGATTTCTCGCTGACTTTCAACACTCAGTTTGTAACGCGGAACAACCACTATTTCAACTCGGCACATCAGTTGCTGCGCAAGATACATTCCGGCGTGACGCAAATGAAGGACATATACAAGCGGTTCACTCCAAACAGCAGTACTTCAGTACCCGCTTCTATTCAAGATTACACGCCACCGTCCATTTTTGAGCGTTCGTCATTGGGCATCGCACCTTTTACGCGCCCTATGTTCGGACTGGAGGCTTATACTCCGGAAGTACAACGGCTTTGCATGGATATGAAGCGGTTCTTTGATGTGTTGCGCGAATCATTGCTTGTCTGCTTGGAGGTCATCCGGCAAGAGCAATACATCCGCAGAGACCCCAACCAATGCACGGAGTTATACCATGATTTCAAAGAGGAAAACTATCTCCGCATAAGAAAACACATCAATAGTATCCGGCTTAACACGAGCGAGTTCAGCCCTGACAACAATCCGGCGATTGATTTAAGGCAAGCCAGTGATAGCGAGGAAGAATTCTCGCAGAAAGGTTTTCACAATCTCGAATTCGATGATGTGTGTTCGCTTGCGACCAAGGAATTAGTGGAGGAGGAACAGCGCGGTATCTATACAGCAGAAGAATTGCAGTTGTTTGCGGAAGACCGCGAGAAGATCTCTTCGGTGCGGTATATTATCTCGCATTTTGACGAGTATCTGCCCGCCAATCCAAGGCGCAAGACCGTGCCTGCGGATTATGTGGCGTGCCTAATGGGATGGTGCGAAATACCGATTAAGAAAAACTTGGCTTTCGTGAACTATTTTGCAGCGACTTACAAGAAGGCTAACGGGCAATACAAGCCACCTTCCAACTCAGCTGTCAATGTGAAGAAAAGAACCTCATGGAAGGGCATTCCGGAGTTCGAACACCTCATTTCACAATGGGAAAGCGTAGAAATTAGTTGATTCTGCGCTTTTTTTTTGTGCCCAAATTTACAGATTCTAAAACGATTTACTCACATCGTTTTCATTTTCCGTTTCAAAATCTGCATCGTTTGTTTTAAAATTGACATTTTATTAAAACGAAAAGCGGGTTTGTTTTAGATTTTGTATTTTGCATTTTAAGTCCGTTTTAGCACGGACTATTTTTGTTTTAGAAAGTGCTGAAACACAGCGATTTACAATCAATTTCAAAACTTGCTCATATCAAAAATAAGCAGTAATTTTGCACCGCTTTTCAAAAAATGGTCTAATGATTGCCCCAAAGCCTATTCGCTTAATTCGCATAATTAGCCGTTTTTGGAATCCATGAAACCCTATTTTTTAACCGCGAAAGTTTGTGTGTCCGCACGTGCTTTGAGTGGCCACTCGCATACAACCGAGCACAAAACTTTTACACATTATGCAAAACAACAATTCAAACAACAACTCAAACTATGAAGTAATCGACCGTTTTTTCGCTGCGCAAGTAGCATGTAACGAATCCGAGGCGACGCTGAAAGCACTCCGTCCGCAGGTGGAAACCGCCGTGCAGGCGCTCATCAAAGAGCAGGGGTTGCCGTCCAACTTCACCGGCACCATCGAGTACCACGGTTTCAAAATCATCGTCAGCCGACCCAAATCGTTCACGTGGGAGAAGAACACCAACCCCGCCGTGACCTCCGACCCCAACCACGCTATTTACATGCAGCAGCTGGCGTTGCAGGAGCAGATGGCAGCCCAGTTGAAGGACATGCGTGCTGACCTCAAACGCACGGCGGAGAAGCTCGAAAAAGCCCATCCCGAAAGCGAGAGTATCAAGCACTCCTTCCGCATCGCTTTCGCAGGCTAAAAGAACAAAAAGAAAAAAGAACCAAAAAAGAATAAAAAGAAAAGT
>CAMNCW010000050.1 GCA_946534715.1 uncultured Bacteroidales bacterium | reverse complement strand
GCTGCTACAGATACCTCTGCCTTGGCTGCTGCTGCTTTGATAAATTCTGCTTTGTTCATAACTTTAGAGTTTATTAATGGTTAAAAAAGTAAATAATTTCCCTCTTTTAGGAATATCGGCTGCAAAGTTACAACTTTTTCTTGATTTATGCAACTATTTTTTCAAAAAAAATACGTTTTTAGTTAAAAAAAATGCTTTTTCTGCATTTTGGCGTACTTTTTGTATGAATAATTCAAAAAAAAGCAGTAATTTTGTGCTCGAAATAGCAAACACGATAAAAGACTAATTATGAGAAATATCCCAACTGTAACGCGCTATATTTTAATAGCGAACTGTGTTGTTTATCTGCTGGCCTCTATGGTTCAGCGCTATGGTATTGACCTCAATGACATTGCAGGCTTGCATTATTTTTCCGCTTCCACTTTTCATCTGTGGCAGCCTCTGACCTACATGTTCCTTCATGCGAACCTCAGCCACCTTTTCTTTAACATGTTCGCGGTGTGGATGTTCGGCCCGATGATTGAGAATGAATGGGGCGAGAGGAGATTCCTGATTTATTATCTGGTTTGCGGGCTCGGCGCGGCTCTGATCCAGGAGGGCGTTTGGAGCCTTATGCTGGCGAACATGAGCACTCATTACGGCGCCGCGGCGCTGGCGCATTATGCCTCTATGCTGACCACCGTCGGTGCTTCCGGAGCGGTCTTCGGTATTCTGTTCGCTTTCGGATGGCTATACCCCGATGTTCCGCTTTATATCCTTTTTATTCCTGTGCCTATACGCGCGCGTATTTTCGTAATAGGATATGCCTTGATTGAACTCTTCGCCGGATTAGGATCCGTGGCTGGCTTCACGGCGGACAATGTGGCGCACTTCGCGCACCTCGGAGGTATGCTCTTCGGATGGCTATTAGTGCTCTATTGGAAGAAAACGAACTGGCGTGAACCCGGAGAGTTATGGAATGAATGGAAAAACAAATTCGGCGGTCATCAACGCCTGGATAGTTCCAAATCAGACAGATTCAGCAATTATCACTACCAGAAGAGGGTCTAAACCACTTCAAACCAGCGGCTTGCCGCCAAACTAAAAACGCAGTTTTGCCACAACGGGTTTGTGATCCGATCCCGGGGCATCGGGAATAGTGCATTGAACCGGCACAAGAGGATCGGAGCAAAGAATATAATCAATGCGAAGACCCACACCCCGGTGCTCGCAGGTCGCACCCCAGCGGAAGGGATGCAGTTCACGCCATGCGTCATGTAAACCGCTGCTGATATGAAGATAGGCGAAACTGAGTGCTATGGAGTTGAAATCGCCTAACACAATAACGGGATAGGGGCTCGCCTCTATCTCTTTTCGTATCACCTGAGCCTGTTTGTTGCGCAACGGAATAGCACGCTTGGTCTTCGCCCGGAGCTGGTCCATATCGTCCAAATCTTTGGCGGTGAAACTGTACGACTCCAAATGATTGTTAAACAGCCGGATCGTGTCCTTTTCTATCACAATGTCGCAGCGGTTGGAGAGGTTACCACGCGTCTCATAATGAATGCTCTGTTTGTGTATCAACGGATACTTGGACCATACCATCGTGCCGAACTGATGACGCTTGTCATATACCGCAAAATCAAGGTACGAATACCGGTATTTCTTGCCCAAAAGCTGCTTCACTTCTGCTAAGGTCAGATACTTGCCGTTTTTGTAAATATCCACCTCCTGCAAACAGATCACATCCGCGTCCTGGCTCATCAGATATCGCAGCACTTCATTCTGTGCCGGTTTCTTGAAATTGCCCAGACGGTACGTGTTCCAGGTCAGCACAGTAAGCGTCTTTTCCGCCTGTATCTGCGCCGCCGGAAGGAGAAACAACAGTAGTATGTACGCTATCCGTTTCACTTTTTGGGTGTGAGAGTTACTAACGGGATGATCATTTCCTCCAATGAAATACCGCCGTGTTGGAAAGTGTTGCGGTAGTATTGGGCATAATAATTGAACTGGTTCGGATAGGCGAAGAAATCGCTTCCGGTGCAGAACGCGTAACTGCTGCTCACGTTCGGGCACGGCAGACCCACTTGTTTGGGCTGTTCGATGGTAAACACGTTCTTCGAGTTGCAATTCAGCGCTTTGCCCACTTTGTAACGGATGTTCGTGTTGGTGTTCTTGTCTGCTACAATCTGCACGGCATTCTTGACCCGCGTCGTACCATGGTCGGTAGTGAGTACCAACGTGAAGCCCAACTCCGCCGCGCGGCGAAGCAACGCTAATGTGGGTGAGTGCTGGAACCAACTCAGCGTCAGACTACGATACGCCGCCTCGTCATTCGCTAACTCTCGCATCATTTTGCTCTCTGTACGGGAGTGAGACAACATGTCTATGAAATTGAAAACCACGATATTCAGATCCGTGCGTGCACCTTTGAGTTGATGGATCACACGCTCGCAGAAATCGCTCTCATTCACCTTCCAATAACTGAAACTGTCTTTCCGCCGGTAGCGGTCCAGAAGGGTCTGTACCAACTCTTTCTCAAACTGGTTCTTGCTGTCCTCATCGCCTTCTTCTACCCAATATTGCGGGTACATCTGCTGAATCTGCAGCGGTAACAGACCCGAGAAAATGGCATTCCGGGCATACTGCGTAGCGGTGGGAAGAATAGAGGTGTACTGCTCCTCTTTTTGTACGGTATAGAACTCGCTGATAAGCGGCTGGATGGTCTTCCACTGGTCGTAACGGAAATTGTCGATCACGCAAAGCAATACCTTTTCCCCTTTGTCTAACAACGGGAAAACGGCGTGTTTCATAACGTCCGGGGAGAAAATACATTCCTCTTTGCTCTTGCGATCTCCGATCATCTCCACGTAGTTCTTCGCAACCCATTTGGCAAAAGCGGCGTTCGCCTGTGTCCGCTGGTCGTCGATCATAGACCGCATCGGAGAGTGTTCCAACTCGATGTCCCAACGGCTCAGTGTACGCTCGATCGCTTTCCATTCCTCTAACGTCGTCGCGGTGTCGATCATATACGAGATATCGCTCCATTCCTGGCGGTAGTTCTGTTGCACCTGCTCGGTCACGATCTCCTGCTGGTGGATATGTTTCTTGAGGCACAGCAGAATCTGACTCGGGTTAACGGGCTTGATCAAGTAATCCGCGATTTTCTCGCCGATAGCTTGCTCCATGATATGCTCTTCCTCGCTCTTTGTGATCATGACAATCGGTATCTCCGGGTGAATGCGCTTGATCTCCTGCAGCGTCTCCAAACCCGACATGCCCGGCATGTTCTCGTCCAAGAACACAATGTCAATCGCCGGCGACTGATGGCTGATAAGATCCAAGGCATCATCTCCGTTCGTAGCAGTTAAAACGTTGTAATTCTTCTCTTTCAGATAAATCAGGTACGGTTGTAACAGATCAATCTCGTCGTCAACCCAAAGTATTTGGCTCATAGTTCCTCCATTTGTTTATCAGGTTCGTAAAATCTTCCGGCCATTCGCTGTCGAAGAACATCCGTTCGCCGGTTCGCGGATGTGTGAAACCCAAAGTCTTGGCATGCAATACCTGCCTTGGACAAAGCGCAAAGCAGTTCTCAATGTATTGCCGGTATTTCTGTGTGCGCAGACCTTTCAGGATCTCGCATCCTCCGTATTTCTCGTCGCTGAAGAGCGGATGACCGATATGTTTCATGTGAACGCGGATCTGATGTGTGCGGCCTGTCTCCAAACGGCATTCCACTAACGTTACATAGGGGAAACGCTCCAAAACGCGCCAGTGAGTGATCGCCTCTTTCGCTTGCGGACACTCCTCCAAATCCCACACTTTGTAAATCGTCCGGTCGCGGTTGTCACGCGCTAAAGCACCTTCTATCGTGCCGCTTTCCTCTTTGAATGTACCCCATACAAGCGCGTTGTACGTCCTTTCCGTCGTGTGGTCGAAAAATTGTTTGGCTAAATGCGTCTTCGCTTCCGGCGTCTTGGCAATCAGCAGCAAACCGCTGGTATCCTTGTCTATCCGGTGTACCAAACCGATCGAGGGATCATTGATGTCAATTTTTAATTTTTCATTTTTAATTTTTAATTCCTTTTCAAAGTGCCATGCGAGTGCATGTAATAAAGTGTGTTCGTAGTTGCCGTGCCCCGGATGAACCACCAAACCTGCCGGCTTGTTCACCACTAACAAATCCTCGTCCTCATAGACGATGTTCAGCGGTATATTCTCTGGCGTAATGGTGAAATCGTGCGGCTCATGATCTAACAGCACCTGTATCACATCGCCCGGTTTGACGCGGTAATTGGAGGCAACGGGAGAACCGTTTACCCATACATTCCCTGCGTCCGCAGCGGTCTGGATGCGGTTTCGACTGGTGTTCGTCATGTGCTCCGCTAAGTATTTGTCAACGCGCTCTTTGCCCTGACCTTTATCTACTTCGCATCGCCATCTCTCCCACAGCTCCTCTTGCTCTATGTCTTGTTCTTCAGCCAATTTTCAATTATCAATTTTCAATTATCAATTATAAATTATCAATTATCAATTATCAAAACCAACTGTCCTCACCTTCCGCTTGGTTGTCAACGGTTGCCGCTTTCTCGATGTCTTTTGACAAGTACAGCGTTACCGTCTCGCCTTCCAAAACCGTTTGTCCGACGCTCGGGCTTTGACGGTAGATGTACTGCGGCACACCTTCTTCCTCCGGCTCGTCACGATAAACAACACCGATCGTCAGCCGATGACTGAGCAACAGACTTCGTGCGTCTTGCAAACTCAGACCGATTGTGCTCGGCACTTCCACTTTCTCCGTTCCTTTGCCGAAACCGACCACTAACTTCACTTTCGTGCCCACTGCAATCTTATCGCCCGGCTTCACGCTCTCACCATTTGCTTTGACGTCCAATACCAGGTCCCGATAGGTCGATGGTTCATATTCATATACACTATCGACTGCTAATCCTAGACTTTTCAAGGTGTATTCAGCTTGTCTAAAGCTTATATCGTGCAAGTCCGGCATGACGATTTGCCGCTTCGTACTCGCGTTCACAATCACATACACAGCACGCCCGTGTTTGGCATGACTTGCCGGCTTAGGATCTTGATCAACAATCGTGCCAAACGGTACTTTGTCCGAATAAGTCGAATCAATTACCACGATATGCAACCCTTGCGCAGAAATCAGCGGCTCTGCTTCTGCCATTACCAAACCGCGCACATCCGCCACTTCCACCTCCACGCCGTGTTGAGTGTAACTGCGTAGCCATTTAACTAACCCAAAGATGATCAGTACAACCGCAACGAGGGCTGCAACAATGTTCCATCCGATGAATTTTAGGTCTGTTTTGTTAAATTTCTCCTTCTTTTCCATAAAAAATCAAAAAATATTGTGCAAAGTTACACTTTTTTTTGCATATATCCAAAAAAAGCAGTAATTTTGCAGCGTTTTTCGCAAAAAGGCGGAGAATTAACATTATTTTTTAAGCTTAAAATTTTTTTTGACATGAAGAAAATGCTTCTGATCGCAGTTGTTGCCGTTGCTGCAATGAGCTGCTGTAACAAGAGCGAGAAAAAATGCTGCGAGGACAAGTGCTGCAAGGATTCTGTAGCTGCTTGCTGCCAAGCTGACACTACCAAGTGCTGCGCTGATAGCGCTAAAACTTGCTGTGCTGACACCGTAGCTGCTCCTGCTCAAGCTGAGTAATTTATTACTCCTGTATTTTCGAGTATTGATATACTCCATTTAAGGTACAGACAGAAAAAAGCGACCTCTTTTCGAAGTCGCTTTTATTTGTGCATTTTCTTTCAAATCTCAAATGTCGAAATTTAATCAACAATTAAATTCCGACCCGTCATCTCCTTCGGTTGCTCAATGCCCATAATATGGCAGAGCGAAGGAGCTACGTCCGCGAGGATTCCGTCCTCTACGTGCGCGTTCACGTGATCCTTTGAGATATAAACGAACGGAACAGGGTTTAGCGAGTGTGCTGTGTTTGGCGTTCCATCCGGATTGATGGCGTTGTCGCAGTTACCGTGATCGGCAATGACAATCACCTCATAGCTGTTCTCCAATGCGGTCTCGATCACTTTGTGCGAGCACTCGTCAATGCACTTGACCGCTTTCTCGATGGCGGAATAAACACCTGTGTGACCGATCATGTCGCCGTTCGCGAAGTTCAGCGTGATAAAATCGAACTTCTGTGTCTTGATAGCCGCTACTAATGCTTCCGTTACTTCCGGAGCACTCATCTCCGGCTTCAGATCGTAAGTCGGCACTTTCGGACTCGGAATCAAGATACGCTCCTCACCCGGATATTCAGCCTCGCGACCTCCGTTGAAGAAGAACGTCACGTGCGCGAATTTCTCCGTCTCCGCAATACGTAACTGCTTCATTCCCAAACGGCTCACTACTTCGCCTAAGGTGTTCTTTACGTTCTCTTTCGGATAGAGTACGTGCAGACCCGTAAACGAGCTGTCGTACGGCGTCATGCAGCAGTAGTGCAGGTTCGGAATGGTCTTCATCCCTTGTTCCGGCATGTCTTGTTGCGTCAGCACGATCGTAATTTCCTTTGCACGGTCGTTGCGGTAGTTGAAGAAAATAACCACATCCCCCTCTGCAATTCGACCGTCGCAGTTGGCGTTTACCAACGGCTCCATGAACTCATCCGTATCCTTGTGCTCCTCCGTGTGGCGGTCGTAGCATCCTTGTACTGCTGCTACCATGTCACTCTCTTGACGACCCACACCGTTCACCAACTGGTCATATGCCACTTTGATTCGCTCCCAGCGTTTGTCACGGTCCATCGCGTAGAAACGGCCGATGATGGAAGCGATATGCGCGCCGTTAGCGTCACACACTTTTTGCAGGTCTGCCACAAAGCCCTTGCCGCTACGCGGGTCGGTGTCACGACCGTCCATGAAACAGTGTACGAATGTTTTGTCTGCCACCCCGTACTCCTTGGCAATCTCTACCAGCTTGAACAGGTGATCCAGCGAACTGTGTACACCGCCTGTTGAGCACAAGCCCATGATATGCAGTTTCTTTCCTGCCTCTTGTGCGGCTTTGTATGCGGCTATGATCTCGGGATTCTGCATGATCGAGTTGTCACGGATAGAGCGGTTGATCTTCACTAAATCCTGATAAACAACACGTCCGGCACCGATATTGAGGTGTCCAACTTCCGAGTTACCCATCTGTCCGTCCGGCAGACCCACATTCTCTCCGCTGGCTTGCAGCTGCGAGTGAGGATATTTGGCCAACAACGCATCCCAATGCGGAGTCGGCGTCACGCTGATCACATCAGCTTTTGTCTTGTTGCCGATGCCCCAGCCGTCTAAAATCATTAATAATGCTTTACTCATATAATTATCAAATTTAAAATATCAAATCTCAAATTACAAATGCGCCATTTTGCGCACTTGTGCCATCTCGCGTTTGTCATCCGCCTCACGCAGGCTCTGACGCTTGTCGTACGTGTGTTTGCCTTGACAGAGCGCTATCTCCATCTTCGCCAAACCTTTCTCGTTGATAAAAAGACACAGCGGCACAATCGTCTTGCCGGTATCTTTGGTCGCTTTCTCTAACTTGCGGATCTCGCGGCGTTGGAGCAGCAACTTTCGGTCACGCTTTGCCTCGTGGTTGGCGTAACTGCCGAACCGGTATTCGGCGATATGCATCTGTTTGACGTACATCTCCCCGTGCTCCACAGCGCAGTAACTGTCCACTAACGATGCTTTGCCCTCGCGGATGGATTTGATCTCTGTGCCGAAGAGTTGAATACCCGCCGTGTAGCGGTCTAAGATGATGTATTCAAACTTAGCCTTTTTGTTCAATATCTGTATGTTGCTCGTCTTCTTCATTCGGTGACTCCTTTGTACTTGGTACTTTGTCACTTAGTACCTTCTTGTATTTCTTTTGTCTCTTTTCCCAGCGCTCGCGGGCGTACTGCTGCATATCAATCACGGCATCGCTCTCGTCGATGATCTCCAGTCCGAAGATCGTCTCGATGATGTCCTCTAACGTGATAATACCTACGAAACAGCCGTACTCGTCAATCACCTGTGCAATCTGGCTCTTCTGCTTGAGCATCGAATCGAAGATCGTGCCAAGCGTCAGATCCTGGTCAAATGCCGGTAACGAACGCTTGATTGTGCCTACTTGTTTCTTGAAATGATCCTCCGCCAAGTCCTCTAACACATCGTTCCGAAGCACATAACCGGTTATATACTCCGGCTGGGTCGGGTTGAAAAGCAGGATGCGCGAGAAATGATCGTAATCATCGTTGTCGTAATACTCCTTCAGCGTCAGGTTCTCCGGCGCAATCTTCGCTACCGAACGGGGCGTCATTACGTCGTATGCATGGATCGTGTCCAGGCGCATTAGGTTGCTGAAGATCTTGTTCTCGTCTTCATCTACCACTCCTTCTTCTTCGCCTACATTCACCATTGCCAACACTTCTTCACGGCTCACCGAGGCTTCGTTGTCCGGGAAAAGACGTGTGATTAACTCTACTAACAATACCAACGGATACAGCACGTAAATCATCGCTTGGATCATACGAGCCGCCGGACCCATTAACTGACGCCAATAGGTCGTACCGATGATCTTCGGGATAATCTCAGAGAAAACAAGAATCAGAATGGTGGTGATAGCGGAAACTATTCCAACCCATTTGCCTCCCCATTGTGCCGCTTGTGCGCCTACACCCGCGGCACCGATCGTGTTCGCAATCGTATTTAGAGACAAGATAGCCGCTAACGGCTTACCCGTGTTCTCTTTATATTTTTGCATCAACTTGGCGGGCTTGTAACCCTCTTCTACACGCAAGTTGATGTAACTGAGCGATGTCGTCATTAAGACTGATTCAAGCATTGAGCATATAAAACTCACGCCCATCGCAAGCAATAAATATGTTAAAAGTAACTCCATAACTTCAAAATTCGTGCAAAGTTACAACAAAAATCGCACATATGCAAGTTTTTTAGCCGAAATTTTAACAAATTCGTGTTTTTTCACCCCTTATTTACGTGCGCGCGCACACCCGTTCCTTATTTAATATTATAAAAAGAGACGTAAAAATATAAAAATTCCGTTTTGCAACATATTAGGTAAAAACAACATTGAAAAGAGACCCCAAAAGTGCATTTTGTAATTGACTATAAATCAATGAGTTATAAAGAAAGTGCATTTTTTTTGCATTTTTTTTGCAGAAATATTTGGTCAATTCAAAAATTTGTTGTACCTTTGCACTCGCTTTTGAGAAACAAGTGAGTTTCGATTTTCTACCGGAGGCCCGGACATTAAAATTCAGATTCTCGAATGAGGACCTAATTTTTTTGCGCCAAACCGAAAGAAAACTTCTTTGAAAGATTGATACAATTAGTGTAGTACAAGAACTGAAAAATATATCCGCCAAACTTGGCGGATCAAGGTTCCCGAAAAAATTCTACACTTGATAAATTCGATTATTCTGAGCTATCTTATAATTTCTTTTACAACGAAGAGTTTGATCCTGGCTC
>CAMNCW010000049.1 GCA_946534715.1 uncultured Bacteroidales bacterium | reverse complement strand
CCCGGTAGCCGGTACGTACAAGAAAGAGCGTATCCTCGCCGGCAAACCGTACTTTAGCGTTGCTTCCGGTGGTGGTACAGGTCGTACGTTGCACCCGGATAACATGGCGGCAGGTCCTGCTTCGTATGGTATGACCGATACCCTCGGCCGTATGCACAGCGACGCACAGTTTGCAGGTTCCAGCTCCGTTCCGGCACACGTAGAGATGATGGGCTTCCTCGGTATCGGTAACAACCCGATGGTAGGATGCACCGTTGCTTGCGCTGTGAACGTAGCACTCGCGCTGAACAAGTAAGATGGAAATCCAGGTAGTCCGGGGTTTTCCCCGGGCTACCTATGTTTTTCTATAAAACACACAGAATGAAGAAATATTTATTTATTGCAGTACTTGCAACAGCAAGTATGATGGTATATGCACAGCCTCGTGCCATCGGTGGTCGTATGGGCGCGTTTTGCGGTGTGAGCTATGAGCACAGTTTGAGCGAAAAGAACATGGTGGAGATGGAGCTCGGCTGGGGTTTGGGAGCACGCCTTGACGGTAACTATAACGGCACCGGATGGTGGTTCTCGGGAAATGACATCGAGTTAGCAGCAACCTATGACTGGATTGATCCGTTCAATGCCAAATTCCCTTGGGAAGAGCAAGGCGAGTGGCACTGGTACCTCGGAGCAGGAGCTGCCGGGGGCTATGGATGGAATGCTTATACCAGCAGTACTACCGGTAGTGTAAAAGTCGGCATTACCGGTAGCCGCAACTGGGGGTTTGTCGGGGCTGTTGCCCGCGTGGGATTTGAGTATGATTTCTGGTTTCCGCTCCAGCTTTCTGTAGATTACCGTCCCACCATCGGACTCGGTCTTGCCGATAATTTCTCCAATGGTGTAGATGCCGGATGTTACTGGAACGTTACAGGAATATCTTTAGGTGTACGCTATAAATTTTAATCAACATAATCAACTAAAAAACTTTTTAAAATAATTAAGGTAATGAAAAAGTATTTATTCCTTGCCATGCTTGTAGTAGCAAGCGTAATGGCTTATGCACAGCCTCGTGCAATCGGAGGACGTTTGGGTTATGGAGTTGAGTTCAGTTATGAACACTCTCTCGGTGAGGCAAACATGATTTCTCTTGAGGCCGGTGTACCGGGTTTCGCAGGTATCGAAGCTGCTTGTACCTATGATTGGATTGATCCGTTCAACGCAGTAATTCCTTGGAATGAAAAGGGAGAATGGCATTGGTACATGGGTGTCGGTGGCGCTCTTCAAACCGGTTACCAGTTCAACTGGGGTTTTGTAGGTGCAGCCGGTCGTTTCGGCGTTGAGTACGACTTCTGGTTCCCTCTCCAACTCTCGATTGATTTCCGTCCGACATTAGGTGTAGCATTTGATGGCAGCAACGCTGCTTTCGCCTATGATGTATATGCCGGCGGTCTCGGACTTGGTGTCCGCTACAAATTCTAAAAAATGCGACGTCTTTCGCTAATAGGGCTTTTTGTGCTTATAGCGATGACGCTTAGCGCAGAGTCCACGCCTTTCACGCGTGGACTCTTCCGCTATGCTCCTTTCGGGCATAGCCTCTACGCAGATGTGCATCCCACTTTCCCGCGAATAGATTTTCCTTTCGCCACCAACAATCCCGCCTATAACTGGGGTAATAATCCGGGCACCTATCGCATCCAGACGATGGGTAACTTTGCTTTCAATATTCCTCTATGGGCAGGTAATTTGGTCGATTCCACTTATGGCTTTGCGGTCACGTTGCACGCAGGAGCCAATTTGTGGATGGATTTCTTCGAGTTCCGCACATCTCCTATCGTAGATACCGACTACCGCATCGGGTGGCATACCTTTACGTTTATACATCGTGTCAATAAAGGTTTTGCCAAAAACTACTCCATTCAATGGAGTCCCTTCAAACACGAATCCACTCACATCGGAGACGAGCTCCAGATCCGCCAGGTAGAAAGCGGAAGAGCGCTCAAACGTGTGAATGTATCCTATAACTATACAGAATTTGTTTTCACGCTCAACGAAGCCGAAGACCGCTACTCGGAAAACCACTGTCTCCGCTTGGGACTTATGCTTCTCTGGGCAGGAGGATGGTATAATGTCGATAAAGAAGACGGCGACGCTTCTATTGTTGACCCTCGGGGCACAAAAAAAGTGCCGTACTGGCAACGCAACCCGTGGGAGTTATTCCTGCAATACCAATATCAATCGCCGACCAGCCGCCATGGTTTTCAAGGCATAGCCTCGGCGGAGATTCGTAACCGGGAATGTTACGGATACGATCTGAATGCCTTAAAAACAGACAATCCGATCCCTCGCAAAGCCGAAAAACGCGTCTTCACCTATAATATATTCGTGGGCGCGCGTTATAATACCCCTAATTACGACGGTTATTTCTCGCGCGTCGCGCTCGGCATCAGAGCCTATCACGGCAACTGTCCCTATGGTCAGTTCCGATCCATTGACAATTACAGCCAAATTGGCGCTTGTATGATAATAGAATAAAAAATTATTATTAGTATGAAAAAAATCCTTTTATCGCTGCTCGTTGCAGCTTGCTGTTTACCGGCTTTTGCCAGCATCAGCCAGAAGAAAGCCAACAAAGACACAAACCAGTTCCGCTACGAAATTGAGTGTGCAGGAAACGCTATTCAAGGTACTTACCTTGTGAAAGTGTGGTCGTATAGCAAAAAAGCGGCAGTAGCCGAGAACCAATGCCGCAAGAATGCCGTACACGGCGTTATTTTCAAAGGCTACGGTGGTGGTCAAGGCTGTGTGTCCCAGCGTCCTTTAGCGAACACTCCGGGCGTTGAAGCGCAGTATGAAGACTACTTCAAGAGCTTCTTTGCAGATGGCGGCGAGTTCCAGAAATATGCATCTATCATGGAAGGTACGACCGAAACTGTCAAAGTGGGCAAAGAATACAAGGTCGGCGTAGTAGTCAGCGTCCGCAAAGACGATCTGCGCAAAGCTTTGGAAGCAGCAGGCATCATCCGTGGACTAATCAGCGGATTTTAATATATATCGAAAAATAATATAACTTATGAAAAAGATTTCAATATACCTCTTCATCCTCGCGGCAGTAATCCTTGCCGGATGCGGAGTGAAACGTTCTCAGGCTTATTATGATCAGCCGAGCCTTGTATTAAGTGCCAACTATGACGGCAGTTATGTGATCCGCGTACAAGTTCGTTCGCGTAACGCTCCCATGTCTTTTGCCGATGCACAACGCAAAGCGGTGAAAGAGGTGATTTTCAACGGAGTAAAAGGTGGCAGCAACGGAGTGTCGGATCTCAAGCCGCTTTGCTTCGATATGAATGCGCAAGAGAAATACGAAGACTACTTCAACGCATTCTTCCAGGATAAGGGGGAATGGGAAAACTATGTAAGCATCAAAGGTCAGCGTATTATCACGAATGATTATCAGCGTACGATCTCTCAGACCGTTTCAACGATGAACGTGACCGTAGAACGCGCTGCCCTGAAGAAGAAACTGCAAGCTGACGGCATCATTCCGGCGGAAGGAAGATACTAATAGTTGAGAGTTGAGAGTTTATAGAAGTTTTCAAGTTAAAAGTTTATAGTTATGAAAAAGTCAATTTTTACTATAGCCTTCGCGCTGGTAGCGATGGTAGCGAGCGCACAGATCAAGAAACCGGAGCTGATGGTCATTCCGTCGGATATATGGTGTATTACCAACGGCTATTATACCGAGATCGAAAACCTCGGTACAACCACCAAAGTGCCGAACTACAAACAAGCCCTGCAAGAAAACATGGGGCTCAAGTTGGCGATTGCCAAAATAAACGACCTTATGGCAGAGCGTCAGTTCCCTCTCCAGAGTTTGGAACAGACAATCAAGAACTTGGAGCAACGCCGCATGGAGGATAACTTGACCACCTCCAAATCCGGTAACGAGTTAGCCGAATCGCCTTTGGACGAAGTAGCTCGTACCGCGAAATGCGATATCATCCTTGAACTCAGCTGGGAAGTGAAAGACCTCGGCCCGAAACACTCAATCAGTTATATTCTGGAAGGCCGCGATGCTTATACAGGCAAGTCCATCGGTGCTTCGTCCGGAACAGGCGCACCTTCTTTCACAGCAGACATTGATGTGCTTTTGGAAGAAGCGATCGTAGCGAACATGGATAACTTCAACAACCGTCTCCAGGACCATTTCACCGAGATGCAGACCATCGGACGTGAGATCTCCTTGGATATCAAAGTGTTTGCCAACAATGCCACCGGCGTCGATTTAGAGACCGAGTTTGACGGCGAAGAGCTCATCGACATCATCAACAACTGGCTCCAAGTGAATACCGTACAAGGCCGTTTCGCCATGCCATATGCCTCGGAGAACGTAGCGAACTTCACGCAAGTGCGCATCCCTGTATATGACGAGCGCGGAAGAGCCATCGATGCAAACGGTTTTGCCAAACAATTAGCTAAAGTGCTCAAAAAAGAGCCGTATAACATCCCGACTAAAGTATTGGTAAAAGGCCTTGGAAGAGCCGTTATTATTCTCGGGGAGAAGTAATTTATATTGACAATTGATAATTCGGAATATCGAGTTATCTAAACAAACTACAACAATGAAAAAGATCTTTTCTATATTCGTGGTAGCGCTAATGAGCGCAACGATGTATGCCGCAGAAACAGAGTATCTGCCAATTACCGCTTACGCGATACCGGACCAAGAACCGTTCCCGGATGGCGCTAAAGCCTATTTGGAGAACAAGCTGAACCAGTTGCTGACCAAAAACGGTATTGCCGGCTTGGATTACACAGGTCAGTTCATTTTGACCGCATTCACTACTCCGCTGGACAAAGACATCATCCCCGGACCTCCATCCAAGATTTCCGAGAAGATGGAAATGAACCTCTATATCGCGGATGTATATACCAAAACGGTGTTCTCCACCACCTCGGTTACGTTACGTGGTTTAGGCGAGACCGAAACGAAATGTTATCTGAACGCGCTGTCTCACATGCCTCTTCAATCGCCCAAAATTGCGCAATTCATAGCGGACGGCAAGGCGAAAATTATTGCTTACTATGACCACGAAGGCGAAGCGATGATCAAGAAAGCGGAGTATTTGGCAAAGATGAAACAGTACGAAGAGGCGATTTATTGGGTTTCGCTCATCCCGCAACAATGCAAACACTACGATGCCGCTTTGGCTATGGGAATGTCGATTTACCAGATGTACATCGATAACCAATGTAACATCAACTTAGCCGCAGCACGTCAAGCATGGGCCGCTGAGCAGAATGCCAGCGGAGCAGTAGCCGCCGGCGAGTATCTGGCAAACATTCTGCCGGACGCAAGTTGCTACTCCGAAGCAATGGAACTCTACAAAGAGATCAAAGGCAAGGTATTGGACGATTGGAAATTTGAGATGAAAATCTACCAAGACGGCGTTGATTTGGAGAAACTGCGCATAGATGCTATGCGTCAAATCGGCGTAGCTTATGGTAACCATCAGCCCAATAAAGAAGTAAACATTGGATTCATCAGAACCCTTTTATAAGATGAAAAATCAACAATCAAGTATGAAAAGTGAAAGTTGGATAGGGCTCTTCGTCCTGTCGGCTTTCATTTTTCACTTTTCGGTTCTTGGAGTACAAGCACAAGAACAACTCTCTTACCGTCGAAACTCTCTTGCCACAATGCTTGTCTATCACCCGGAAGATGAGTTCGGTGATGAGATATACAAAGCCTTTGACTCGCTTCCAATACCAGACAAATACGACGATCACACCATTGATGGAATGCGGGTTATCGACAATAAGAAAGTGTGGGGCGTTCAGAAACGCGATACAGGCTATTACAAAGCCGTGTTCGGTCATCAGCTCAACCAGAAAGAGATCCGCGCCAACGCTCAGTACACCGAAGATTTGCTGAACAGCCGCGGAATGGCGAAGAAGATGGTTGCCAAATGGTTCGGTCTCAGCGGTCACACCGTAAACGACGCTACATTCAACACGGAACTTATCCAAACCCGCGGACAATACAACGCGACCGATGTGGATGTAGCGCTGGCGATGCAGACAACACGCGGTTTAGCCACATTGAGCGATGCCGGAGAGGAGTTATTGGGTCAAACATTCGTGCTGGTCAACGATGTAACTTACACCACCGCGGAAGAGGATGCCGCAGTAGCCAAACTGACCATCGGAATCGTCGGAGGCGTGTTTGACGCCTTCACAGGAGGCTCTGCCGGAAGAGATTTGGCCCAAACGAGTGCCAAGATAGCAGACAGTTTCACCGGCTTCAATGTCAAGACACACTCGTACCTCTACCAATTGGTGTGGAATGATTCCATTGCCGCTATTTTCTACACCCAGCATTATACCGGCAAGCCCGATTCGGCAAAAATGCAAGCATTCCTGGATGACAAGACAACTTATCGTCTCCAATACGTGGCGCACGAATACGAGTTCGACAAGAAAGCTGTGCTGAAAGGTAAATACGAGCGTACAGAGTTGGTACGTACCATCTGTGCCCGTTCGATGGATAAGAATATCGTCGCGCTCGCCAAACAATACGAAGACTTCAAAGTGAAGACTCCTGTATTCCGCGTGCTGACCGATGAGAAAGGCAAAATAACCGGCTATGCCGCCAAGATCGGCAAGAAAGAGGGTATCAGCGATGGCTCGAAATTCCAAGTCGTGCGCCGCGAGATAGACCCGGAGACCGGAAAAACCACTTATAAATATGTGGCTTCTGTCAAAGCGAAAAAAGATTGTATTTGGGACAACCGCTACAATGCCGTTTTGGAGCAAGACCCGGGATCTTCACTCCCCTATACCACTTTCGTAAAAACAGGTGGCGGTGAGATTCTACCGGGTATGTTACTGATTGAGGGCAAATACCGTAAGGTAAAGGAGTAAGTGAACACAAAAAACGAGCTCGTCCTCCCGACGAACTCGCTTTTACTAATATAACAAACAATCTCTTTATAAAAAAACTTTACTCTTTCACTTATTTACTAACAAAACCCGTGCCAAACTTTTAAAAAAAAGAAATAAAAAAAATATATATGATGAAAAATTTTGTAGAAGAACTACGTTGGAGAGGCATGCTCCAGGATATCATGCCGGGAACAGAAGAACAGTTGATGAAAGAAGTGACAACCGCTTATGTTGGTATCGACCCGACAGCGGACAGTCTGCATATAGGGCACCTGTGCGGCATCATGATGCTGCGCCACCTGCAGGCGTGCGGGCACAAGCCTATCGCGCTGCTCGGCGGTGCGACGGGTATGATCGGAGACCCCTCCGGCAAGTCCGCGGAGCGTAACCTGCTGACCGAAGAGACCTTGCGTCACAATGTACAATGTATCCGTGAGCAGTTGGAGCATTTCCTGGATTTCAATTCGAACGAGCCGAACGCCGCTGAGCTGGTCAACAACTACGACTGGATGAAGGACTACACGTTCCTTGACTTCGCGCGCAATATCGGCAAACTGATCACCGTCAATTACATGATGGCGAAGGACTCCGTCAAGAAGCGTTTCAACGGCGAGTTCGCGCAGGGCATGTCGTTCACGGAGTTCACGTACCAACTTCTGCAGGGCTACGATTTCGTCTATCT
>CAMNCW010000048.1 GCA_946534715.1 uncultured Bacteroidales bacterium | reverse complement strand
GACGATAGCATCGCCCGGTTTATATTAACGGACGCCGATATGGGATGTCGGGATCAAATCCCGACCAAATGGACGAAGAGGGATAGGGGGCGAAGGGACGGACGTCGGGGGGGGCGACGAATGTTACAATGACCCCAAAAAATCCCCAAAAAGACAAAGGGCACAAAAACGGCGAATTAAACGAATTAAACGAATTTTTCTTGTCGGATACAATCCGACGTCAATGAACAAAATACTTTTTCTCTTTTATTGTTCACAAATTTAACAAATTAAACTAATTTTTTAGGGGACCGGACGATAGCATCGCCCGGTTTATATTAACGGACGCCGATAAGGGATGTCGGGATCAAATCCCGACCAAATGGACGAAGAGGGATAGGGGGCGAAGGGACGGACGTCGGGGGGGGCGACAAATGTTACAATGACCCCAAAAAATCCCCAAAAAGACAAAGGGCACAAAAACGGCGAATTAAACGAATTAAACGAATTTTTTTTGTCGGATACGATCCGACGTCAATGAACAAAATACTTTTTCTCTTTTATTGTTCACGAATTTAACAAATTAAACTAATACTGATGCGATAATTTATCGCAACACTAGTAATTGAAAATTAAAAGTTGAACATAAAAAAAAGGGCGAAAAGTGTATTTCGCCCTTTTACTATATATACAAAGTATATATTTTTTGTACAAATTTCGCTTAACGGATCACAGCGCCGGTAGCGTTGTATTTGATGCCGTTCTTGATGATTACGAGTTGTCCGTTCTCGAAAGTCTTGAAGGTCTTGGTCTCAACAGCGGTGTTGTCGATAGCGGTAGGAACTCTGTCAACAGAAACGAAGATAGCATCATTAACCTGCGGCGTTCCGTTGTACTCAGCATAGATAGCCAACACAGTCAGTTCATCGCCCTCATTAATATTCATCTCGATAAACTTCTTGCTCTCGCCGTCAGCGGTAAGAAGACCATAGATATATACCTTGCCTGTTTCGTCCCTGAGGTCAAAGTTACCATATGCATTATATTGGGTATTATCTTTGCTATCCATTTTGATATTTTCTACCACACCGGTGAGGATGCATGTATCTTTCTTATTCTTGAGAGCGAGGAACTCTTCAATGGTCTTTGCGCCGAGGTTAACAGCGGGAAGCAGGTCTTTCTCCAAGATACCGAATGTGCCACCTTGTGCCGTTTCCGGGGTAGAGTTATATTTAGTCAGAGTACCCTTCGCCCAAACGAGATCACCGACAGCCGGAGCTTCTTCAGCCGTCTCACAAGCAACGCGGTAAGCCTCGAATGTATTGCTACCGTCTTTGGTATCCGCCATCCAGAAGCTCACGTTTTTGTGTTGTGAATTCCAAGCGTCCTGAATAGCTACTACATAGCCTTTTACAATAACGTTGTCGGTTCTGCCGGCGAGCGCCAGTTCAGCAGCGAGTTCGCAAGTGATAGTATCGGGCAGTACGGTCGGCAGGGCTTTGGTATATACTTTGGTAGCCACAGCGCTCTTGTCCTCGCCCTTGATAGCGATAGCCTTCACGGTAGTGGTTTTTGTCAGTTTGAAAGCGGCCTCATATTTGGCAGATTCAGCAGTAGGAGCGGTTCCGTCAAGGGTATAGAAGATCTCAGCACCTTCTGTTTCGCAAGCGAGGGAAACGGAAACTTCGTTTTCAAACTCAGCAGTTTCTGGAGTGAAGGTCGGTTTAGCGACAGCGGGAGCAACACCAGCCTCAAAGGTAACTGTAATGGATTTGAAGCCAAGGTTACCGGCTTCGCCGCTGGTAGAGAGAGTGATTTCAGTGTCTCCAGTAGCATCTTCCCAAGTCATTGTTTCCGCATCCCAAGTACCAGCGTTAGTAGCGCCTTTTACGCCATCAATTGTAGGAGCTTTGCCATTTTTGTTTTTGTTAACCACATATTCGAATACTACTTTCGTAATATTAGCATCCGAAGAAGTGATAGTCAAAGAACCTTTTGCGTACAGACGAGCCTCACCAGCATTTGCGAGCCATTGGGGGTTTGTTGATCCACTGTTTTTTTGGAATGTGAAAGTCAAACCATCAGCTACAGCTTCAGCCGGGGTTTTCACATCCGTAAACGTGTACGTCGTCTGCGCCACCATGCTTCCTGCAAAGAGGACAGCAGCAAAAAGTGAAAAGATTTTTTTCATAATTACATGAAATTTAAAGTGTTAATGAAAGATTTTGTTTTTGTCATCTACTTTGAGATTTCAAAATTTGCTGCAAAGGTACAACAAATTTTTGACATATACAAATTTATTTGACATTTTTTTCAAAATAGCAGTTATAAGTATCAAAAGAAGTTAAAAATTAAGGAAAATTTATTTTATTGGTCCCAAAAGACCCCAAAGGAAAAAGACAAAGGGCACAAAAACGGCGAATTAAGCGAATTAGGCGAATTTTTCTTTAAGTCAACAATTAACAACAATTAAAGACAATTTTTTTCTTTTTGTTCACAAATTAAAGGAATGATGAACAAAAAAGCAGCTCACAGGAATGTGAGCCGCTTAGAAGAGATCCGAAATTGGCAAATGCCAAAAACGTGGTATCCGTGATAGAGATTACTTAACGGTATTACCGAGAACGTTGTACCGAACACCGTTCTTCTCAATAATAACCTGTCCGTTAACAATGCGTTTGAATGCTTTGACAGTAGCCTCCACATCCTCAATACCTTGCCCAGCAGGGATGTACATCGTTACGTTATACTGCTTATTGTTGTAGCAAAGCAGCGTAGCGGTAAGGAGGTAGTCATCACCGTTGCCCGGAGTGATCGTGATAGCAGCTTTATAGATATTAGCCATTTCCTCGCCATCAATAATTCCAGAGCCGAGGTATGCGTGATCCAAGTCTTGCTCGGTGTATTGACCCTCCAAGCCTTCCATAGCCCATACAGAGAGCATAACGAATACGTTGTTCTCGTCATCGCCGTACATGCCATAGAGGCCATAATCGGCGTAAGAGGTTTCCATTACAGCATTCTGGATGTTGACCGTAACAGTCTCCGTCGGTTTCGGCTCTGTGAATACCAACTCAATGTTATAAACATTGCCGTCCTCACCGATCAAGGCACCCTTGATAGTGATAGTACCTTGCTCAGCGTCTTTAGAGAGTGTAACAGCACCGTCCACGAAGTAAACCTCGGTAGTATCCGTACCATTGATAACACCGATAAAGGCGAAATCCGGATCCAGGTCCTCATAGGTATAAGTACCTTCTAATTGTGTGGTTTTATTATTAGAAAGTTCGATGATGAACTTATCGTTTTCACCATACATTTCCCACCAGCCTTCAGTAGCCACATTGTCCGAGAAGGTCAGCCCTTCGGTCATTTTCACCTCAATAGTGTCCGCGGGAACGACCGGAGCGTGTTTGATCTCAGTGAGATAGCAACCGGTGTTGAGTTCGTGTGTCGAGTTAAAGAGTTTATACTTACCGAAAGCAACTACGGTATCTCCGACGTGGATCGTGTTTCCGTTCTCATCGGCAACTTCTCTGAATTGAGCCCATTTGGAGTTCTGCGGATCATAGTTCGGAACAGAAGTACGGAAGGTATCCGCATTGAGCGAGTAGCAGTTAAAGAACTCGAACTCACCTTCAGCGTCGGTAGCGTCCTTCACATAAATATTAACCGATCCGTATTTAGCGAAGTTCGTACCTTTGAACTCCAGTTTGGTGATAATACCGCGAACGAAGAGTTCGTCATTTTCTTTGAGACCAGCAGCGATAGCCTCAGCAACTTCGTATTGAGCGACAACCGGCTCTTCTTTCTTAACAACATTGAAGAATCCTTCGTGCCAGCCTTCTACGTTACCAGCGGGGTTGAATGTGATCATGTAGTCACCGGCTTCAGTGATTTTGAAGTTGTTATCCATACCTTCCGGATACCAAGTAGTGTTCTCGCCATCGAAGCCGATTACTTTGAACTCAGCATCAGCGACGAAAGTAAACTCGCCTTTATACTCGCCGTTATTGCTCCGGGTGAGCCTATATGCGTCGTTAACTTTCCATTCGTTCATGTTACCAGCTACATAGTAGTTGATAGAGGGCGTCGGAGAAACATCGTCACCCTCGAAAGTAATGCGGATCGAGTAAGCACGCATTTGCTTGTTGCAGGTGATTGTCAAAGATTGTGCTTTGATTTCCTCGATTACAAGCAGAGGATCCTCCCATGTAGCCTTAGTTGTTTCTGCGCTGAAAGAAGCACCGGCAGTAATTGTACCAGCCGAAACAACAGGCGCTAAATCTTTCTTAGCATAACCTACGATCTCGACTTTGCTGATGTTCTCCGTAGCGGTCAACTTCATAGCCTTTTCTGCATAGATACGGAAATCCTGGCTGTACTCATTGTTGTAGTAAGCACCTTCCCACTCAATGTGAACACCTTGGAGCGTTACGTCCAAACCAGTGGTTGCGCCAGCTTCGATCGTTGTAACATCTGTTGCATTGATCGTAATAGGCTCAGCCATCATGCTACCTGCGAAAAGCAGAGCAGCGAAAAAAGAAAAGAATTTCTTCATGATGATTTGTAATTAGTTTGTTAAATGAATTAATTGGTTGATGTTGTCTATTTTAGATCGCCCAATATTGGTCGATACTATTTTTCCAAAAATTCGGTGCAAAGTTACGACAAATAATTGACATATGCAAATAAAATGTTAAATAACATTTATTTTTTATGTGCAACAACCATCAGTTGGACGGAATTGAAGATATTTTGCCAAACGATATATGCGGCAGCGCCGAGCGATGCTAAAGGATCGAGATAGGTGTTCGCCATCCACACACCGAGGGAGGTGTTTTTCTGTCCGAAAGCCTGTCCGGCTGTGATGGAAGAGACACCCGCCATCGTCTTGGGCGCTGCAGCGGGGTTGATGAGCACGTCCTGATAGTCCGTTCCCTTGCTCGCCGCCGGCAGTTTATAGCCGATGAGTTTGCCTAAACCGAACTGGAGAAGGCACGCGAAGAAAGATAATACTAATAGGATAAGGATATTTGAAATTTGAAATTTGAAATTTGAAATTGTTGTATCCGTGACCACCGCCATAAGAACCACGATCGAAGCGACCCATAGATAGAAGGGCACGACCGCTATTTTCACGGGCAGAACGAACTCCTTGCTGGTCTTCCATTTATACGCGAGACGAAGGAGCCACGCGGATAAGAAGGGTCCCAAGAGCAGCGGTGCTACACGGCTGAGAATGAGCCAGAAAGCGGGCCAGAAGCCCATGTTGGTCGCCGGGTTAATGAGCGGGAAAGTAGCCGGGACAATAATAGCCGTTGCGAAATTAGAGAGGAGGGTGAAGGTGGTGAGGTTTTGGATCGAGCCTCCCATCTTGCCGGCAATAATAGGCGCGGCGGTAGCCGTGGGCATGATAAAACACATCAGAACACCTTGTGCGAGGACGACATTGCCCGTGAAATGCAGAATCAGCGCGTATGAGCCGAAACTGAAGAGCATCTGGGCGGCTAACACCACACCATGCCATTTATGGAGGCGCAAGTCCAGCGGGTTTACCTTACAAAAGGTAAAAAAGAGCATAAAGAAGATAAGCCAGGGAAGCGAGGGCTTCAGGGGCAGGAAGATTTTATAGCCGAGGGCTCCGATAAGCATGGAGAGCCAGAGGGCGTTGGAATCAAAGAATTTTTTCATTTGGTCATTTATTTATTTTGATCGACCATGTATGGTCGATGCGTGCTATTTATTCATTTTGATCGACCATGTATGGTCGATGCGTGCTACAGGATCGAAATATTTTTATTGTCGAGGTACGATTTATTGCCCCCATTTGGCGACGATTTCGTCCATGATGGCAAATACTTCCGCTACCGTTTCTGCGCGGAGAAGGGCGATGCGGGTCTGTTTGAAGTCCGTGAGGCCTTTGAAAACCGGCGAGGCTGCAAAATGCCGCCGGGAATGGATGATGCCCTTTCTCTCGTCATTGCCACACCATGCAATAGAGGCGAGTACGTGCTCTTTGAGGACAGCGACCTTTTCGGACATGGAGAAACCCCTCCCTGCCCCTCCCCTCAAGGGAGGGAAAGAAGGATCCAAGGCGGCTTTCATTTCCGCGAAGAGCCACGGTGCGCCGAACGTGGCGCGTCCGACCATGATGGCATCGACGCCGTAACGGTCGAAACACTCGCGGGCGCGCTCGGGCGTACACACGTCCCCGTTACCTATAATAGGTATATGCATACGCGGGTTATTCTTCACTTCTCCGATGAGGGTCCAATCCGCCTCACCGCGGTACATCTGCGAACGCGTGCGGCCATGAATAGCCAGTTCCTGAATACCACAGTCCTGAAGGGCTTCCGCAAGGGAGACGATGAATAACCCCACCCCATCCCTCCCCTCAAGGGAGGGGGTTTTTAGTCCCAGAGGATTCACTCTTGGAATCAGGTCGGAGTCGTCCCAGCCGAGGCGGGTTTTGGCGGTAACGGGTGTATGCACGGCATTGACCACAGCGCGGGTGATTTCCAGCATTTTGGGCACGTCGCGGAGCAGTCCAGCGCCGGCGCCTTTGCCCGCCACTTTCTTTACGGGGCAACCGAAATTGATGTCAATGAAGTCCGGTTTCGCCTGTTCAACGATGAGTGCAGCATCGCGCATAGCTTCGGGCTCACGGCCGTAGATCTGTATCGCGACCGGCCGCTCTGCATCCGAGATGGTCAGTTTGCGTGTGGTAGAGGCGATGTCGCGCACGAGCGCGTCGGCATTGACGAACTCGGTATAGACGCGATCCGCGCCGTAACGCTTGCATAACGCACGGAAGGCAGGATCGGTCACGTCCTCCATGGGAGCGAGATATAATTGACGATTGTTGTTCATTTCTCGTAATCTCGAGGTCACGTGATCACGTGATCACGAGCGGTTATTATTCAGCGTCGGATAGCTGATTCGGTGGTGATTGATGGCGGTGAGGCGCGCGGTGAAGACACGGCGGATGTCCTCTACGTCCTTGAAGGACAGCGGTGTTTCGGCATACTGGCCATCGGCTATCTGGCTTTCAATCATCTGATTCACTGCGTTTGCGATAGTGGCTTCCGAGAAATCGGTCAAGCTGCGCGAACGCGCCTCGATAGCGTCCGCCATCATCAGAATAGCGCCCTCTTTGGTAGAGGGTTTGGGTCCCCGGTAACGAAAGAGCGACTCATCAATGGTTTCTCCCGGGTGCGCATTCGCGTACGTATTATAGAAATAGCGCACGAGCGACGTACCATGGTGTGTGGTAATGAAGTTCACCACCACTTCCGGCAGATGGTTTCTGCGGGCTATTTTCTCTCCTTCGGTCACATGTGAGATGACCACTTGTGCGGCATCGCGCGGGTCCATTTCGAGGAGCGGGTTATCAAGACCTGTCTGGTTTTCAACGAAATAGAGCGGATCAGAGATCTTACCTATATCGTGATAGAGCGCGCCGGTACGTACCAACAGCGCGTTCGCGCCGATGGCTTTCGCTGCATCGGCAGCGAGGTTGGAGACCTGCATGGAGTGCTGGAAAGTACCGGGTGCACGGTCCGCCAAGGTGTGGAGGAGTTCGGAGTTGATATCCGTCAGTTCGATCAGGGTGATCGAGGAGATGAAACGGAACATCTTCTCAAACGTATAAATCAAGCCATAACAGCCCACTGTGAGGAGGGCGCAGATAGCGAAATAAAGGTACATCCACGGGTCAATGGAGGAGAAGACGCCTGTCTGCGCAAAGGTGATCGCCGTATAAGCGACCGTTTGCGTGAGCAGGATCCATCCTGCTGTTTCCAGGAGTTGTGCGCGGCGCGTCATGTCATTCAGGGACGAGACAGCCACCATGCCGACTACGATCTGGATGAAGAAGAACTCTACCGGCGCAGGAACAATGATCGAAGTGATGAGGATCGTAGTGAAATGCAGGAAGAGCGCCGTGCGGGAATCGAAGAAGACGCGCGTCAGAATAGGCACCCACGCAAAGGGGATGAGATAGACCGAGAGCCCGAACCGCAATGCGAGACAGGACAGGGAGATGACAATCAACATCTGCAAGCAGAAGAAGAGGATCGTCGAGGTAGAGCGCAGATAAGCGATACGGAAGACGTACAGGTAAATGACAAACAGGCAGAGGAAAAGCGACACCAGAATCACCTCGCCGAGGATAGAGAGCGTGCGCTGTTTATGACCCAGTGTCTCATCGTCGTACGCACGGCGGAGGGATTGCAGGATCTGGTAGTTCTGCTCGGTGACGATCTCTCCGCGGTCGATGATCTTTTCGCCTTTCTGAACCAAGCCTTGCGTGGGCGAAAGGGATGAGAGAAGTCGCGCACGGTTCTGTTCGGTGAGAAGCGTGTCACGCACTAAGTTCTGCCGGCACTCGTAATGGTATTTCTCATATGCCGTTTTTTCGGTATATATCTCGGAGAGGGAATAGGTCTTGGAGACGTTGTTTTTCTTAATGGCAATACGTCCGAAACCCTCCGAACGGAGCCATTCCATCTCCGCGAGGGAGATGACGTTCACTTCCCTTTGCGCCCCGCGGATGTAGTGATAACAAGGCGTGAAGGTAGAGAGCAGCTGTTTCTGCTCCTTAGTCATTTGCTCCTCGGACTTATAAATCGGGAAGTCAAAATCCGCCGTGAGGGTGTTGTAGCCCCAGGGTTTTCCCACTTCGTAGTGGTAACGGAAGGCATTGTTATAACGCGGAAAAATAAGCACTAATATGGCCGCCAAGAGCACAAAAATCGTCAGACGCAAGACCGTCTGGAGCGTTTTAGCATTTTCTTGTTGGCTTTTGAATTTGTCATTTAACCATTTTATCATGATCGCTTCGATTTAAAAAATTCTTGCATAAGTGTTCTGCATTCGTCTTCGAGCACGCCGGGCGTGACGGTTGCTTTGGGGTGAAAGACGCGCGGTGCGTACGTCCGGTAGCCTCTTTTGGGATCCGGTGCGCCAAAGACGATGCGGCTTATTTGAGACCAACCGACAGCTCCGGCGCACATAGGGCAAGGCTCGACCGTGACGTACAGGGTTGCATCCGGCAGGTATTTGCCGCCGAGGGTCTGAGTAGCGGCGGTGATAGCTTGTATCTCGGCATGCGCCGTGACGTCAGAAAGGGTTTCTGTGAGGTTATGTCCGCGTCCGATGATCCGGTTTTGCGAAACGATGACACAGCCGATGGGTATTTCGTCCGCCGCGAGGGCTTTCTCTGCTTCGCAGAGGGCGAGTCGCATGAAGCGCTCGTCCGTTTCGAGATTTCGAGATTCCGAGATCACGAGATCACGAGATTTCGATATTTCGATATTCCGACAGAAGGATTTCAGGTCTTCGGGATGCGACTCGAAGTGGTTGCCTATGACTACGATGTCTGCTCCGGCGGAATAGGCGGCATTCATTGCTTCGGGCGTACGTATTCCGCCGCCGACGATGAGGGTGAGAGAGGTGTTTTTGCGCACCTCGCGGATGATGTCCGGCGAGACAGGGTTCAGAGCGCCCGAACCGGCTTCGAGGTAGATTGCTTTCTTACCCATCAGTTCGGCGGCGATACAGGTGTCTATGATGGTTTGAACGCCTTCTGCGGTAGATGGGTTAAGGGGTTTGGTGCCTGTTACGCGCATAGTGGATGTCTCTACGCCGCCATCAATGAGGATATAGGCCGTCGGGATCACTTCGACCGAGGAGGCATGAATGCGTCGTGCGGACTTAACCTGCTGACCTACAAGGTATTCGGGGTTGTCTCCGGAAAGGAGCGAGAGGTACAAGATAGCGTCCGCTTCGGGGGTAAATTGGGCGGCAGAGCCGGGAAAGAGGAAAATGGGTAATTGACAATTGACAATTGACAATTTATCGCGGAGGGCACGGACAAAAGGCGTTGTGTCCCCACCGGTGGAACCGCCGACGAAGATGTAGTCGGGATGACATTCTGCGGTGATGGGCAAAGCAGAGAGATCCGCCTTCTCGGGGTCAAGAAGAAGGGCAAGTTTTTTATCGCCCAAGCTTGGTCGATATAATATGTTGTGGTTTATTTCGTCCATTGGAAGGTTTCTACCATTTTGACGACGTCTTTACGGAGATAGTTATATACCGGTGCAAGGGAATCGGCGTTCGGCGGACAGTTACAATAGACCGACGCACGGAAGAAATGATGCGTGGAGTCGGTCACAAAGAACTGACAGGAAGAGGCGGTGTTGCCTTCCAGGTCAAAGAGTACGCCATAGACATCCGCTTCGGGGTGATTGTATTCGCGTTCTGGTATCGCGTTCGCAAACGAGGCGTTGCGATAGACGAACTCCAAGGCGTCGTTGGTCAGCTCGCGCAAGTTGTTCCGAACCGGTTTGTATGAACAATGGATCGTGGCATTCAAAGCCGGGTAATAGAGATTGATCCAGAACGGCTCTCCGTCCTTCTTAACCGGCAGAACTACTGCGTTTTGGGAAACGGAGAAAGAGTAAGGGTAATTGACAATTGACAATTGAGAATTGACAATTGAAAAGTCCGTATAGGCGGTGTCTGGGACTGTGATTCGGTAATAACCATACGGACGCGGGGTATAGTTGTTGGAGCACGAGACACATACCAACAACAGGAGAAATGATAATTGACAATTGAATATTCTATTTTTTTGCAAAAAGCCCATATTATTCCAAAATACGATGCAAAGATACAACAAAAAGTTGAAAGTTGAAAGTTGAAAGTTGAAAGAAGTGCATTTTTAGGGCAAAAATGCATTTTTTTTAATAAAAAGTACGTGCGCGCTTGCGTATATGAAAAAAAAGTTGTAACTTTGTGCGCTTTTAGCAAACTACCATGCCTATCCTCTCCCGTTAACGTCATACGCAGCATCCGATGAGCATCCGATGAGCACCCGATGAGCATCCGATGAGAGAAGGTGGAAAGCAGGTGGAAGGGTGATAGTTGATAGTTCTTATCTCGCTTTGCTCGAACGATTATTTTCGACAAGCGAAAATCTTGAGAGATAACAACCATAAAAAACACAGATATACATTTATTATGACAAAAAAGGAAAATAATTATTGCGTGATTATGGCCGGTGGCGTTGGAAGCCGTTTCTGGCCGTACAGCAGAGAAGAAAAGCCGAAACAGTTCTTGGACTTTTTCGGAACAGGCAGAAGTTTGCTTCAAATGACGGTAGATCGTTTCAGACCGATCGTACCGATTGAGAATGTGTTTATTGTTACGAACGTAGCGTATAAACAGATCATTTTGGAGCAGATCCCGGATTTGAGCGAGGGTCAGATCCTTTGCGAGCCGGCAAGACGTAATACGGCGCCGTGTATCGCTTATGCGACCGCGCATATTCGTGCACTCTGTCTGCAAAAAGCATATGGATATACACCGGAAGAACAAGGTTATGCCAAAGACGGCAGTGTCAAAGGCGGTACGACAGGATCGAAGTTGCCAAGTTACATGGAGATCGATTGGAACAAGCCGGAGATGCAAGCGAACATCGTTGTGGCGGCAAGCGATCATCTGATCTTGGAGGAAGAGAAATTCCGTCAGGCGATTTTGAAAGCCTTTGATTTCGTGAGCCGGAACAAGGCGATTTGTACGTTAGGCATGCAACCCACACGACCGGAAACGGGGTATGGGTACATTCAATTTGTCGCGGACAAATCGGATGACAAATTAAAAATTAAAAATGAAAAATTAAAAATTGAGGATGGTATTTATCCGGTGAAGACGTTTACGGAGAAGCCGAACTTAGAGATGGCGAAAGTGTTCTTAGAGAGCGGAGATTTTCTATGGAACAGCGGTATCTTCATCTGGAACTTACAGACGATCAGCGAGGCGTTCCGGTATTTGCTGCCGGAAGTGGCAGACCGTTTCAGAGAAGGTGAGTTGCTGATGGGAACCGAGAAAGAGGAGGATTTCATCGAACAGATCTTCCCCAAATGTCCGAACATCAGTATCGACTACGGAATCATGGAAAAAGCGAACAATGTGTTTGTGTTGCCGAGCAGCTTCGGTTGGAGCGATTTGGGCACCTGGGGCAGTTTGTATGAGCTGAGCGAGAAAGACGAGAACGGGAACGTGAGTCTGCACAGCGAGGCACATTTCTATGAGGCAAAGGGCAATATAGTAGTGCTTGAGTCCGGGAAGAAAGCGATCGTGCAAGGCGTGGATGACATGATCATTGCGGAAGAGAAAGGCGCGCTGTTGGTTTGCAAGAAAGCCGAAGAGCAACGGATCAAGCAGTTTGTGAGCGAGCTGTAAGAATTCACAATTCACAATGCACAATTACGAATTACAAACAAATTACTTAATACTAAATCACGATCATGAGTTATCTGAATTTTGACAAGACAGTACTTGTTAATTTGGAGCGATCGCTCCAAAAAGAGATGATTCGGACAAACCGTGCAGGTGTGTACAACTCGACTACTCTGGTCGATTGCAACACACGTAAGTACCACGGTCAGTTGGTGATGCCGCTTCCTCAACTGGGCGAGGACAATTTTGTTCTGCTCAGTTCGCTGGACGAGACAGTGATCCAACATGGCGCAGAGTTCAACTTAGGTCTGCACGAGTACGGGGAGAACCATTTCAGTCCGAACGGACACAAGTACATTCGCGAGTTTGACTGCGAATTGATCTCCAAGACCGTTTACCGCGTCGGTGCGATGGTATTGGAGAAAGAACGAATGTTGGTAAGCTTCGAGCCCCGCGTTCTGATTCGTTACACGCTGTTAGAGAGCGGCAGTCCGACGACGCTTCGTTTCCGCCCGTTCTTAGCTTTCCGGAGCGTGAACGAGTTGACCCACGAAAATCCCTTGGCTAACCCCAACATGGACGAATGCGAGAACGGCCGTTTCAACCGGATGTACCCGGGTTTCCCGAACCTGTACATGCAGTTCAGCAAGGCGGTTGAGTACCACCACGATCCGCAATGGTACAAAGACATTGTTTATCGCAAGGAGTTGGAGCGCGGCTATGCTTACAAGGAGGATTTGTTAGTGCCGGGCTATTTCGAGTTGCCGATGAAGAAAGGCGAGAGTATTATCTTTGCCGCGGGCGTTACGGAATGCAAGACGGGAAGTCTGAAAGCGACCTGGAAGAAAGAGTTGGAGCGCCGTAACCGCCGCGAGGACATGTTCTCGACGCTGAAGAACAGCGCGAGCCAGTTCTACAAACGCGAAGGCGACAAGTGCTATTTCCTGAGCGGTTTCCCGTGGTTCAAAGCCGATGCGCGTAATTCGTTCTTCAGCGTACCGAGTTGTACGTTAGACATCGACCGTCCGGAATATTGGGACGCCATCATCAACAAGACCGCGATCGAAGAGATATTGAACTTCATGAGCGGCCGTGTGCATGACGTGAAGATGTCAGGCATGGACGAGCCGGACGCCTTGCTGTGGTTCGTTCGCGCGGCGCAGAAATACGCACATAAATATACGGTGCGTGAAGCCGCAGAGCTGTACGGCGAGTTATGCAAAGATATAATCCAATACTACCGCAAGCAGAATCATCCGCGTGCCAAGTTGCATCAGAACGGATTGCTGTGGGTAGAAGGCACGCAGCGTCCTGCGACATGGATGAACGCGACCGAGAACGGCTGGCCGATCACACCGCGTACAGGATATGTAGTGGAGATCAATGCGCTCTGGTACAACGCTATGCGTTTCACGGCAGAGATGCTGCGTGAGATGGGTAAAGAGACCAGTGCGGACCTCATGGAATACCAAGCGGAGATCACCAAAGACGCGTTTGTAAAGACGTTCTGGAACGGCTTATATCTGAACGACTACGTGTTAGACGGCTACGAGAACCGCGAGGTACGCCCGAACCAGATCTGGGCGGCCGGTCTGCCGTACAGCCCGCTGGACAAGAAACAGCAGAAGGCAGTAGTAGATATATGCACAAAAGAGTTGCTGACGCCGAAAGGCTTGCGTACGCTGAGTCCGAAGAGCGGCGACTACCGTCCGATCTACCGCGGCGGCCAGCAAGAACGCGACCGTAACTTCCACAACGGACCGGTATGGCCGTTCACAATCGCCGCTTACGCACGTGCGTACATGAACGTATATAAATACAGCGGAATCAGTTTCATGGAGCGTCTGTTAGTCGGTTTTGAGGCCGAAATGAGCGAATTGACGATCGGTACGCTGAATGAGATGTATGACGGCAACCCACCTTACAAAGGACACGGCGGCATGAGTTATGCTCCGAGTGTAGCGGCTGTGATCAGCGTGATGGACACCTTGAAAAAATATAAGCAAGCAGAAGCTGAACAAGAAGGAAAGGAGGAAAACAAATGAAAGCGTTAATGTTTGGTTGGGAGTTTCCTCCTCATATCTTAGGAGGTTTGGGAACCGCCAGTTACGGTCTGACGCGCGGTATGGCGCAGCAGCCGGATATGGAAATTACGTTCGTTATTCCGAAGCCGTGGGGCGATGAGGATCAGAGTTTCCTCAAGATCATCGGCGCGAACAGCGTGCCGGTAGTGTGGAAAGACGTGAACTACGACTACGTCAAGCAGCGCATGGAGGGCAAGATGAGCCCGGAAGAGTACTATCATCTGCGCGACGGCATCAAGTACGACTACCGCCGCATCGGAACAGACGACTTGGGTTGCGTTGCTTTCTCGGGTCGCTATCCGGATAACCTGATCGAAGAGATCGGTAACTACGAAGCCGTAGCAAGCGTGCTGGCTCACAGTCTGGATTTCGATATTATCCACAGCCACGACTGGTTGACTTATCCGGCAGGTGTGTTCGCGAAACAGATCAGCGGCAAGCCGTTGGTTATCCACGTCCATGCGACGGATTTCGACCGCAGTCGCGGCAATGTGAACCCGACCGTTTATGCGATCGAGAAACGAGGCATGGATGAAGCGGATCATATTATGTGCGTCAGTAACCTTACCCGCCGGACGGTGATCGAGAAATACGGCATCGACCCGCGCAAGGTCAGCACGGTACACAACGCCGTAGAGCCGTTAGCTCACCCGGAGGAGTTCACCAAGCCGGAACGGAAGGACAAATTAGTCACTTTCCTCGGCCGTATTACGATGCAGAAAGGTCCTGAGTACTTTGTAGAAGCCGCAGCGCGCGTGCTGAGCAAGACGAACGGTGTACGCTTCGTAATGGCCGGAAGCGGCGACAAGATGGCGGAGATGATTGATTTAGTTGCCAAACGCGGAATAGCGGACAAGTTCCACTTCCCGGGTTTCATGCGCGGCAAGCAGGTACAAGAGATGCTCGCCATGAGCGATGTGTATATCATGCCGAGTGTGAGTGAGCCGTTCGGTATCTCTCCGTTGGAGGCTATGCAAGTGGGTTGTCCGTCGATCATCAGCCATCAGTCGGGCTGTGCAGAGATCCTGCAACACGCTATCAAGACCGATTACTGGGACATCGACGCGATGGCGGACGCTATTTACGCGATCGTCAAATATCCGGCGATGTACAAGAGCCTGCACGAACTCGGTATGGCTGAGGTCAACAACATCAAGTGGTCTGACGCCGGACTGAAAGTACGCGCTATTTATGACGGGGTGATCAACCATACTTTGTAAGTTGATAGTTGATAGTTGATAGTTGATAGTTGAGAGAAGTTTTTAAGTTTTAAGTTTAAAGTTTAAAGTAATTTAATTATTATGAAAAATATATGTTTTTGCTTCCAGATGCACAGTCCTTACCGTCTGAAGCGCTATCGTTTCTTTGAGATCGGCCATGATCACTACTACTACGATGACATGGCAACCGAGGAACATGTAAACTGGCTCGTAAACACGTCTTACCTGCCGCTATGTAACACCTTGAAGGACATGATCAGTCTGAGCAAGGGTAAATTCCACTGCGCTTTGAGCGTGAGCGGTACGATGATCGAGATGTTCGAGCAGTTTAACCCGGAGATGATCGATGTACTGAAGGAGCTGGCAGCGACCAAGTGCGTTGAGTTCTTAGCTACTCCGTACAGCTATTCTCTGGCTTCCGAGTACAACGAGAGCGAGATGAAAGAGCAGTTCAAGAAACAAGCAGCGCTGCTGGAGACCGTTCTCGGCGTGAAAGCACAGACCGTTTGGAACACCGAGTTGCTCTATACCGACGAATTGGCGTATAAGCTCAACAAGATGGGTTACAAAGCCATCATGACCGAGGGTGCCAAACATGTCATCAGCTGGAAGACCCCGAACAAAATGTATCAGTCTGCGGGCGCACCGAAGATGAAAGTGCTGTTGCGCAACACCGGTTTGAGCGATGAGTTGAGTTTCCATTTCTCCGATCCGTCATGGGGCAATTTCCCGATTGATGCAGAGAAATATGCGAACCAACTGCAAGCGCTGCCGGAAGGCGAGGATATCATCAATATCTGGGTCGGCGCAGAGACGTTTGGTGTTCGTCAGAACGCCGGAACGGGAATCTTCGATTTCCTGAAAGCGCTGCCGTACTATGTTCTGGAGCGCGAGATGGGTTTCATGACTCCTGCCGAGGCAGTGAAAAAGTTAGCCGCAGAGGATGTGCTGACAAGTCCTTATCCTTTGACCTGGAGCGGCGAGGCAAAAGACCTGAGCGTCTATGTCGGCAACGATCTGCAACAAGAGGCCATCAACAAGCTCTATGCTGTTTCGGAGCGCGTACACCTCTGCCAGGACAAGGCATTGAAGACCAACTGGCTTCGTCTGCAAGACGTGAACTACCTGCACTACATGAACCACATCGACCAGGGCGAGACCCAGTACGAGTCCGCTTACGATGCGTTCATCAACTATATGAACGTGCTGTCTGACTTCCTGCAGAGCGTAGAGGAGCAATACCCGACCACTATCGAGAACGAAGAGTTGAACGAGTTGCTCAAGACGATCCGCAACCAGGAAGAAGAGATCCAGGCACTTCAGGCGAAGTTGAAGAAGAAATCATAACCCCCTCCGACTCCCCCACAAGGGGGAGAGAAAGGGCAATAGATAAGATTGAATAAACGGATTATCATAGTATTAGTGCTGTTAGCAGCGACCCTTGTGGCCGCTGCTAAACAGCCCCGTGTACGAACGGAAGTGAAGACCTGGCAGTTACCGGGTCTGAGCGTCGTGGCGGACACGATACCATTCAAAGACACGCTGATACTCAACTATCACGATGTAGATGTACAACATCTCTACTCGCTGAGCAGTACGACGAATGCGAATGCTTTGGTTTCCCCCATTGAGAGCCGCATCATCAATGACCGCAAACAGACGATAGACGATCCGTTTGCATGGAGCCTTGCGCCGTACGTTGTCACCCCGCAGCAACAACGCTATTTCAATACGCGGACGCCGTTCTCGACGGTGGCGTACAAGAGAGGTTTTGTAAGTGCGCACGAGGAGCACGACATTGATTTTCTATTCACCGGCAATCTGAACCGCAAGTTGAACTTAGGTTTAGAGATGGATTATCTGAGTTCCGTGGGAAGATATGCGAACACGGCAGGTAAGCTCTTCCGGGGTTCGTTATGGGGCAGTTACACCGGTGACCATTACAGTATGCACGGTGCCTTCAGCTGGAGCCGGCTCAGTTCGTTCAATAACGGCGGATTGAGTGATATAGCGGACTTGAATTCTCCGCTGCGGGCGGAGGATCTGCCGGTAAGGCTTAATTCCATGACGGGTTACCGCTATCTGAGCGGATATTTACATAACCAATACGCGCTCACCCATGAGCGCGAATACCACGACTCGATTGAGGTAGTGGAAGACGGCAGAAGGGTCAAAAGGGACACTGTCAAAGTGCAGTATATCCCGCTGATGACTTTTGCCCATGTTTTTGAAGTCAACAACTCGAACCGGCGTTACATAGAGAAAAGCGCCGAGCAGGGTTTCTACGATACGACGTATTACAACAACTCGAAGACGAACGACACGACGGATGTACTGACGATCCGCAATACGCTTGCCGTGACGTTCTGCGAGGCCTATAACACGGCGTTGAAGTTCGGCGCGACGGTTTTTGCGATGAACGAATGCCAGCGTATCATGAACGACTCGGTACCCTATGACAGCATATACGACTATCGGTGGATGAACAACACGTTTGTCGGCGGATCGATTCACAAGAGCACAGGAGCCAATGTGCGGTATAATGTAGAGGGTTCGGTGTGCGTGTTGGGATACAAGATCGGCGAGTTCGACGTGAACGGTCGTTTGGAGACACAATTCAAGGCGGGTCCGTCTCCTTTTATAATAGGCGCGCGCGCGTATGTCAAGTCCGTCACACCGCATCCGTATTTGCAGAATTTCCGGTCCAATCACCTTATTTGGAACAATCAGTTCAAATATACCTTCCGTGTTTTAGGCGGAGCGACGATCGCTTATCCGACAAAATGGTTCAAGCCGCGGATTGATTTTACGTTTGAGAACATCACCCGTCCGATCTATTTCTCCGCCGCCGATTGGAAGCCGCATCAGTACCAAGGTAACGTACAGGTGATCACGGGGGATGTGGGATTGGATCTCACGACCCCTTGGATCAATTTGGAGAACCACGCGGTAATTCAACATTCGACGAACGATTCTGTGATGCCGGTACCGACAGTTATCTTGCAGCACCGGCTGTATTACCACGGCACATGGTTTCGGGCGCTGGAGGCGCAGATAGGTGTGGATCTGCGGTATTTCACCCGGTACCACGCACCGGTATTGTGTCCGGCAACGGGTATGTTTGCGACCCAGCAGAGTACGGAAGTGGGCAATTATCCCTGGATGAATGTGTATGCCAACTTCTTTGTCAAGTCTATTCACCTGCGCTTTTTTGTGCAGTACCAACATATAAACCGCTTGTTTATGGCAAGCAACAAGAATTACCTGACTATGCCCGGTTATCCGTCGAACCCCGATCAGTTCCGAGCGGGCTTGGCATGGCACTTTTATAATTAAGGACACCCCCGCCCCCCTCTCAGAGGGGGAGAAGGGAGGGAGAGAAGGATGTTAGTTGAACGTTTATAAGAAGAATATGTTAGTTACCCAGAATACAAACAAGATTATCCTCTATTCAGAGGAAGAGGCAAGGCGTTTATGGAGTGCGGCGATCGAGCCGGCGCATTTGTTGTTGGCTATATTCCGTATCGGAGAGGGATCGGCATATGATCTGTTGATGAAGACGGAGATTGTACTACGCGATGCGAAAGAGTACTTAGATGAGAGCGTTCGCGGCGAGCAGATGATGCCGAAGATCCCTATCAGCGAGACAACAGAGCGTATCTTCCGTATTGCGGAGACAATCAGCCATGAGTATCACAGCGAACCCGTGGCTTCGATCCATATGCTTTTGGCTATTCTGCGGGAGGGTCTAAACCCCGTGGCGGAATATTTGGAGACGAAATGGAACATCACGTATCCGCAGATGGTGGAGTTATACGGCGAGCCGCATAACGAGTCCGAAGCGCCGATCAACGCCATGAGTCAGAACGATGAGGTGAGTGCCGGCAACTGGCATGCGAACACGGGTCAAGGCAAGGAGAAGAAGAAATCCGATTCGTCCACCAAGGCGTTGGACAAGTACGGACGTGATTTGACCCAATTGGCGAAAGACGGGGTATTAGACCCAGTGGTGGGGCGTGAGACGGAGATCGAACGCGTTATTCAGATTCTGAGCCGGCGCAAGAAGAACAACCCGATCCTGATCGGCGAACCCGGTGTGGGCAAATCGGCGATTGTGGAAGGGATTGCGCTGCGGATTGTAGCCGATACAGACGGAGCGCTGCAAGGCAAAAGGATTGTATCGCTCGATCTGGCATCGATGGTAGCCGGAACGACGTATCGGGGTCAGTTTGAGGAGCGGATGAAGCAGGTTATCTCCGAATTGCGAGCGCACCCCGAGATTATCCTTTTTATAGACGAGATTCATACGCTCATTGGCGCCGGAAACGCATCGGGTTCGTTGGATGCGGCGAATATCCTCAAGCCGGCGCTCTCGCGCGGGGAGGTACAATGTATCGGCGCTACTACCACGGCGGAGTATGCCAAGTCCATCGAGAAAGACGGTGCATTGGAACGCCGCTTCCAGAAAGTGCAGGTACGTCCGACAACAAGTGAAGAGACAATGGATATTTTGCACCGGTTAAGTGACCACTACGGCAGTTATCACCATGTGGTATATACGAAAGAGGTGTTGCAAGCCTGTGTCAAGTTATCCGAGCGTTATTTGACGGATCGTTCCTTCCCGGACAAAGCGATAGACGTGATGGACGAAGCGGGTGCCCGTAGTCACGCCCGTCAGGCGGCGTTGCATGAGGACAAGGAGCCTTACATATTGAGTGTAGAAGATATAGCCGCAGTGGTCAGTATGATGTCGGGCGTGCCGGTACACCGCGTGGCAACGGAAGAGACCGAACGACTGCGCACCATGGGCGATACGCTAAGACGCAAGATCATCGGCCAAGACAAAGCGGTAGATACCGTAGTGCGTGCTATCCAGCGTAGCCGTTTAGGATTGCGTGACCCCAAACGTCCGATCGGTACGTTCTTCTTCTTAGGTCAGACCGGTGTAGGCAAAACCTATCTGGCACAATGTCTGGCAGAGGAGTTATTCGGATCGAAAGACGCCATGATCCGCTTCGATATGTCCGAGTACATGGAAAAACATACGGTTAGTTTGTTAGTAGGAGCGCCTCCGGGCTATGTAGCGCATGAGGAAGGGGGCAAGTTGACAGAAGCCGTGCGGCGCAAACCGTATTCGATCATTCTGTTTGACGAGATAGAGAAAGCTCATCCGGACATATTCAATGTGTTGCTTCAAGTGTTAGACGAAGGACGATTAACAGACCGACAGGGACATATCGTTGATTTCCGAAACACGATTATTGTGCTGACGAGCAATGTAGGCACAAGGCAAGTGATTGAGTTCGGCGGCGGAGTCGGTTTCAGTGCGTCCGAGCCGGATCAGAAGACGGTAGATAAGACGCTGATCAAGGCATTGCAGAAGCAGTTCCCGCCGGAGTTTGTGAACCGTATTGACAATGTGGTGACTTTTGAGCCGCTGAGCAAAGATACGATCAACCGTATTGTTCAGATCGAGATCGGTATGTTACAGCAACGTCTGAAGACTCAAGGACACCAGTTGAATGTGACGCCGGAGGTAGTAGGACAATTGGTAGATAAGAGTTTCGACCGCAAGAACGGCGCCCGTCCTGTCAAGCGAGCGGTACAGACGTATTTAGAGGATCCGCTGACGGATATTTTGTTGCGGAGACCGAACCAAAAACGAATAACAATAAAAAATATAAAACAACAAAACGTATGACAGTAGAAATTACAGACGCTAACATCAAGGATGTGATTGCGTCAGGCAAACCTTTAGTAGTAGATTTCTGGGCAGCATGGTGCGGTCCATGTAAGATGATGCTTCCTATTTTGGAGGAGTTATCAAACGAGTACGAAGGCAAAGTAGTAGTAGGCAAGCTGAATGTGGACGAGAATCCTGACACGTGCGAGGAGTACGGCATCATGAATATCCCGACGATGCTGTTCTTCCACAACGGCGAGTTAGTAGATCGTCATGTCGGAGCATGCAGAAAGCAGGATTTGGCACAACTTTTTGACAGTATACTGTAAAAAAGCGTGTAAAAATGCAAAAAAGTACGAAAATATTTGCACAATTCAAAAAAAAGTAGTACCTTTGCAGCCAAATTGCCTTTTTAGGCACGTTTTTTGTGTGTAAACAGGCGACAAAGGAGGGGGGACACCTCCGGGGTCCGGTAGCTCAGCTGGATAGAGCAACAGCCTTCTAAGCTGTGGGTCTCGGGTTCGAATCCCGACCGGATCACAAAATATAATTCAAAGATTTGAGGATTTGAAGATTTGAAGATTGATATATGAACTGCGGTTCTGACTAAAATCTTCGAATTAGAAATTTTTGAATCTTCAAATAAACGAAGTTTATATGCGTCAATTAAAAATTACAAAATCAATCACCAATCGTGAGTCCGCGAGTCTCGACAAGTATCTTCAGGAGATCGGTCGGGAGGATTTAATTTCGGTGGAAGAAGAGGTAGAGTTGGCCGGTCGTATCCGTAATGGAGACCGCGCGGCTTTGGAGAAGTTGACGAGAAGTAACCTGCGTTTCGTGGTTTCTGTAGCCAAGCAGTATCAAAATCAGGGTTTAAGTTTGCCGGATTTGATCAATGAGGGCAACTTAGGTTTGATCAAAGCAGCTGAGAAATTCGATGAGACCCGTGGTTTCAAGTTTATCTCCTATGCCGTATGGTGGATTCGCCAATCTATTCTTCAAGCTTTGGCGGAGCAGAGCCGTATCGTACGTCTTCCGCTCAATCAGGTGGGTTCGATGAACAAAATCAACAAAGCCTATCAGCGATTTGAGCAGGAGCACGAGCGCAAGCCGAGTGCCGAGGAGTTAGCCGAGATGTTGGATATTCCGATGGACAAGATTGCGGAAACATTAAAGATGTCGGGTCGCCACGTGAGTGTCGATGCGCCGTTTGTAGAAGGAGAGGACAACAGTTTGATCGATGTGATGGTCAATGAAGATTCGCCGAATGCGGATCGTGGTCTTATTCATGAGTCCCTCTCTACAGAAATCGGTCGCGCCTTAGCAACTCTGACTCCTCGTGAAGCCGACATCTTACGCAAGTTCTTCGGTATCGGCGTACCGGAAAAGACGCTTGAAGAGATCGGGGATGAGTTACATCTGACCCGCGAGCGTGTACGTCAGATCAAGGAGAAAGCGATCCGCAAACTGAACACCGGCCAACGGAGTCATATCTTACAGACTTACTTAGGGTAAAAGCAACGCCTCTCACAAGGGGGCGTTTTTTTTATTCAAAACTATTGATCAGTCAAATAAGGTAGGCTGATCGCGGTCGAGTTGTTTGAGAATAGCTCTCATGAGTGTTTCTCGGATGAGTTTACTGCGGTTCTTGACGCCGTACTTATCGCAGAAACGATCCAGCGCACGTTTTTCGCTGTCGTTGAGCATGAGAGAAACCTTATTTTCCCGTTTGGCTTTCATGGTTGATTTTGTTGAGAGGCTATTCGGATTAGAAATAAAAAGCTAATTTGACTCCGGTGTTGACTATGTTCCGTCCCGTATTATTGGTAAAGGAGGTATCTTCAATGGTTTCTATGACTTTGACGGTAGCTTGTTGGAATTGCGCAAAGAAGGCGAGAGCGAGTGCCGTTTTGGGGTTGAGTTGACACCTGTAACCGAAATCGAGTCCGGCATAGATGCCACCGGCATAGTCCTTGCTGATTGCAATACCATACCCGGCGGAGATACCGAAGAAAGGTGCGTGCTTGTGTTCGGTGAAAGGCATACGTAGAGCCGCCTGAAGGGGGATAAAGTTATATTTCTCTCCTTGCATGAAGATACCATGGTAGCCTACTCCACCACCGATAAAGAGATGCCTGTCGCCTATATGATGCGAACCGACCAACAGATCGACGGAAGCTGCCCCCCCGACAGGTTGCGCGGGCAGGAAGGAAAGTCCTCCGGCTAATTCCAAGAGGATAGAGGCTTTCTTGGAGACTTTTATTTCGGGGTTATGTTCCTGAGATTGTTGTTGGAGGGGTTCGGAAGCGGGCGACTGATCATCGGAGATTGCTTCGACGTCCGCCCGTGGATATTGGAAACGCGCCCCGGAAGCTTCTTCGCGGATGATGACCACTTCGTCGTTTTGGAAGACGATGGTACCTTTTACGCGTGCGCCTGTGCGTAATAATATAGTTTCCGCGTGCGCGCATGCGAAGAGAGCGCAAAAAACAAGTGCTATATAGAGGCGTTTTTTCATATCGGGTACAAAGGTAGTAAAAAATTCGGATGTATGCAAATTTTTTATTGTATATTTTTCATTTTCCTTCTTTTTGGACTAAATCGAAGTCAATTTGGCTTTTGTTGACATCTGCCCGAATGACTTTCACGATGACGGGATCGCCGAGGGTGTAAGAGTGACGGGAAGTATCGCAGAAAAGGCGGTAGTTCTGCTCATCATACTGCCAGTACTCTCCCGGTTCGCCTATCTGAGTGATCCGTACGAGTCCTTCACAACGGCTTTCGTCGAGTTGTACAAAGAGTCCAAAATCGGTGACGCCGCAGATATGTCCCGGTAGTATTTCTCCAATATGATTCGTCATCCACATAGCCTGGAAGAGTTTGACGGAGTCTCGTTCTGCTTGTGCGGCCTCCTGTTCGCAAGCGGAGCAATGTTCGCATTTTTCCTCCAGTTCCTCGCGCGTCATGGTCTCTTTCTTACCGGTAAGGATATATTTCTCGACGAGCCGGTGCACCATGAGATCCGGGTAACGGCGGATAGGAGAAGTGAAATGGGTATAATGTGAGAAGGCGAGTCCGTAGTGTCCGATGTTATAGGTTGAATAGACGGCTTTGGCTTGCGCGCGGATTGTGAGCAGGTCGATTGTCTGTTGTGAGACGCGTGATCCCATTTTGCGCACAAAAGCTTTGACGGCATCCAGTTTTTCTCCATCGGGGAGGTCATGAACACGATAGACGAAGGGTCTGCCGGATCCGACGGCTCTTGCGACGGTCCGGTTAGCGAGGAGCATAAATTCCTCAATGAGCTGATGTGCTTCGTTATGCGATTCGAAATAGATCTCTACGGGATTGCCGTATTGGTCAAGTCGGAAGCGTATTTCGTCCTGTTCGATAGCGAGCGCTCCGGCGGCCAAGCGTTCCGCACGGAGTTTCTGCGCAAGTGCGTGGAGCGCCATGACAGCTCCGGTTAAATGTTCGGGAAAGGCAGAGGTCGTTTTCGTCTCGTTTTCGATAATAGCCATAGCTTGGTCATAGTTCAGGCGAAAATCGGAGCGGATCACCGTTCGGCAGATCTTATATTTGAGTACGTGCGCTGCGGCATCCATGGTGAAGATGACGGACATACAGAGTTTTTCCTCGTTAGGCCGGAGTGAACATTTGTCGTTGCATAGTTCTTCGGGCAACATAGGGAGGACGCGATCGACGAGATAGACCGATGTGCCTCGTTTATAGGCATCGTCGTCCACTTTGGTATTCGGCCGGACATAGAAAGAGACGTCGGCGATGTGGACACCGATGCGATAGACAGCGGGGCTGTCTGTTTGAGGGTTTGAAGTTGTTTGAGGGTTTGAAGTTGTTTGAAGGTTTGAAGTTGTTTGAAGGTTTGAAGTTGTTTGAAGGTTTGAAGTTGTTTGAGGGTTTGAAGTTGTTTGAAGGTTCGAGACTTCGTCGGCATTCAAGATCTCGAACGAAAGGGCATCGTCGAAGTCTTTGGCGTCGGCGGGATCTATCGTAAAAGTGAACGCATCGCGCATGTCGCGTCTGCGAAGAATCTCATTTTTTATTTCCATTGATGAACTCATTGTTGCTATTTAATATTTACATTTTCTACAAATCGGGTACAAAGGTACAAAAAAATTTGCATATTTCAAAAAAAAGTAGTAACTTTGTGCGCTTTTTCTCTCCGGCATCATAGTTTTGCTATGAAGTCCGGGGGAAAGTGCGTGTAAAAGAATTCACAATTTACAATGCACAATTAAAAATTACGAATTCAAAATCAAATAAGAATAAAAACTAAATAAAATTATATTACCAATGAATGTAAAAGTAAGTAATGTGAATCAACCCACTTGGAAGGAATGCAATATTCATGCAACTCTTCCGAAAGAGTTGAGCAAACTGCAAGAGATTGCGTACAACGTATGGTGGAGCTGGAATGCCGGAGCGAAGGATTTATTCCGTTATATTGATAACGAGGCATGGCATCGTGCGGAGTCGAATCCCGTTGTATTGCTGAACATCATCAGCTATGATCGAATGGTAGAGCTGACGAAGGACACGAAGTTCATGAAGCAGCTGAACAAGGTTTATGCGGATTTCCGTGAGTACATGGAAGCTCCGAAGGACAAGAAGAAACCGACGATTGCCTATTTCTCGATGGAGTATGGTCTGACCCATATATTGAAGATCTACTCGGGCGGTTTAGGAATTCTCGCCGGCGACTATATCAAAGAGGCTTCTGATTGCAATATCGATATGACGGCAATCGGTTTCCTGTACCGTTACGGCTATTTCACCCAGACGCTGAGTCCGGAAGGTCAGCAAATCGCTAATTACGAGGCGCAGAACTTTGCTAACCTGCCTATTACCCAAGTAAAAGAGAAAGACGGCAGCAACATGATCGTAGAAGTACCTTATCCGGACCGTACGGTAAAGGCCTATCTATGGAAAGTAGCTGTAGGCCGTATGGATCTGTATCTGCTGGATACGGATAACGAGTTGAACAGCGAATGGGATCGTCAGATCACTCACCAGCTTTACGGCGGCGATTGGGAGAACCGTATCAAACAGGAGATCTTGTTAGGTATCGGCGGTATGCTGGCACTGAAGAAACTCGGCATCAAGAAGGATGTATATCATTGCAACGAGGGTCATGCGGCTTTGATGGGCTTGCAGCGTTTGGTTGATTTGGTAGAAGAAGGACTGAGTTTCAACGAGGCGAAAGAGGTAGTACGTGCATCGGGTCTTTACACCTGCCACACCCCTGTTCCGGCAGGACACGACTATTTCGAAGAGGGCTTGTTCTACAAATACATGGCGCCGTATGCCGCCAAATTAGGTATCGAGTGGCATGATCTGATCGGCATGGGTCGTACGAACCCCGATGATAACTCCGAGAAATTCTCGATGAGCGTGTTCGCCCTGAACACCTGCCAGGAGGCCAACGGCGTGAGCTGGTTGCACGGCGAGGTATCGAAGAAGATGTTCAGCCCCGTATGGCCGGGTTATTTCCCGGAGGAGTTGCACGTAGATTACGTAACGAACGGCGTACACATGCCGACCTGGGCAGCTCACGAATGGAAAGAGATCTACGAGAAATACCTGCCCCAAGAGTGGATGGGTGATCAGTCGAACTTGGAGATGTGGAAAGCCTATGCGGATATACCCGATTCCGTTATTTGGGATACCCGTATGAGTTTGAAGCGCAAGCTGATTGATTATATTAAGGTTAAGTTCCGCGAGGATTGGATGAAGAGCCAGGGTGATCCTGCCCGCATCGTTCGCGCGCTGAACGAGATGAATCCGAACACGCTGATTATCGGTTTCGGTCGCCGTTTCGCGACGTACAAACGTGCTCACCTGCTGTTCACGGATCTGGAGCGTTTGGACAAGTTGGTTAACAATCCGAATTATCCTGTACAGTTCCTTTTCACCGGAAAGGCTCACCCGGCAGACGGCGGCGGTCAGGGATTGATCAAACGCATCATCGAGATCAGCCGTATGCCTCAGTTCTTGGGTAAGATTATCTTCCTGGAGAACTACGATATGCGATTGGCTAAACGTTTGGTATCGGGTGTAGATATCTGGTTGAATACCCCTACCCGTCCGCTGGAGGCATCGGGAACATCGGGTGAGAAAGCGCAGATGAACGGTGTACTGAACTTCTCGGTAAAAGACGGATGGTGGTACGAAGGTTACGTAGAGGGTGCCGGTTGGGCTCTGACGGAGAAACGTACGTATGAGAATCAGGCTCACCAAGACCAGCTTGATGCAGCGACGATCTATCAGATGTTGGAGAACGAGATCATTCCGTTGTATTACGCAAAGAACAGCAAGGGTTACAGCCCTGAGTGGGTTCAATACATCAAGAACTCGGTAACGAAGATCACTCCGCGTTTCACGATGAAGCGTATGATGGACGACTATTTCGATAAGTTCTATTACAAATTAGCGAAACGCCACTCTCTATTGATGGCTGACAATTACAAGGTAGCCAAAGAGATAGCGTCATGGAAAGAGAACATGGTAGCTCACTGGGACGAGATCGAGGTAGTTCACAAACAGGAAGTGGATTTGACGAACCTCAATGTAGGTGACAAGTTCAAGGTAGCGGTAGAGTTAGACACGAAGGGTCTGAACGACAAGGGTCTTGGTGTAGAGTTGGTAGCGATCCGCACGTCCACGCACAACAACGACAAGCTATACGAGGTAGAGCCGTTGAAGTTGGTTAAGAGCGAGGGCAGTCACCTGTTCTTTGAGACCACCTATCAGTTAGACTATGCCGGCGGCATGAAGTTCGGATTACGTATGTATCCGCAAAACGAACTCCTGCCCCACCGCATGGACTTCTGCTACGTTCGTTGGATCTAATAATCCCTATACTAAATGAAAAAAAGTATGATGTATAGTACCGGTGTAGATTGCGCCGGTACTATATTTTTGCCCTTTGAGAACGAGACTCCTTCTCAACTGTATGCAGAGGAGACCGAGATACAGAGACCCTCTTTGCGACGCGCTCCGATTACAGTATGCGAAGAGGGCTGGGTTGCTACGCCAGACCAAGGAAAGACACTCTTGTCTAAAAGTTCTTACGATGTCCCTATCGGTTCGCCAAATGTCCTTTTGATTTTTGCTTTCTTTTACATGTGCTACAAATTCTATCTGCGCCATAAACGCGCTGCTATTCTTATCCTGTTTCTCTGCCTTTCACCCCTGAATAGTCTTCATGCAAGCATCACCGCTCTTCGGCTGAATGCGGAGGCGTTCACAGCCGGCAGCAATATCCGTATCGAGCCCACTATTGCATCTGTTCCGGAGGGAGAGGTGTATATCTGTTGGTCGCTTTTTTATGATGCAGCATGTAGCCGCGAAGTGGGGGATTGCGGATTTCTGACCGATGCCGGTTTCGGGCGTAATGCGGTTCATTGCACAGCACCGACGGAAGCGGGCACTTATTACCTGCGGAGTGCTGTTCACGCGGCAGGCGGCTGTCTTGGGAGCATGGATTCGTACATCGTGACGCCTGTCATCATATACCCCGCGGACGCAGATATCGTGTTCCGTCGCGACGGGCAGGCACACGCCACGACACAGCAGATTCATGCGTCGGAATCGATGCGGGCTTATGCAGCAGTGCGGATCAGCCGTGCAACTCTGGACAATCCAGGGTTGAGCGAATATGAGCGGTATAACTATTGGATCTCCTTCCCATTTGATGTGCAGTTATCGGATATACATGGTTTCGGCACTATCGGTGCAGATTGGCGAATCTGTTATTACGACGGTCTTGGTCGTGCCCAAGAGGGATATTTTGCGGAACGGACGACCAACTGGGTTGCATTCGCGGACACCGATTCGGTCTTACATGCCGGCGTAGGTTACCTACTCCAACTCAATCCCGTACAGATAACGAGACACAGTGAGAGTATATGGGCGAAGAGCGATGTAGGAACGCTCTTTTTCCCCGCGATGTCCCGAATGGGTGAGATCACGACGAGCGATGTAGCGATTCCCGGTCTCCCAGATAGTTACCGGTGTACAATCAACCTGTCCGATCAATTAGGCGCGGAAGGCGACCGTCGCAACAAAGACAGTTATTGGCGTTGCATCGGGATCCCCGGTTGGGGAGTTCCCAGTTCTCTTGACGGTGTATCGTTCTTATACGAATGGGATTCGTCGGACAACAGTCTGAAGGTTGTGTCCGCCGAGAGTTATGCTTTTGCGCCGGGGCATGCCTACCTGATTCAGAACGGCGATGCGTTGACGTGGCGTTCGCTTCCGGTTTCGCGTATAGCGTCCGAAGATGCTATGCGGGAGCACGGTACATACAGGCAATACCTGGTCGAATTGTCGGAGATGGGGACAGTTCACGACCGAACGTATATCCGTCTGAGCGACGAGGAGCAGGTGACGTCGGAATTCGATTTAGGGCGCGATTTGAGCAAGGAATGGAATAGCGGTCGCGCGAACATATATACCCTGATTGGAGAGGAGTACGCGGCGGCTAATTGTATTCCGGACGAGGGACAAACGATCATTATTCCTCTCGGGTTGAGGATACCGTCAGCAGGGAGTTACCGCATTGGCATGGGCGAAGAGCGAGAAGAGGCGGAGGCGATAGCGGAGAAGTCCGGGCAACGCAATGCGGTGATAGTGGACAAGACGCTGAACAAGCGCACAGTATTGAGCGGAGGACAAGGGTATGAGGTGTACTTGGATATGGGGAGATATGAGGACCGGTTCTATATAGAAATACTGCCGGCAAACGAACTACCGACGGAAATAGGAGGGGTCGTAAGGAATTGCAGGAGCAGGAAGATATGTGTGAACGGCAGGCTTTATATCGTTCACGGAACAGAAGTCTTTACTACTTTGGGATTAAGGATTAAATGACAGTCCCCCACCCCCTCAGAAAAAAGGGGGGATGGGGGTAGTCAAAAAGCGCGGCAGGAAGGAGATTACTTGTGTTGGGCAAGGCGGATGACTTCCTGCGCGATGCGTCGCGCTGAATCGGGTTGTGCGAGTGTGAGGATAGCCCGGTGGAGCTGGTCAAGGCGTTGGTCATCGGCGATGAGGGCGAGGGCGGTAGGGACGAGTTGCTGCACGGCTTGTTGATCGGTGACGAGGACAGCGGCGTCCTTGCGTACGAGCGCCATGGCGTTATGGGTCTGATGGTCCTCGGCTACGTTAGGCGAGGGGACGAGTATAGCGGGTTTGCCGAGGAGGCACAGTTCGCTGATGGAGGAAGCGCCGGCACGTGAGATAACGAGGTCGGCTTGCGCATAGCGGTCGGGCATGTCGGCGAGGAAAGGCAGGATCTCGAGTTGCGGGGAGAGGAGGTTAGCCTGCTGCACGCGTGCGAGGATCGAGTCGAAATAGGTTTTACCGGTTTGCCAGACGACATGGATATCGGCATTGAGGAGGTCGTTGAGGTTCGCGAAGATTGCTTCGTTGATCGTCCGAGCTCCGAGGCTGCCCCCGATGATGAGGAGCGTTTTGCGTGAGGAGGGTTGCTTCGTTCCGAGGGTGAGGTTTTGCCGGACGGGGTTGCCGGTAAGGATGAGTTTATCGGCGGGGAAGAAGCGCTCCATGCCCTCATAGGCGACGCAGATCTTGGACGCCTTGTTGCGTAGGATCTTATTGGTGACCCCGGCGAATCCGTTTTGTTCCTGTAGGAGGATAGGAATACCCATTTGCGCAGCCGCCCACATAGCAGCGCCGGAGGCATAGCCTCCAACGCCGACGGCGACATCGGGTCGGAAGGAGCGGATGACCGCCCGGACTTGGTGAATAGACTTGACGAGATCCGCCATGACGGAGATGTTCTTCCAGGGTTGAGCACGGTTAAAGCCTCTGACGGGAAGTCCGACGATCTGATAGCCGGCTTGCGGAACCCGCTCCATCTCCATGCGCCCGAGGGCGCCCACAAAAAGGATTTCCGCTTCGGGATCAAGCTCCTTCAGCGCATTAGCAATACTGATGGCGGGGAAGATGTGTCCACCGGTTCCTCCGCCGGAAATGAGAAAACGCATGATTATTTCAATTCACAATTTACAATTCACAATTCACAATTATTAGCCCTGACGGGCACGATTATTTGGCAAAGCCAAATTTTCACAATTCACAATTTTCGAGTTATCGGGATATCGAGGGGGTATTTAATGGCAACCAAGGAGAGGCCTTCGGGCGGGGCGGAATGGCCGGCAAGGGTACGGTCATGGGCGGCAAGGATAGCGGCGAGGCGTGAAGGGGGTATCTTGGAACGTCCGACGTCAAAGAGCGTACCGACGACAGCCCGCACCATATTGCGCAGGAAACGGTCGGCAGAGATAACGAAAAAAGCTTCGGTATCGGAGGTCTGTATCCACCGCGCTTCGCGGACATCGCAGATCGTGGTCTTGACATCCGTATGCGTACGGCAGAAGGAAGCAAAATCCTGTTTGCCGAGGAGGAGTTGTGCGGCGGTGTTCATGGCGTCGAAGTCGAGTCCGGGTGCCACGCGTGTATGGGTCGGGTACAGGAAAGGGTCTTTGCGTGTGATGATACGATAGTGATAGGTCCGTTCGAGGGCATCAAAGCGCGCATGCGCATCATCGGGGACGGGATAGAGGTCCCGGACCGCGATAGCAGGGGGGAGGAGGTTATTGAGTCTCGGGGCGAGATTAGGCGGCAGGGGGTTGGGGAAATCGAAATGCGCGACCATCATATCGGCATGGACACCTGCGTCGGTTCTGCCGGCGAAGGTAAGAGGCACGGGCTGACGGAGGATCGTAGCGAAAGCCGATTCAAGTACGGATTGGACGGTGACGCCGTTGGGCTGCGATTGGGAGCCGTGGAAGGGGGTGCCGAGATATGAGAAAGATAGGAAATAACGCATTAACAATTCACAATTTACAATTCACAATTCACAATTCTTAGCCCTAAAGGGCAAGATTATTTGGCGAGCCAAATTTTCACAATTCACAATTTATTGACGATTGAAATTTATTGACGATTTAATGTATTTGCTATTTGAGTATTGATTTCGGGGGAGAGGGCGGATTTATAAGCTATGAAGAGACCGGGACCAAGGATGAGGACAGAACGAAGGAGACTATCAAGCCAGATGTAAAGGGAAGAGGCATGAGAGGACATGAGGGAGGGACAGAGGGAGGAAATAAGGGAGGGCATGTACAGGGTCCAGAGGTGATTGAGGGCAAAGAGGGAAACGAGGAGAAGGAGGATAAGACACCAGTTTTTATCCACGACATGAATACGGCCGAGGGGGACAATGAGTGCGACGGTGAGGGCGATATAAAGGGTATAGGAAAGGAGATTGCTGAGTGCTGCACCGTTCATGCCATAGCGGGGAACAAGATAATTATTGAGGAAGAGCGCGCTGATGGTCAGAGCGAGCGAGACGAAGAGGCTGAAGGCATAGAAGCGGCTATAGTTGAGGGCTGTATAACAGATAGAGAAGGTCCCCAAGACGAGTTGGCTGAGCCCGAGGATGAGGACTACGTATTTCGCTTGGGCGAAGGTGGCGCCATTGGGCAAGATATGAAAGATAAGGTCAATGTTGACCCACATGGCCAGTAAGATAAAGCCGCCGATGAGGAGCATATTGCGTGTGACCTGTGAGATGAGGTGTGAGCATTCGGAATAGTTCCGGTCCTTAATAGCCCGTGCCAGTTGTGGTGAAGCGATAGCGGCGAGGGAACGGTTCGGAACGGAGACCATGACCGCCATATAGGTAGCGATAGCGAAGATGCCGGTGTTATCGAGTCCCATCTTAGCGGTAACGAAGAAAGAGGAGATCGTAGGCGCCAAGACAGTAGTAAGAGCCGAGAGGAGGAGGAAGCCGGTATAGGTGAAATAGCGGCGGATAAGGGGTTTATTCTCCCGGATGAAGTTCCAATCCGGTTTGAGACGGATAGGTTTGAGGGAGAAGAAATAGAAGATATTGATTGTAGCGGCGAGGGCATAATTGAGGCAAAGGGCGATGACCAAACCGTCCATAGAAAGGAGCCGGAAGGCATAGAGGAGATAGATCGCCAGGAGTCCAATGCGCACGACCAGTTCGCGTACCGCACGCGGCACGACGATATTCATGAGGACATTGCAGGTAGATTCGCAGATGGTTTGATAGAGCATGAAGAAAGCGAGGGGGAGTACGAAATAATAGTACTCGACGAAGAGGGGAGATTTATCTCCGAACCATGCTCCCAAGGGGACGCGGCATGCCCAATAGACGAGGGCGAAGATGAGGAATCCGACAAAGGGAACAGCGAGTGCCCAAAAGAAGAAGCCGTGGTCGGGGTCGGAGCCCTGCGGGCTTGTTTGAGGGTTTGAAGTTGTTTGAGGGTTGGAAATTGTTTGAGGGTTTGAAGTTGTTTGAAGGTTTGAAATTGTTTGAAGGTTTGAAGTTGTTTGAGGGTTTGAAATTGTTTGAAGGTTTGAAATTGTTTGAGGGTTTGAGAAATAGGGGTAGAAGCGGATGATGGAGGTGTTGGTACCCAATTGGGCAAGGCCGATGAAGAGGGTAGCGGCATCGATAAGCACCCGCGTCAACCCGATTTCCTCGGGGGTGAGGAAACGGGTTAACACGAAGAAGGTGGTGACAACGCCGACGGCGATGCCCAGATAGGTAACTATCGTACCACGGATCGATTGCTTAGCGATGACGCCCATGACAATTTACAATTCACAATGCACAATTTACAATGCACAATGCACAATGCACAATTACGAAGTCAATTATTTAATTTCCAAGAGTTCGACGGTGAAGATGAGGGTTGCATAGGGCGGGATTGATTGTCCGGCACCGCGCTCACCATAACCAAGCTCGTAAGGGATATAGAGTTTGTATTTCGAGCCAACAGGCATGAGTTGGAGTCCTTCGGTCCAACCTTTGATAACGCCATTGAGAGGGAACTCGATGGGTTCACCGCGTTTGTAGGAGCTATCGAAGACGGTACCATCAATGAGTGTACCTTCATAGTGCACTTTGACGGTTTGGTCAGCGGTCGGTTTTTTGCCTTTGCCCTGCACGAGCACTTCGTACTGGAGTCCAGATTCGGTTACCTTAACGCCATCACGGAGTTTATTCTCCTCCAAGAACTGAGCGCCTTCCTCTTTGGTAGCGCCATAGCGGAGACGCGAGATGACAGACTCCACATATTCACTTGCGGTCTGGAGATCCATTTGGTCGGAGTAGTTATAGAGTCCATTGATGAAGCCCTGTTTGATCAGGTCATAGTTGGTCTCGAGTCCCGAGATACCGAGCAGACCGACGGGTTCTTGTTCGCGGATCGTTTTGCCGACGTTCTTACCCATAGAAACGACCTGCGGGTTGCGGGTTTTCTGTTTGAGCGCCTCGTTAAGGGCATCGATGAACTCATCGACCGCATCTCCTGTGGTGTCATTCGCGAGGAGATAGGTTTTGATTTGTCCGCCGTTCATCAAACCGAAGGCATAGTTGAGTGAATCGATGTTGGATTTGAGTTCGATTGTTTTGGCTTTCTTGGGGCACTTAGCGGTGATGGGTTTTCCGGCTTTTTCTCCCTCAGCATGGACTTGATAGTTCTGCATGAGGAAAGGTTCCGCATCTGCAGGGAGCATGACGGTAGTGTCCTGATAGATACCGTTAACGAGTCCCTGGAGGAAGATTTTCTCATTGAGCGTCCACGCGGAGTTGTCAGCAAGTCCGTTTTTCTCAAAGCCCTTGATCGAATTACCGAACTGACGTCCAGCTTGTGCGAACTCGCTGAGGGATTCTTCGGATTGGTTGAGATAGCCTGCTTCGAGCGCATCAATGAACTCCGCAACGGCTTCGTCGGAACTATCGTTAGCGAGGTAATACGTTTTGATTTGCATACCGTTGATCAAACCGAGGGCGTAGTTCACGGAGTCGGTCTCGTTAGTCAGGTTCACTTCGCGTGCCTGATAACTGTTGCCGCAGGAAACCATTGCCAGTGCGGCCAAAAGAAAAATACTGATCTTTTTCATAAATATAATTAACAGAAATTAAAAATTACGAATTACGAATTATAGGACGGCGAATTAAGCAAATTTCGAGATGATGAGGGTTATTATTCGATACCTAAGAGTTCGACCGTGAAGATGAGTGCGGCATAGGGCGGGATTGATTGTCCGGCACCGCGCTCCCCATAGGCGAGTTGGTAAGGGATGAAGAATTTGTACTTCGAGCCGATCGACATGAGCTGGAGTCCTTCGGTCCAACCTTTGATAACGCCATTGAGGGGGAAGGAGATAGACTCGCCTCGTTTGTAGGAGCTATCGAAGACGGTACCGTCGATGAGTGTACCTTCATAGTGAACCCGCACGGTGTCGGTAGCCTTGGGTTTTTGTCCGAGCGATGGTTCGAGTATCTCGTACTGGAGTCCGGAGGGTGTCACCTTGACGCCTTCGCGTTTGGCATTCTCGGCGAGGAACTTTTCCCCGTCGGCTTTAGCGGCTCCGGCGATCTTCTGCTCCAGTTCCTGGAAGAAGGTGTTGAGTACTTGTTGCGCCTCCTGATAGGTGATCTTAGGTTGTGCGTGGGTGAGCACATCTTCGATACCTGCGGCGAGATCCTGATAGTTCAGGCTCTCTACGCCGCTACCCATTAAGTTTTGTCCCATGGAGAGACCTAATGCATAACTGATTTTGTCCATGATAGTATAAATTAAAAATTAAAAATTACGAATTAAAAATTACGAATTAAAAATTAAAATATCAATTCTTTAAAATTGCCGCATAGCGCGCCATGTATTTGCCGAGGATGTCGAACTCGATGTTGACGACGGTGCCGACTTGGATGTATTTAAAGTTGGTATTCTCCTCGGTGTAGGGGATGATGCAGACAGAGACGTAGCCTTTGCTGCCTTGTATATCCGGTTCGCAGGCGGTGAGGCTGACGCCGTTGATGGTGACAGAGCCTTTGTCCACGCAGAAATATCCGCGGGTGATCATCTCCTTGGTGGAGTCGTATTCAAAGCGGTAGTACCAGCTTCCATCGGTTTCATGGGCGTCAATACAAACGGCTTTCTGATCGACGTGTCCCTGTACGATATGTCCGTCGAGACGTCCTCCCATGAGCATGGAACGCTCCACGTTGACCCAATCGCCGACTTGGAGGAGATCGAGATTGGTGAGACGCAGGGTTTCCTGCATCGCGGTGACGGTATAGAGGTCACCTTCGATCTTAACGACCGTGAGGCAGACGCCGTTATGGGCGATAGATTGATCGATAGTCAGCGGTTCGCTAAAGGGGTTGCGAAGCGTGAAATGTTTGTTCGTTTGCTCGGTCTCAATCTTCACGACCTGAGCCATAGTTTCTACAATTCCTGAAAACACGATAGTATAAATTAAAAATTAAAAATTAAAAATTATTTCTTAAAGTACTTGCCCACCACCGGAAGTCCCGAAAGGGGGAAATCGCGGCGGGTCATTTTAAGGATATACACCCCTATGAAGAGTGTGCCGATTGCCATGAGGAGCCAGCTATTCAGATCGAAATAATAGCGGATAAAGTAATATACCGCTAATAATCCGAAGGTCAGGAGGGTATAGGTACCGATAGATTTCAGATCATAGGGTATCGGGGCCTTTTTCTGTCCGATGAAATAAGAGAGGAGCATGATTACGAAATAGCAGACGAGACTGCTTCCGCATGAAGCCCAATAGCCGATTCTCGGCACACCGACGATCTGCAGGACGAGGGTGACCGCCAAGCCGATGAGCGAGAAATAGGCACCCCATTTGGTTTTGTCCGTCAGTTTATACCAGAAAGAAAGGTTGAAATAGATACCTTGAAAAACATAAGTCCAAAGGACAACCGGGACAATCTTCAATCCGTCCCAATAAGCGCTGGAGACGATGTAACGGAAGATATCGAGATAGAAGATGACTCCGAGGAGGATAAGATAGGAGAAGATAATATAGTACTTCATCGCATCGGCATATGCTTCGACGGAGTGACGGTCTTTGTGTTTGGCAAAGACAAAGGGTTCGTAAGCATATCGGAAAGCCTGGGTGAACATCATCATGACCATAGCGACCTTGAAGCATGCTCCGTAGATACCGAGTTGCGCCTGCGCGTCCGCGCCCGTGTATAAATAAGGAAAGAGTATGCGGTCGAGTGTTTGGTTCATGATTCCGGCGACGCCGAGCACCAGGAGCGGCAGGGAGTAACGCAACATATCGCGAAGGACGGAGAAGTCATACCGTCCGCCCTTAGGCAGGGTCATGGGCAACAAGCATGCCGTTTGGATAAAGGTAGCGAGGATATTACTGAGGAAGATATAATACACATCGTTTTTGCCCAAGATGACCAAGAAGAAGATATTAAAGCCGATATTGAGCAAAACGAAGAGCAGTTTGAGCGAAGCAAAAGCGATCGGGCGTTTCTGATAACGCAGATAAGCAAAGGGAATGCACGCAAAGGCATCAACGGCAACGGTAGCAAACATCATCTCGACAAACTCCGAATGATCGGGATAACCCAGAACGTTCGCCAAGGGCTGATGGAAGATGATAACCAGCGTAGAGAACAATGCGCTGGTGCATAACAAAGTGATGAAGGCGGTCTTATAGACGGTCTTGGGGTCGTAGTCCTCGCGGTTTGCAAAGCGGAAGAATCCCGTTTCCATACCGTAAGTAAGGAGAACGAGCAGGAGAGCGGTCCAGGCATAGAGGTTCGTGACGATACCATAATCGTCGGTCCGCGCCAGCACATAGGTATATAGCGGCACTAAGAGGTAGTTGAGGAACTTACCTATTATCGAACTCAAACCATAGATGGCGGTGTCCTTCGCCAGGGATTTCATCTCACCCATAATTTAAATTTATTTACGATTGGACGATTTACGATTTAACGATTTATTGACGATTGAAGTCAATTGACGATTGGACGATTTACGATTTAAAGATTATTCTTAGCCCCCTACGGGGTTTTAAGATTATTCTTAGCCCCTACGGGGCACGATTTATTCTTTTCCTGCTACGCAGATCACTATTTCGCCTTTGGGCGGAGTTTGTTGGAAATGGGCGATCAGTTGTGCGAGGGTGCCGCGGACGGTTTCTTCATGCAGTTTGCTGATCTCGCGGGTGACGGATGCTTTTCGCTCTTCGGAGCAGGAGGCAGCCAGTTGTTCAAGGGTCTTGACGAGCCGGAAAGGCGACTCATAGACGATGAAGGTCTGGTCGAGCGATGCGAGATACTGCAAGCGCGTTTGCCTGCCTTTCTTTTGCGGCAGGAAGCCCTCGAAATAGAAGTGATTGTTAGGCAGTCCGCTATCGACGAGTGCCGGTACGAACGCAGTAGCTCCTGGCAGGGTTTGGATCTCTATTCCGGCTTCCGCGGCAGCGCGTGTGAGGAAGAATCCGGGGTCAGAGATTGCCGGTGTGCCCGCATCGGAGATCAGGGCGATGTTCGCTCCGGCTTTAAGCCGCTCGACGATGTCCGCGGAGGTCTCATGCTCATTGAACTTATGGTGCGATTTCAGAGGGGTATGGATATCGAAATGCTGCAACAAGATCCCGCTGGTACGCGTATCTTCCGCCAAAATCAGATCGACTGATTTCAGCACCTCAATTGCCCGGAACGTCATGTCCTGCAAATTACCCACGGGTGTCGGAACGATAAACAACATTCAATTGACGATTGGACGATTTACGATTTAACGATTTATTGAAGGGCATTAACCGAAGCGGCGGTGGAGGGTGACGAGGAACTGCTGATAGGTTTTGCTCTCGGTGTCCCAATTGAAACGGGCGATATAGTCCATCGCTTCGTCAAAGGAAGACAGTTCGTTCAGTTCGGTCAGTGCGCGTTGCAAGCGTTCGGCATTTTGGCCAAAGAGTTCGCGTTGAAACAAGAAACGATCGCCCAGAGAGATAGCCAAATGGATATCATCCACCGCCTTGCCGTAGATAGCGGCTTTCGGAGAGGGCTTTTCTTGGGCTACGGGGGTAGCCGTAGGTTCCGTTGTTTCCGTAGTTTCAGTAGGTTCTGTAGGTTCCGTGATCTCAACGGGTTCTTCTTCCGCGAGAGGCTCTTCTTCTACCACTACCGGTTTCTCCACTTCCACGATTTTCTCAACGATTTTCTCGACGGGTTTCTCTACTTCCACGATTTTCTCGATCACTTGCGGCTCCGGAGCAGGACGGTTTTCCAGTTCAGTTATCTTTGCCTGGAGAGCGGTTATCTGCTGATTTTGCGCCAAGAGACGCTCTTCGGCAGCCGCCACACTTTGCTCAGCGGCTGCCAAACGCGTTTCTAAGGATTCAAAATATTTAATCAGTTCTTCCATAAGCGTGTCATTTAGCAAGCTACTTTTTCTAACCATTTAACCATACCCAGCATAATGCCCATCGAGACCATACAAACCGCGAAGAAGACGGTCCAGCAATACTGAATCGGCCATGCGTTGTACATCAGCGGTCCTACCCAGATGAAGAGGTTACCTATAGCTGTAGCTCCAAGCCACAGACCTTGGCACAGACCGACCATATGCCGCGGAGCTACCTTGCTGACGAATGAGAGTCCAAGGGGTGAAATAAACAGTTCAGCCACCGTCAGGAAGAAATACGTTACCAGCAATACCCATGGACCTTCTTTCGCCAGACCGGCAGCAGACAACTGCTCGGCGTTCATGGCACGGAATACATCGCCTGAAGGATAATGGTTATAGGCAGAAACAATCATGAGGAACAAGTACGCCATGCCGGCAATCGCCATACCCAGTGCAATCTTACGGGGAGTGGAGATCGATTTGCCATTCTTAGCCAAACGGCTGAAGAACCACATGATAATCGGCGTCAGTACAATCACGAAGAACGGATTCAGAGCCTGCCAGATTTCCGGCGCGATACTGTCCGTGCGAATGAAATCGCGGGCGAAGACGCTGAGCGATTGTCCGTTCTGGTGGAAGGAGAGCCAAAAGAAGATAGCGATACCGAGAACAGCGAACAGAGCAGCCATACGTTGTTTAATCTCCTTAGCCATCGCCAGTTTCTCCTCCGGGGTGTATTCCACTACGCCGGTTGTTTCTTTTTTAGCCGGCTGGGGGAAGATGCGTTTCGTAGCCAGGAAAATCAGCAACGAGATCAGCATAGCCGCCACAGATGCGATGAACGAATAATGGATACCTTGGTTGAAGACGGTGATATAGTCCTGACAGAAGGTCAAGTTGTCCACAAACTGATAGCCAGTCTGCATTGAAGCCTGCATGGTCTCTTGGAACTTCTGGGTCAGTTGACCGTCCGCTATATATCTATGCGCCAAGGAAGCCATGTCCGAGTTATAAACCAACTGATGCTTGTGCAACCACCATTGACGCAACAAGGGTGCGACGAAAGGAGCTACCAAGCCGCCGATATTGATGAATACATAGAAAATCTGGAAGCCGGCGTCGCGTTTCTCCTGCGCAATCTTGAGTGCCTCCGGTCCTTCTTTGGCAGCTTCGGTTTCAAACTCATCGTACATCTTTCCAACGATAGCCTGCAGGTTTCCTTTGAACAGACCGTTACCGAAAGCAATCATCAGCAACGCTGCGCATGTGAACACCAAAATAGTCCACCATTCGCTACCTCCGTTGGGGTTCTCGGAGAACAACGGCAAGGCAAGAAAGACATAACCTAAGGACATGATCATCAAGCCCCACTGAATGGTCTTGTTGTAATTCTGCGTCCGGTCGGCAATGATACCTCCCACCAGACTCAGCACGTAAATGCCGAAATAGAAAACTGAGTAAATAATACCTGCGGTAGCATCGGACAAACCGAATTTGCTGACCAAAAACAGCAGCAATACCGCGTTCATGATGTAATAACCGAATCGCTCACCCATATTAGCGAGCGCAGCAGGAATCAATCCTTTGGGGTGTTTGGAAAACATAAAGCAAGTTATTTTAGTATTAATTCATTTACGATATTACGTCGCACCAGTGATGTTTGTCTTCGGCTCTGCCGAACTGGATATCACGTAGGGCGTGATAGAGTCGGGTCATGACCGGTCCCGGTTCGTCGCTAAGCTGATAGATCTTATTGTTATCAGGGTCGATCACTTTGTCTATCGGGCTGATGACGCAAGCTGTTCCGCATGCGGCGGCTTCGGACATGTCCGCCAATTCCTCTAATCGTATATGCCTCCGCGTGACTTTCATTCCCTGATCCTTTGCCAAAGTCATCAGACTGTCGTTCGTGATGCTGGGCAGGATAGCAGAGGAACGTGGCGTGAGGTATTCAATAGAGACCCCCTCATTCCCCCTAAAGGGGGAAGATTCCGCTACGGGGGATGACTGGATTGCCGAGGAGAGGTACTTTATACCGATAAAATTGGCTGCACTACACTCATCAATATACCGGTGATACTTGGCGTCCAAAAACAGACAGTCCATGCCTTGCTCGTGTGCGGGTTCGGTAGCACGGAAGGAGGAGGCGTAGTTTCCTCCGACCTTGAAGGTACCGGTGCCGTAAGGGGCAGCGCGATCCACATGGCGGTTCACGACAAAGGTCGTGCAATGGAATTTCCCGGGATAGTACGGACCAATAGGTGAAGGGATGACGATGAACTCAAAGTCTCTTCCCGGTCCCACACCCAGTCTCGGCGTCGTACCAATCAGCAACGGCCGGAAATAGAGGGTTGCCCCTGTGCCATAAGGCGGGATGTAATTCCTATTTTTCTCCAGCGCGAGGCGTATTGCCTTCCCGAACAGTTCCTCGGGCACAGGCTGCATATACAAACCTTCCGCACTCTTTCTCATTCGTTTTGCATTCTCCCGCCAACGGAAAATACGGATTTTTCCGTCTATTCCGCGAAAGGCTTTCAGTCCCTCAAATGCCTCCTGACCATATTGCAGGCAAGTAGCCGACACATGCAAGTGCAGGTACTTATCCTTGGTTGCGTATGGTTCTTGCCACACGCCATTGTGATACGCTGAGCGCACGATATAGTCCGGCTCAGTGTAATGAAATCCCAATTTACTCCAATCAATCTCTTTCATCAAACAACGTATCTAATATACTTATTTCCGTTTGCCACGGATGTTTATCTGTCCAAATCTGTCCGCTCCAATCGGTGGTGCGCAGACTGTTTATTATTCCTTTCGGCCGCTCTTTTCGCATCAGCGCCATGAGCGTTGCATTCATCTCGTCATTCAGATCCAAAAGCCATTTGTACTCCTTCTCGTAGAAGGGTTTGAGGTAGTCCGCGAAATACCGGAAGTACGGTGTGTGTTGGTAGGTACTGACGAGTGTGATCCAGTGTTGGTGCTGCCATCGTGTCCGGTAACTGATCTGTATATCCCGTGTGAGCTGCTTGTGTTCCACTTTTTCCACAGGGACTGTCAGACGCACCCATTCGCCTTTGGGATCGCGGATGAGGCACCGATTTCGAAACGTCTGTTTTTCAAACGTCTCCATCTGCTCAATCGAAGCCGGTTCGCTCATGAGCGCCTGCATGTACGATTTCGGCGGCAAATATGCGGTAGGAAGAATTTTCAATTCACAATTCACAATGCACAATTCACAATTTAGCGTTTCGCTCCCCTACCGATTCGGTTCCAGCGGATCGAGTGTGTATCTTTATCTATCGAGAGCCAGATGAACACCGGTCTTCCGACAATGTGATCTTCGGGCACAAATCCCCAATAGCGGCTATCGGCGCTATTATGGCGGTTATCGCCCTGCATCCAATAATAATCCATTGAGAATTCGTACTCCTCGCCTATCGTCATCGGTTTGAACTCATAGGCGTCGGCAATGCGTTTATAGAGCCAATAGTTCTCCTCTGTGATCAGCAGTTTGTCCCCTTTTCGAGGGATATAGATCGGTCCGTAGTTATCTCGCGTCCAGGACCCCTCCGGCTCCCCTGAAGGGGAGAGACGTGTATAGGCGTGACCTAAGGGATAGACGGCACCACCGCGTTCTTCGGGTTCTACGAATATATTCAGGACATGCGGATTTTTCTCCAGTTCAGCCTTCATTGCTTTTGTCAGCGGGAAATGCCAGACCGTTGCATTCACTTGCACACGATCCGCTACGCTGATGCCGATTTTCTCCAAGTATTTGGCGCCGAACATATGTCCGTCCGTTTGCACATAGTAATTGAGTTGCAAGCCCTCTCTATCCGGCTCACGAAGCCATGAAGAAGACCCCTCCATCTCCCCAGAAGGGGAGAGACGGGAGGATTTTGTATAGATTACGTTATCTACTATTTTCAGACTGTCACCCGGTGTACCGACACAACGTTTTACGTAGTTCTCACGTCGATCAACAGGCCGCGTGATGATCTCGCCAAACACATCCTTGCGGGTTTTGATCAAGGTCTCACCGTGGTAATGTTTGAGCGAATAATAGTCCGGGTTCTGCATTTTAAGGCACACCGTGTCTCCAGCGGGGAAGTTAAAGACGACGATGTCTCCTTTTTGTGGTTTGGTCCAGCCCTTCAAACGCTTGTAGCCCCAGTGGGGGTTATCCAAATAGCTCTTTCCTCCGCCGAGCCATTCGGGCATGGTATGTTGAACGAGGGGCATAGAGAGCGGTGTTTGCGGCACACGGGCGCCGTAAGCCATTTTGCTGACATAAAGGAAGTCCCCTACCCGCAGGCTCTTCTCCAGAGAAGACGAAGGTATCTGGTAATTCTGGAAGATATAGAGATTGATGAAGTACACCGCCACGAGCGCAAACACAATCGCGTCTATCCAGGAGAAGAGGGTATAAAGGGCAGGTTTGGTATCTTTATATTTCTTCCACCAAGTGTAGTTAATATACTTCGTTGTGAAGGCATCCACGATAAGCGGGAGCAGTGCTAACCACGCCAGACTCTTCCAATCGCCCCATGCGACCCAGATTACGAACGCCACATAGAGGATGCTCCAAATCCCTGCGCGAACCCATGCTCCACGCGGGGTTTCATTTATTCTTTGTCTCAGAGAGAGACTATTATTTTCCTGAAAATTTTTCATACTAATTTCTCTGCTGCCAACACAGCGCCAAGAGCGAACCCTCTGCGGCCTTTAGCGATGTGTGTAATAATGATTGTATCTTCTTCGCTATCCCATTTCACCTCGTGCGTGCCCGGTACTTCGCCTTCGCGGATAGATTCTATGGGAAGATCTTCGATATTTCGATATTTCGATATTTCGACATCATGAATTTGTTCCGCAAGCGTTTTAGCGGTGCCGGAAGGTTTGTCGAGTTTGTGAATATGGTGGGTCTCCGTGATCGAAGGTGCGTATTGGGGTTGTTCGCTCATCATCCGGGCTAAGAACTTATTCAGTTCAAAGAATATGTTCACTCCCACGGAATAGTTACTGCTCCAGACGAGCATTGTTTTGCCCAGTTCATCCGTGACAAGCGTCTTGTTGTCCTCAATTTTCAACTCGTAATTTTCACTTTTTAATTTCTCCGGATTCCAACCGGTCGAGCCGGAAATAACGGGGACGCCTTGTTTCCATGCCTTGCGGATATTCTCCGCGGCGGTCAGGGGAGTAGTAAACTCTATAGCGACGTCCGCTCCTTTGAGGTCGAACTCATCTCCGGCATCGATAGTAGCCACGATCTCATGACCGCGACTGAGAGCCACTTCTTCGATCATGTGACCCATCTTTCCGTATCCGATAATTGCTATTTTCATCTTCTCTTTAATCTATTACGCATACGCGCTTGTAACCCGTGCGCGCAAAATCGGCTACAAAATTACAAAAAAATTCTTACATATACAAGTATATGTACAAAAAAAGAGCACCAAATGCTCTTTTTATACAATTTCCGTCGATTTTTCTACACCCATTGTGTTAATTTTTCCACTATTTCGGGGATTGGAGTGCTTCCGTCGTTTAGTACGACGATTGTTTTGCGATCCGGATGCAGTTGTTGAATATGCTCTTGCGCATGTATGCGGGCGCGTACCTTATTTATATTGTCGGGAGAGGAGAGTCCGTTATAGTCGCGTGCAATAGTTCGCGCGATGCGGATGTCTTCGGGCGCATCGACGACGATAATCTTGTCGCAAAGGCTGTCCAGACCGGATTCGTATAAGATGGCGGATTCGACGAAGAGAGAGCCACCTCCTGACCTCCCCGTAGAGGGGAGGAGAGATAAGATGTCGGCCTTGACGGCAGGATGAATGATGGCGTTTAGTTGAGCGAGAAGTGAGGGGTCAGAAAAGACACGTTGAGCAATATAGTCGGTATTGTAGATACCGTTGACGAATGAGTCTTCGCCGAAGAGGGATATGATTTGTTGCTGCACCTCTTTGTTTTCAGCGATGATGCGTTTGGCCTCGCGGTCACAGTCATAGACAGTGAAACCGCGGGCTTCCAAAGCCCGTGCGATAGTGGATTTACCACTTCCTATGCCTCCTGTGATACCGATAAGCATGAAGAACGTTAAAGTGTTAAGCTGTTAAATTGTTAAATTGTTAAGCTGTTAAACTGTTAAATTGTTAAATTGTTAGAATTGGAAGTATATAAAGGGTTGCATTTCGGCGGTGACGAACTGGTAGATGACGACGATGGCAAGGCAAACGACGATGACCATGAGCCATAGAGGCATAGCACTGAAGGCAAGGCGGTAACGTCTCTTCCAGTTGGTCGGGAGCCAGTGAATGAGCATGCCGGCAACGAACATCGCCACGACAGATTTGTATGCCCAAAGGAACTCAGGAATAATGGCATTATTCCATGCGCCTCCGATCTGATTGACCATGTTTCGGGCGGTTTCCCACGCTACCTCATTCGCTGTTGCCGGGTCGAGATTAGAGGACGAACGGAAGAACAGACGTGTGAACGTGATGAACGTGAACGTTTGCAGTATAGCCCACGCTTTGGATAATTGAGAATTGATAATTGACAATTGACAATTAATAGTCATGTCCTGCGTGATGAGCCAATAGACATAACGAATAGCAGTGCCGATCCATATGATCGCCGACCAAACCAAGAAGAGCCTCCAAACCGGCAGACCATAGAAATAGTCCAACGCCATGAGTCCGAAGGTGAGTATGGTGATGGAAAGGAAGCGCAGATGCCAGTTCATCTTTCTCCATATTTTCTCCACGATCATTCCTATTCCGTTGATGCCGCCCCAGATGATGAAATTCCAGCTCGCTCCATGCCATAGACCGCCAAGCACTTGGGTGATAAAGGAGTTGAGATTGGAGTAGAGCAGTTTATAAAAGTCTGTTCCCCACCTCTCCCTGAAGGGAGCGGTGTTGATGACAGCCACAACGAGCATAAAGAGTGCAAAGGGCACGAGTATCTGCCACCACCAGTTGGTGAGGGCGGCGGAGACGAAGGCAATGAGCGAGAGCCAGAAATAGGTACCGAAACCGATTTTCCTATTGCCGCCCAAGGGGATGTACAGGTAGCCTTTCAGCCATCGTCCAAGGGACATATGCCAGCGGCGCCAGAACTCTTGCGGGCTTTGGGATTTATACGGACTATTGAAGTTCATAGGCAGATAGAAGCCCATGAGCATCGCTAATCCGATGGCGATGTCGGTATAGCCGGAGAAGTCCGCATAGACCTGCAGCGAATAGGCAAAGAGGGCAAAGAGGTTTTCAAAGCCGGAGAAGAGCAGCGGGTTATTGAAGACGCGGTCGATGAGGTTCACTGCCAGAAAATCCGACATGATGATTTTCTTCGCCAGACCGTTGAGAATCCAGAAAACAGCGATGCCGAACACTCTGCGGCTGAGGTGAAACGGTTTGTACAACTGCGGGATGAACTCTTCTGCGCGCACAATAGGTCCGGCAACGAGTTGCGGGAAGAAGGATACGTAGAATCCAAAATCGAGGATGTTTTTTACCGGCTGTACGCGTCCGCGGTAGACATCGACGGTATAAGAGATGACCTGGAATATATAGAACGAGATCCCCACCGGCAGGACGATCGTATCCACGCTGAAACGCCCCGCCTCGGCAAATCCGTTGCCGATGTACGCAAAGATATCAAAGACCCGGAAACCTGTTCCGAAGAGGTCATTGACCATGTTTGTGAAGAAATAGGCGTACTTGAAATAGGCTAAGAGGCCTAAATCGATGATAACGGAAAGGCATAGTAAGCCTTTGGCTATTTGTGGTTTGTGATTGCTGATAGCTGATTTTATCCGTCCGGCAATGATCCAATCGCTCAGGGTGACAAAAGCGAGTATGAGCAGGAAGAGACCGGATGTTTTGTAATAAAAGAACCAACTGACGAACATCAGATAGACGTTGCGGAGATGGAGTTTGCCATAGGGCGAGCCTAACCCCGACTCTTTCCCGAAAGGAAGGGAGATTATCAGCGCAAAGAGGGCATAGACCAAGGCGAAGAATGCCCAGAAATAGAACTGCGTGAAGAGCAGCGGGCTCTCCGAGTTAAAGGCTAATATGTACTGTAAAAAATCCAATTGTCTATATCAGTTATTCATTCTCCATTCCTTCTAAAATCCATTTGGCGACGGCGTTGCCGGCTTTGCGTGCTCCGGAGCGCATAAAGTGAATACCGTCTTCACCGGCTAAGCCCGTTTCCTGCCATTTTGCCATGGAGCCACTTCCGCCCATCCACCTAAAAAGGCTGAAATAAGCGATCTGCTCGTCCTGCGCCATTTGTTGCAACAGGCGATCCATATAAGGTACCATGGGGTACGTCTGCCAAACACCGTCTATCTGCGTGAGCATGTCACTGGGTCCGATAAAGAGGAAAGACGCCTCGGGGGCTAACATACGCAAGTACTGCACTTGTTTGCGGAGTCCTCGCACGATGCCTTGTATCGTAGATGGGGTTTCGTTGAAGGGTATTGCGTTTCCTCCGAATTGCAGAATGATCAGACGGACGTTCTGCTCTCGGTAGAAATCCGCTAACTGCGCGCTGTCCATTTTGGTGAATACCAAGCCCAAACATCCGCGCATCGGTATGTTATCGACGATCAGACCGGTGTCACTCTCCTGCGAAAGACCATATACATTGCCTTTTCCGGAAAGGAAGACCGTGTCTCGCGAGAAGGAATATTGAATAGCGGAGTCTGCCAGGACCTGCCATTTGGTGTATCTGTTTTTGGGGTCTTGGGGAGTGCAAACCGCCATTAGTTTTTCGCTGCCGGGCACCAGGCTATCGTTCATTACGGCAACTTGACCCATCACACCATATAGGCCATCGTCTCTGCGGTCGCGTTTCGGTCCATAGACGATGAAGCGCCTCGGTCCTTGCGCCGGTTGTATCTGCCGTCCGTTCATATGGAGTTGCTGTTTGACCGTTCGGGAAGGAATCGTCTGCGCCAGTGGCATCAGCCCCACACCCGAACCGCCATAACGGTTTTGCAGGGCTTCGCGTATCTGCTGCGTCATCCGGTCCTCTTCGATCTGGCTGTCTCCGTAATGGAGCACACGGACGACTTGTTTGCCGCTTTGCGAAAGGGAGGCGTAGAAAGTACGTAAAAAGATCCGGCTGTCCGATTCTGATAATTGATAATTAACAGTTGATAATTGACAATTATCCTCTTTTTGAGGAGCTATGCTGTCGTTTTTCGCGATAGCGGGAGAAAGGGGTTGCTCCGGTTGAATGAGGGTATCCTGTTGAGTGATAGTGTCCGGAAGAAGGAGGGTGTCTAATTGAACGATGGTGTCAACGGGAATTATAGTGTCGGGCGTTTTCTGAATGCCTAATACTTCCGTCAACGCGGGCCATTTCAGTTCTGTTGCGCCTAAGGCAATGCGTCCGGGCAGCACTACACAGAGTGTTGCCAGACCCGCCATTACGCAGGCGATGAATATTAGCACTTGATACGGTTTCATTTCTTCCACAGCGCCCGGCTGAACAATAACAGTACGGTGAAGATTTCGAGACGTCCGATAAGCATCACAAATGTTGCTACCCATTTGGCGGCATCAGGCATAGCGGCATAACATCCGCTGGAACCCCATTGACCGATAGAGACACCCACGTTTCCGATCATCGAAACGGCGATACCGAATGACTCATCGAAACCTATACCGCATCCGCAAAACCACAGCGTGGCGGCAACGATGATAGCCAGGTAGAAGAACATGAATGCCATGATGTTACTGGTGGTCTGTTCTCGCAGGGTACGACCGTTGAAACGCACCGGAATGACGGCATTAGGGTGAATACGGCGTTTAATCTCTGCTAAAGCGGATTTGGCAAAGATCGCCAGACGTACCCATTTCATACCTCCGGAAGTAGAACCCGAAGCACCGCCGGTGAACATCAGGAAGAACACCATGACCCAAAGCACAGGCGGCCAGATCATATAGTCCGCGGCTACGAAACCGGTTGAAGTGATCGTGGCCACCGAGGTAAAGAGTCCGATCCGGATACCGGAGAGCATGTGCGTATGATAAAGCAGCCCGGCGGCTAAGATGACACCCGCTACGATGCAAGCGCCGGTGTACCAACGCGTCTCTTCGTCCTTGAAGATACGATGCGGTTTTCCGCGGAAGAGATAGATCAGTTGGGTGAAGTTAATACCCGAGAGGAACATAAAGATCAGAATGATCCATTGAATAGTCGGGCTATAAGCAATCACACTATCGTTGTGGGTAGAGAAACCTCCGGTGGAGATCGTAGCCATAGAGTGACAGACGGCATCGAACTTGGTCATGCCGCAGAGCCACAAGATCAGTCCTTCGGAAACGGTCAGTCCGATATAGGTGAGCCACATATGTTTGGCGGTGTCGGCGATGCGGGGACTGAGTTTTTCATAGCTCACGCCGGTTACTTCGGCGCTATAGAGCTGCATGCCTCCGAGACCGAACATCGGCAGAATAGCCACACTGAGGACGATAATACCCATACCTCCGATCCATTGCATCATCGCGCGCCAGAGAAGGATCGATTTGGTTTGAGCCGCCACATCGGTGAATACCGTAGAGCCGGTGGTGGTGAATCCCGCCATGGTCTCATACCATGCATCCGTGACGGTAGGCAACGCACCGCTGAGCCAAAATGGCAGCATACCAAAGAGCGAATAGACGCACCAGACCGTCGCTACAATGACATAGCCTTCCCGTTCGCCGACACGTTTCTCCGCATTGCGTCCGGCAAACAACATCCACCAGCAGCTGAGCCACGTGATCGCCGAGGCGACGAGCCATGCGCCCAAGTCCGGCTCATGGTACCACCATGCAGCAAAAGTGGGGACGAGCATGAATTGCGCCTCCAGAAAGGTCAAGACCCCCATCGTCTTGAATACTATCCGCCAGTTAAAGGTCCTTGTCATTTAAAGAATCGCTCTAAGTGTCTGATTACATGACTTTTGCAGAATACCACCACCAAATCGTTGGCTATTATCTGCGTGTCTCCGTTTACCAATATGCCTTCTCCTGCGCGAACGATGCCGGCTATGTTGGCTTCGGAAGGCAGGTTCAAGTCTTTCACGATGCGACGTGTGATGGGGCTGTCTTCTTTGGCGACGAACTCCACGATTTCTGCATCTGCGCTGGTGAGGTTATGCACGCCGCGCACCGAGGCATCCAGCAGCATCTGGTAGATATACGAGGCGGCGATGGTCTTTTTGTTGAGTACAGTACCGATATCGAGACCTTCTGCCATAGGGATATAATCGAGATTTTCCACGTCGGCGATGGTCTTGCGGACGCCAAAGCGTTTGGCAGCCAAGCAGGCGAAGATGTTTGCTTCGCTGCTATTCGTTACGGCGACAAACGCATCTGCGTCCTGAATGCCTTCCTCTTTAAGAATCTCCATGTCCGAGCCGTCGGCGTTGATGATAAGTGCGTTAGGTACTTTTTCGCTGAGGAGATTACATAAGTCCCGGTCCTTCTCAATGATCTTGATGTTCATTTCGTTGGTCAGTTCGGTAGCCGCTTTGCGTGTGATGCGGTCTCCTCCGAAGAAAATGACGTTATTGATCTCGCGTTTGGACTTGCCTAACTCCTCACGCATGAACTCCATGTTCTCTTTGTTCAGGACGCAGTACACCAAGTCGTTTTCCTCAACCGTGTCGGCTCCTCTCGGGATGATGGTGTTTTGGTCACGTTTGATAGCCACGATGCGGTATTTGCCGTGGTTATACGTACCGGAGGCAAAACTCTGGCCGATGATTTTGGCAGATTTGCGCACTTTGACGACGCAAAGTTCGAGCGCTCCTTGTCCTAACTGGAGATGGTAACGCATCCAGTTGGTACGCAAGCTAGCTTCTATCTCGTTGGCTGCCAAGACCTCCGGATAGATGAGGTGGTTCAGACCCATGTTCTCAAAGAACTTCTTGTTCTCCGGCAGCAGGTACTCGTAGTTATCGATGCGCGCCAAGGTTCGTTTGGCGCCTAATGAGTTGGCAATGAGGCAGGCTGTCATGTTTTCCGTCTCGTACGGCGTAACGGAAATGAAGAGGTCGCAGTCCTTGACGCCTATGTCCTGCAAGTCATGAATAGAGGTAGGATTTCCTACTTTGGTCAACAAGTCATAGTTGGCGGAGAGGTCTCCCAAACGCTCGGGAGCCTCGTCCAGGAGACTGATTTCCATATCTTCGCGGCTCAGCAGTTTCGCCAAGTGGGTACCTACTTCGCCTGCGCCTGCAATAACGATTCGCATAAGCCTTCTTTATCTAATTTCAGTAAATGATATAATTCTTTGGTAGATCCGTGTTCGACGAATTGGTCGTTAACGCCGAGCCGGATGATGCGCGGGGAATAGCCGTGGTCGCTCATCCATTCGAGCACGGCGCTTCCCAAGCCGCCCGCCAGCATGCCATCTTCGGCAGTGATGACGGTTTGGAAGTTCTTTCCCACTTCGTGGAGGATCTCTTCGTCCAAGGGTTTGAGCCAGCGCATATCGTAGTGAGCGAAACTTTTCGGACTGCAAGATTCGATGGCTTCGCTCATGGTGTTGCCTATTGAGCCGATGGTCAGAACGGCTATGTCTTTGCCGTCACGGAGTTTGACACCTTTTCCGTATTCGACTTTTGGAGTTGGGTGATTGTCCATTTGGGGATTTGTGCGTCCTCTGGGGTAACGGATTGCAACGGGACCGTTGAGTGTCTCTGCGAGTTTCAGCATCTGACGCAAGTCTTCTGCGGTCATAGGCGCGCAGATTTGCATGTTGGGGATAGGACGCAGGTATGCCAAGTCCAACAAGCCATGATGCGTTGCCCCATCATTCCCCACGATACCGGCGCGGTCGATACAGAAGACCACGTGCAGGTTCTGAAGCGCCACGTCATGAACGATGTTGTCATAGGCGCGCTGGAGGAAAGTGGAGTAGACGTTGCAATAAGGTAGCAGACCTGCTTTCGCCATGCCGGCGCTAAAAGTGACGGCATGGCCTTCGGCGATGCCGACATCGAAGACGCGGTCGGGCAGTTCTTTTTGCATGATGTTCATAGAACATCCAGAAGGCATAGCCGGCGTTACACCAACTATTTTTTCGTTCTGTTTCGCCAATTCCAAGAGCGTCCGGCCAAACACTTCCTGCCATAGAGGCGGGTTGTTAGTACCGTTTGCCGTCAGTCGTTCGCCGTTCGCCACATTAAATTCTCCCGGTGCATGCCAGATGGTCTGGTCGTTCTCCGCAGGGGCATAGCCTTTGCCCTTCTTGGTGATGATATGCAACACTTTAGGTCCGCGGTGATGCTTGATCTCGCTGAGGATACGTACCAAACCGATGACGTCGTGTCCGTCTGTGGGACCGAAATAGCGGATATTAAGACCGGTGAAGATATTGCTCGGCTGCTTGCTGAGCATGGCTTTGAGATTATTGTTGCGGCGGAGGATAGCTTGTTTCTTGTCCTCGTCCATGAGGTGCATTTTTACCGCCAGACGATAGAGCCTCCAGCGCCATTTGTTATAACGTGCGCTGGTAGTGAGATCAACGAGATACTGGGTAAAACCGCCTTTGAGCGGATCAATCGCCATGTTGTTATCGTTCAAAACGATAAGGAGGTTGTTTTTATCCATTGAGGTGTTGTTGAGTCCCTCAAACGCCAAGCCTCCTGTCATGGCTCCATCGCCGATGATCGCCACGGTATTCGCTTTTGACGCTTCCGAATCGCGGTTTTTGGCATTCCCTATGTCAATTCCCAAAGCAGCGGAAATAGAGTTGCTGGCATGTCCGGCGATGAAGGCATCGTATTCGCTTTCAGCCGGATTTGTGAAGGGCGAGAGACCTTTGAACTGGCGGTTCGTATGAAAACGGTCGCGTCTGCCGGTTAGAATCTTGTGTGCATAAGCCTGATGCCCCACATCCCAAACGAGTTTGTCGTTCGGGGTGTCAAAGACATAATGCAAGGCAACGGTCAGTTCGATCGCACCTAAAGACGAGCCTAAATGTCCGGGGTTCGTACTGAGCGCCTCGATGATGAATTGACGCAGTTCCGCACACACAGCGGGTAATTTCTCTATGGGGATTTTCTTCAAATCCGCCGGTGAATCAATCTTATTGATATAGATATATTCCATGTGTTTTCTTTCGCGCACCCGCATACGCAGGCAAATCGGCTGCAAAGTTACAAAAAAAAATTGGAATACGCAAATTTCTTTCGCATAAAAATATACACACCACTTTCCACCACGTTTTCGTGAAAATGTTAATAACTTCTATAATATGCTGATTTTCAGGGCGTTTACATAGGTCTAAAACTGTAGATAATATGTAGATGAAATAATTTATAAAATTTTTTTGTGGGGAAATGTGGTGAATATCATTTTTTTTTTGTATCTTTGCACCGTTTTTCTAATTAAAGGGGTCAAAAGACCCGATATGGAACGCATATGCAGACATTTGTAGGAAATATAGAAGGTCGATTAGACGAGAAGGGGCGAATATTTGTTCCTGCCGTTTATCGTAAGATCTTGTCAGAGGCGGATTCGAAGCGGATCGTTATGCGCCGTGATACGGATAATGAGTGTTTGATGTTTTATCCGGAGCAGGTGTGGAATGAGAAAGTGTCGCAATTACGTCAGGCCTTGGACGAATGGGATCCGGAGGATCAACTTATACTGATGCAATTTATGTCTGACGCCGAATACATGGAGACGGACGGACAAGGGCGCATTTTGTTGCAAAAGAAGAATTTAGAGACAATAGGCGCACAGCAGGACGTGTTGTTTGTCGGCATGTTGGATCGTTTTGCGCTGTGGGCACCGGAGAAGTTTGCAGAGAAGCGTCTGAGCCAGAGCGAATTGGCGGCACGGCTTCGTGCTAAGATGAAACGGAGCGAGGGGAACCGATAGGGGGTGATAAAAAGTTGAAAAGTATAAACAGTAGAAAAGTAAAACAATAGAAAGATGGAAGAAATATATCACATACCGGCGATGCTGAAAGAGACGATCGAGGGTTTGGCGATCAAGCCGGACGGCGTGTATGTGGATGTCACGTTCGGAGGAGGGGGGCACAGCCGCGCTATAATGAAGGATTTACACGATGGCGGCAGACTCTTCTCATTCGATCAGGACATAGAAGCTTATCAAAACGCAGTTGAACGCGGGTTTATGCTCCATGCGGAAGAGGAGGCAAAAGGGGAGGATGAAAAGAATGAGGAGACAAAGGGAGGAAAAGAGGAGAAATGGGTGTTTGTGCATGCCAATTTCCGGTATTTGAAGAACTGGATGAATTTTTACGGGGTAGAGGAGATTGATGGATTGTTGGCGGATTTGGGAGTGAGTTTTCATCATTTTGACTGTCCTGAGCGAGGGTTTAGTTTTCGTTTTAGTGCGCCGTTGGACATGCGTATGAACCAAACAGGCAAGCGTACAGCGGCGGATGTAGTGAACGGGTATAGCGAGGAAGAGTTAGCGAAGTTGTTCTGGCTATACGGGGAGATGAAGAACGGTCGCGCGATCGCGCGGAATATAGTAAAAGCGCGCGGGCAGAAGCCTATTGAGCGAACGGAAGAATTGGTGGCGCTTTTGGCGAAAGGCATTCAGGTGATGCCGAACGGCGAGATAGAAGTGCCGACACAATACAAGAAAGATTTAGCGCGGATGTTCCAAGCGCTGCGGATAGAGGTGAATGACGAAATGGGTGCGTTACGGGAGATGTTGTTGGCAGCGAGAGATCTGTTGAAACCCGGAGGCCGGATAGCGATACTGACTTATCATTCGTTAGAGGACCGATTGGTGAAGAATTTCTTCCGAAGCGGCAATTTGGAGGGAAAGATAGAAAAAGATTTTTACGGGAATGCCCTTACTCCGTTTGAGGTGATTGAAAAGGGCCGTGTAGCGGATGAAGAGGAAGTAGCACGCAACCCAAGAAGCCGGAGCGCGAAGTTGCGTGTGGCAGAAAAGAAAGAACAATGATTGCGCATGACGCAGGAATATGGCAGATACACATGACATACAAAGTTGGCTGAACGGCGACAAGTTGAGAAGCCAGAAAGTCAGAGAGCAATACCCGCTGATCGGTTTGATCGTGGGTCTGGTGTTTCTGTATATCCTGACGGGTTATCAGTCGGCAAAACAGCAACACCGGCTGACGGATACGAAGTTAGAGATGTTAGATGCGAAATTCCGATACATGACCATCAGTGCTCAGCTGACGAATACGACGAGACAGTCGCAGGTGGTAGAGGCACTTCGCGCAAACGGAAGCGAGTTGAGGGAGAACACCGTGCCGCCGGTGAAAATTAAATAGACCCCCTCGTTCCCCCTAAAGGGGGAAGACAAGACCTGGAACTTCTACAAACAGAACGAAGACAAGACAAATTTATATTAGAGTAATTGAATGTCTGACGAGCAAAGAAATACCATATGGCGGTTTGCGCTGATATTTATCATCATTACCACCGGCTTTATTGCCGTGATTGGTAAGATTGTTTATATCCAAGCCGTTGAACGGGACGAATGGCTCAAAGTGGCAGAACGGCAAGTACCGACAAACCGGCCTATCAAGGCAACGAGGGGAAACATATTAGATGCGAACGGCAGTTTGTTAGCGTCCAGTATGCCACAATATTATATATATATGGACACGCGCGTAGAGGCGTTGCGCGCGAACAAAGACTCGCTTTTTTACACCTATTTGGACACCCTGGCGCAAGACCTGTCAACGATCATCCGCGACAAATCGCAAGCCGAATACAAGACGCGATTGCTGCATGCCTACAAAAGCAAAGCCAAACGGCACAGAGTGTGCGACCACCGCATCAATTATCTACAAAGGCAGGAGTTGCTGCAAAACCCGCTTATCAAGAAGGGCAAGTTCAAGAGCGGAATTTTCTTTGAGGACCAACACCGAAGGATCAAGCCTTATGGTATCTTAGCGAGCCGCACGATAGGTGGTATATACGGAGAAGGCGGTTATGGCAAGTCCGGATTGGAGAAACGATTCGACAAAGAGTTGCGCGGCGAAGACGGCATGAGCAGCATTCAGAAAATAGGCGGACGGTATGAGTCCGTGACAATCGAGGAGGCGCAGGACGGATTAGACGTTGTGACCACCATTGACGCGAACCTGCAAGACATCGTGGAGAACACGCTCAAAAACAAACTCGTTGAGAAACAAGCCAAATGGGGATGCTGCATATTGATGGAGACCCAGACGGGCTATATACGCGCAATCGCGAATCTGGACCGTGCGCAGAACGAAGAGGGAAAAGATTATTATGACGAAGCGCAAAACCATGCCGTACAGCGTGTAGAGCCGGGTTCGACATTCAAGACGATTGCTCTGGTAGCCGCACTGGACGATGGTAAAATAGATATCGACGATACCGTTTCTGTCTCGTCCAAACCGTGGGTGTATATGCGCAAATCCAAACACACAGATGCTCACCCGATGGACACCGTACTGACCGTTCGTTCGGCGCTTGCTGTATCGAGTAACATCGCTCTGGCGAAACTGATCACCCGCAGTTATGAGGGTTCGGCGCGGAAGTTCGTGCGGAAGATACAGAAAATGGGGTTGATGGACAGTGTTTATTGCGAGATTCCGGGAGCTGATCCTATCCGGATCGAGGTGCCCAAAGACACCGTGACGCTCAGCAAGATGTCGTACGGCTATTCGGTGGAGTTGACTCCGATGCAGATACTGATGTTCTACAACGCGATAGCGAATGAGGGGCGGATGATGCGGCCGATGTTGGTGCATTCGATTCAGCAAAACGGAGAGACCGTTCGTTCATTCCGTCCGGAAGTGGTCAAATCGTCGATATGCAGTTCAAAGACGCTGCGTGACATCAAAGGTGCGCTGCATGATGTGGTATGGGACGACCATTTGGGAACCGCCGGCGTGCTAAGATGGAACGGCAAAGTGGTTCGCCGCAAAGCACAAAGCGACATTGTGCATGTAGCCGGCAAGACAGGCACAGCACAGCTTTTCATTCCCGGTCACGGCTATTCGGGCAGACATCACCGCATGACGTTTGTGGGTTATTTCCCGGAAGAGAACCCGAAATACACCTGTATCTGCATGATCGAGGACCCGCATTACCCGTATGACGCCGGAACGGATTGCGGCACCGCCGTGCGTATTATTGCGGAGAAGACCATGGCATACACGGGTTGCTATGTCTATCGTGACGGAGAAAAACTACTGGAAAAAAGATAAAAGCCAATATGAAACTCAAAGAATTATTATCGAGCATCAAGCCGATTGAAGTAGTCGGTTCGGTAGAGAAAGAGATCCGCGGCATTCATTTTGACAGCCGCCAGATAGGAGAAGGCGACCTGTTCGTTGCTCAGGTCGGCACGGCAGTAGATGGACATACATTCATTGATGGTTGTGTGGCAAAAGGAGCCTCAGCAGTAGTGCTGAGCAAGAGAGAGTATCTCAACCCCTCCCCTGCCCTCCCCTCAAGGGAGGGAGAAAAGCCCACCTATATTTTGGTGGAGAATACCGATAAGGCCTTGGGGCTGTTGGCGAGTTATTGGTTCGGCGAGCCGAGCAAGCAGCTGACGTTGGTCGGTGTGACGGGCACGAACGGCAAAACGACGATTGCGACGCTGCTGTATAAGTTAGTGCGCGCGTTGGGGCATAAGGCAGGTCTGCTTTCCACCGTGGTCAATTATATCGAGGATGAGGCTGTGCCGGCAACTCACACCACGCCGGACGCGATTGAGTTGAACGGGTTACTACGGAAGATGGTGGATGCCGGGTGCGAGTACGCGTTTATGGAGGTGAGCAGTCATGCTATCGCGCAGGAACGTATTGCGGGATTGGATTTTGACGGAGCGCTGTTTACGAACCTCACGCGCGATCATATTGATTATCACAAGACCTTCGACAACTACCGCGATACGAAGAAAAGGCTGTTTGACGGTCTGAAGAAGGAGGCTTTTGCGGTGACCAACAAAGATGACAAGAACGGCTTGGTGATGACGCAGAACTGCAAGGCGGCGGTGCATACCTATTCTACCCGCTCGCTTGCCGATTACAAGGCGCAGATTCTGGAAGAGGGCTTTGAGGGTATGATGCTGCTGATGAACGGCAAAGAGGTGTTTGTGCCTTTGGTCGGCCGGTTCAATGTCAGCAATCTGCTCTGTATCTACGGCGCGGCATTGTGTTTGGGATTTGAGGAGTTGGAGGTGCTGCGAGTGCTGAGTACGTTGAAGCCCGTAAACGGACGTTTTGAGACGATCCGCAGCCCCAAGGGTTGGACCGCGATTGTTGATTATGCCCATACGCCTGATGCGGTGGACAATGTGATTCAAACGATACGCGAGATCAAGAAAGAAGGCGCGAAACTTATCACGGTAGTGGGTTGCGGCGGAAACAGGGACAAGGGCAAACGGCCGATGATGGCGAAGATTGCGAAAGCCGGCAGCGAGCAGTTGATCCTGACTTCAGACAATCCGCGTGACGAAGAGCCGGCGGATATTTTGAACGATATGAAAGCCGGTCTGACCGAAGAAGAGTTGCGAAGCACTCTGGTGATTGAAGACCGCGCGGCGGCGATTCAGACCGCGTGTACGTTGGCGCAGAGCGGAGATGTGATTCTCGTTGCCGGCAAAGGGCATGAGGACTATCAGATCATCAAGGGCGTCAAACATCATTTCGACGACCATGAGGAAGTTCGTAAGTATGCGAACTAATTTGAGATTTGAAAATTGAAATTTGAAATTGTATGTTCTATTCATTATTTACATATTTCAGCGATGTATTAGGCGCGCGACTGTTCACCTATATATCCTTCCGCGCGATCCTGGCGGGCGTGATCGGATTGTTAGTCAGTATCATTTTCGGTAATTGGTTTATCAATTACATGAAGCGGCATAATATCTCCGAGACGCAGCGGGACGAGAAAACCGACCCCTTCAATGTGGGCAAGAAAGGTGTGCCGACGATGGGCGGTCTGATTGTCATTGCGGCTATCCTGATCCCCTGTCTGCTACTGGGCAAACTGAGCAACGTGTATATGATTCTGATGCTTGTGACCACGCTGCTGATGGGTGCGCTTGGTTTTGCGGATGACTACATCAAGACCTTCAAAAAGAACAAAGAAGGCATGAACGGATGGATCAAGATTGCGGGTCAAGTGGCGTTAGGTTTGATTGTCGGACTGACGCTCCGTTTCAGTCCGTCGGTAACGATGAACGAGGTAGTGACCCACAAGATCGAGAACAACATCGAGGTGTTTGAAAAGACGCCGCAAATCAAATCCACACAGACCACGATCCCCTTTGTGAAGCATCATAACTTCAATTATGCGGACCTTTTCTCCTGGACCGGCGAGAATAACAAGTACAGGTGCGGATGGATTTTCTTCGTGTTGCTGACCATTTTTGTGGTAGCAGCTGTATCAAACGGAGCAAACCTCAATGACGGCATGGACGGTATGTGTGCCGGCAACTCGGCGATTATCGGTGTGGCGCTGTTAGCTTTGGCTTATGCCAGCGGTAGTGTCGTTTGGGCGGAGTATTTCGACGTGATGTATATCCCCGGCAGCGAAGAGTTAGTAGTCTTTCTGGCTGCTTTTGTGGGTGCTTTGGTGGGTTATCTGTGGTTTAACGGTTTCCCGGCACAGGTATTCCTTGGCGATACGGGCAGTTTGACCGTCGGAGGCATCATCGGTGTCTGCGCCATGGTGATCCATAAGGAGCTGATGATCCCTGTTCTTTGCGGCGTCTTCCTCATGGAGAGCGTGAGTGTAATCCTACAAACACAAGTATATAAATATTATAAGAAACGCGGGCGTCACGTGCGCGTGTGGAAGAGAGCACCGCTGCATGACCATTTCCGCACGTCGGTGGATCAGGTGCTGAAGAACGATCCGACTTGTTCGATTCTGCTCAAAGGCAGCAAGAACCTGCATCACGAGACCAAGATCGTCCTCCGTTTCTGTATCGTGACGCTCATTTTGGCAGCAATCACGATACTAACATTAAAGATAAGATAAAATAACCCCACCCCCACCCTCCCCTCAAGGGAGGGAGATCAGATGGAAACCAGTATCCCTTCATACATTACAGCCCGAACAGCATCTTACCTATCTTTGAGGGAGAATGCTCGGAGGATGCGCAATAATCCAACGGAAGCAGAACGTGTTTTATGGAAATTCATACGGGACAAACAACTTGGATATCGTTTCCGCAGGCAACTAATCATTGATGATTATATCGTTGATTTTGTATGTTTGGATAAAAAACTGATTATCGAAGTTGACGGGAAATATCATTCGGTGGGAGAACAACGAGAGTTCGATGGGACTCGTGAAAATAAGTTACGTTCAGAAGGCTATCGTGTAATTCGTTTTACCAACGAAGAAGTTATGCTAAATATAGAACAAACTGTTGAATGTATAAAAAATAATTTAATATGAGCAGTAATCATTCCTCTCTCCCTTGTGGGGAGAGCCGGAGAGGGGTTCCGGGCTATATCGTTGTATTAGGAGCAGGGGAGAGCGGCACAGGGGCTGCAATCCTCGCGAAGGAGAAAGGCTTTGAGGTTTTTGTATCCGATTATGGTACGATCACGGCGCCTTATCGTGCGTTATTAGACCAGAACGGAATCAAGTGGGAGGACGGTCAGCATACTTTTGAACGCATCAAAGATGCCGATGAATACATAAAATCTCCGGGCATCCCTTTGAACGCGCCTATTATTGAGCAGCTCAGAGCATACAAGAGCTCCCTCCCTTGTGGGGAGGGTCGGGATGGGGTTTCAAAGCTGAACCTCATCTCCGAGATCGAGTTCGCAGCGCGGTACACGAATGCGAAAATGATCTGTATCACCGGTTCGAACGGCAAGACCACGACCACTTCGCTCATCTTCTATATCCTGAAACAGGCAGGGCTCAATGTGGGTCTCGCGGGAAACATAGGCAATTCGCTGGCGTTGCAGGTGGCACATGAGGATCACGACTATTATGTTATCGAGTTGAGTTCATTCCAGTTGGACAACATGTACGATTTCAAGGCGGATGTGGCGATTTTGCTGAATATCACGCCGGATCACCTGGACCGCTACGACTATAATTTCCAGAACTACGTGGACGCCAAGTTCCGCATCGTGCGCAATCAGACCGCCGATGATGCGTTCATTTATTGGGCGGAAGATCCGGTCATTGACCGTGAGATGAAGAAACTGCAACTCGGTGCAACCCTTTATCCGTATGGTTTCACACAGCCTAATCCGCTGCCGTTGGGCGAGGACGAACTGGCGCTCAAAGGGCGGCATAATGTGCTGAATTCCATGGCGGCAACGATTGCGGCGAATGTGCTGCATATCCGTAAAGAGGTTATCCGCGAGAGTCTGCGGACGTTCCAAGGCGTAGATCACCGGCTTCAGTATGTAGCTACCGTCCGGGGCGTGCGATATATCAATGACAGCAAGGCGACGAACGTCAATTCGTGCTGGTATGCCTTGGAGGCGATGACGACACCGACGGTGCTCATTCTCGGCGGCAAGGACAAAGGCAATGACTATTCGGAGATCGACGATCTGGTTCGCGAGAAATGCCATACGCTCATTTTCATGGGGTTGCACAACGAGAAACTGCATGCGCATTTCGATTCGTTCGGGCTCAATATCATTGATACCGACAATCTCCACGATGCGGTACAAGGGGCATATAATGCCGCCCGCGAAGGCGACACCGTTCTGCTGAGTCCGTGCTGTGCGTCCTTTGACCTCTTCAAATCCTATGAGGATCGCGGAGAGCAATTCATGGCCGCCGTACGCGCGTTATAATTGATAATTGATAATTGACAATTGATAATTGATAATTTTAAGTGCCTAAAATCAATCTTAGAAATATTGACCGCACCTTCTGGGGTTTGTTTATCGCCCTGATAGTGGTAGCCATCATCGCCCTATTCTCGGCGTCCTCTACGCTGGTCTATTCCCGTCACTCGGCACTTGGTCCCATCGGTCAACAGATGTTCTTCATCGTGGTGGGCATCATCGCTGCATTCGGAATACAGTATATCCCGTCATACTGGGTACGCCTTGGCGGGTACCTGTTGCTGGCAGTCAGTACCCTACTCGTCTATTCCACGATAATTCCGGGTAACCCCTTGGTGGTGACAGTCAATGGCGCCTCCAGATGGCTTCGTATCGCCGGCATCACTTTTCAGCCCTCGGAATTAGCGAAACTCAGTCTCATCATCGTCATAGCGGACCAGTTGTCGCGTATCCGGACGGAAGAGGACAAACGCAAGTATTTCTTCCGCACACTGATCATCGCCGGTGTCGTCATGTTACCAATCATGGCGTCTAACCTCTCCACCGCCGTCCTTATCGGGCTCATCATCTTCTGCCTCTGGATCTTGGCGCGCATACCTTGGCAATACACCCTCTCCATCGTGGGAATTGCTATCATCGCGTTAGTGATCGGCTATGCGGTGGTTGAGTTCGCATTTGTGCGACCGGGAGTCAAGATGGGCGGACCGTTCAAACGTGCTACTACGTGGGTCAGTCGTATAGACCACCATTTTGCCGATGACGATAGCGATAAATATACCCTCACCGATGATAATATCCAGGAGGTCTATGCTGCGGTAGCTATTGCGAGAGGAGGCACATCACCTCTCGGTGTGTTGCCGGGGAACAGCAAAGAGCGCGATTATCTGCCTTTGGCTTTTGCTGATTATATCTTTGCCATCATCGTGGAAGAGTCCGGGGTTATCGGGGCTATTTTCCTGATTTTCCTCTATCTCGCCGTCCTCTTCCGCGCATGCTATGTCTCATCGCGCTATTCCGACATGCCGGCGATGCTCATGACGATGGGCTTAGCGCTCATGATCACTTGTCAGGCACTCATCTCCATGCTCGTAGCAGTCGGACTCGGACCGGTCACCGGTCAGCCCCTGCCGCTCATCAGCAAAGGAGGTACGTCGGTGATCATCACATCGGTCTATTTTGGAATTATGATGGGCGTCAGCCGTGAACAACTGCTCCTCCGGGACCGCTTCAACGAATCCATCACACAAAGTCAGGAAGATGCACCTATTGTTACATTAGAATAATATTTAATTTTTAATTTAATATATCATGAGAAAGCTTCTCCCCTTGCTGCTCATCGCAGCCGTTCTGGGCGCTTGTTCGCCTGAGTATCAAACTACCTCGCAACGCGAGATCGACCGTCTGACCAAAGGCGCTTCTTTCGCCATGCCGAAAGTCAAACTACCCTCTTTCCCGGGTCGCACGTACAACGTGCTGAACTACGGAGCTGACAACACCGGCGTGACACTCTCTACCGCGGCTATCCAGCAAGCCATTGACGAGTGTACGGCTGCCGGAGGCGGTACCGTCATCATCCCTGAAGGTATCTACACCACCGGACCTATCACCCTCAAATCGAACGTCCGTCTCTACACCGAAAAGAACTCTTTTATCGTCTTCTCGCACGACCTCGATCTCTATGAGATCTACGATGAGTGGTTCGAAGGCATCCCGACCAAACGTTGCACCTCTCCGCTCAACGCCCTTGACGCAGAGAACATAGCCATTACCGGTTACGGCACTTTCAACGGTAACGGCGATTGGTGGCGTCCCCTCAAGAAAGGCAAAATGGCACCGTCTCAGTGGAAGAAACACCTCAAAGAGAAAGGCGGCATCGTAGTCAACGATATCTGGTACCCGGATTCTGCATCGCTGCTTGCACAGAGTTATTGCGTTGATCAGAACGTGCCCGTCATCACCGATGACAGCCTCTGGCAGGTCGTTAAATCTTTCCTCCGTCCGGTCCTCCTGCATTTTGTAGGATGTAAGAATATCCTCCTCGAGGGCGTGACTTTCGAGAACTCGCCGGCATGGAACCTTCACCCCATGTGCTGCGAGAACCTCATCCTCTGCGACCTCAACGTCCGCAACCCCTGGTATAGCCAGAACGGCGATGGTGTCGATATAGAGTCTTGCAAGAACGTAGTGATCAGCCGTTGCTCCTTCGATGTCGGTGACGACGCTATCTGCATGAAGTCCGGCAAGGACAAACCCGGACGTGACCGCGGTATCCCGACGGAGAACGTGGTAGTGGATGATTGCGTGGTTTATCATGGTCACGGAGGTTTCGTTTGCGGTTCGGAGATGTCAGGCGGTATCAAAAATGTCGAAGTGCGCAATAACCTCTATATCGGTACCGATGTCGGTCTGCGCTTCAAATCAACCCGCGGACGCGGCGGTGTGGTAGAGAATATCTACATCAACGGTGTCAACATGGTTAATATCCCGAACGAAGGTCTGCTCTTTGACCTCTTCTACGGCGGTAAAGGCGCAGGCGAGGAGACCGAAGAAGAACTCGCTGCACGCATGAATGCCGAAGCTCCGCAGGTTAGCGAAGAGACACCGGCATTCAAGAATATCGTTATCGAGAACGTCAAAGGTGCAAACATCAAACGCGCTATCTATTTCAACGGTCTGCCGGAGATGAAGATCCAGAATGTGACCCTGCGCAACGTCACTATCTCTGCTACCGAAGGCGCGCTCTTCCGTCAGACGAACGGTCTCGTCATCGATAACGTCAATATCAAAGCCCAAAAAGGCGAAGCTTTCTCGCTTGCCCCGACGGTAGAAAATGTTAAGATTAACTAATTCAATAAAATCTGTCGTGGTCTCGTGGTCACGTGATCTCGTGATCTCACTTCCGCTATTCCTACTCGCGGGTTGTAGCCCGCGGGTAGCAACCTCTTTCTGGCGAATCGGTACTCCTGCCGATTCAACCAAAGAGGGTTATGCCGTTCTCTATGAAGGCAAGAAAATGCGTCATTGCTATCCCGTCACGGAATGGAAATCAACCGATGAGAAGGAAGATACTTACCATTCGCTTCACCACCACGGCGTAGCCGTTGAGTCCGAGCTCATGGCATACCGCATCTATTTCGACAAGAAACAGACCATCGATCCTTATTGCAAACGCAAGCCACAACTTGAGCTTGCCCAAAGTTATTGGTACCCCAATGACAGTCTCTTAGCTGAGGGCTACGGCGATGATATTCTCCGCGTCTCCGGTACTGTAGGTGTCGGCTCGGTCAAGTACTGGAACGGCAAGAAGATGGTTCATTTTGAGAATGTCGGCGAGCGCAGCGAACGTATCGTGTCTCAATCCCGCAACTCCGCCACCATTGAAGTCGCTATCAAAGATTGGCAACCATCAAACCTTCAAACTAACGGACAGAGTCCGTCAAACTCTCAAACAAGCGAAGCTAAACATGGTCTGGACCTCTCCGTCCAATATACCATGCAAGCAGGTCACCGCGATATGCGCTGCGATGTCTTCTGCTCTTCTCCCGTTGAAGGCCTTTGTACCGGCGTGCAGACGATCCCTGCTAAGGGAGGAAAAGACACCATTACTATTATTCTACCCAACGGCATTCTCTTAACTTCTTGGGGAACCGATTGGCCCGTGAATGACAGTGCCAAGTTCGCCAAAGAGACCGTCGGTCTCGGTGTCTTCATCCCTCATCCATATGCCGGCACTCCCGTCCACGACAAGCAGAACAACCTCTGTCTACTAAAAACTATTAACTCTCAAACTTCTATCAACTATCAACTTTCAACTATCAACTATACTTGTCATTTCTACCTCACCTGTTGCGGAGCTACCAAAGAAAACCACTCCGTAGCAACAACTGCCGAGGAATGGTTCACCTATCTCCGCCGTTGGGCAAAGAAACTCAAATAAGAGACTATTTCTATTTTGTGATTTTGGGTACAAAGGTACTACTTTTTTTGACGTAAACAAGAAAAATCACAAAATAATGTGATTTTCCTCTGATTTTACGCCTTTGTAGCATTATTTGTTTGGATTTTGTCCGAAAATGGCAAATTATTTCTTTGGATTTTGTCTCTCATCAACGTCCATTGTCCGGCATAGTATGCCGGTATCTTTCTCATCCCTCAATAGCCTCTTTCTTTGCTTTCCATACTCCGTGGATACCATAGGCGAGCGCCAGCGCGAACATCATCACCAACACATCGGCTCCATCGCCGATCGGGCAATCGCAAGGATCGTCACAACCACACGTTCCTTCCAATTCATACAACTCTTCCCATGTGTACTTACATCCGCAGTTAGTACATTTCCATTGATCGCTCTCCTCATCCCAATACCAATAACATCCGCATTCCGGTAGCGGTGGATCCGGCACGCCGGGGTCGGAGTTCACACTCTTTCTCGTAGGAGCACCTGCGCTTTTTCTGCCACCTGTCGTCACTCCACCGCGCACAGCCGAAGCCGACGTGTACAACCCTTGCACCGGCATTACCGTCATGCTGCTCTTCGCTGGCGCCGTGCGCGCATAACCCGCGCTATACCCGGCGCTGCTCGTTGACCGCATGGTCGCTGCCGGCGCATGGCTTAATCCTGTAGCCGCCGAGTGATACCCCGTTGCTACATAACTGCTGCGCCCGGTGCCTCGGTACGAACTACCGTACGTCACCGCATAGGCACCAGCCACGCACAACAAGCATATTAATACACTTACAATCTTTTTCAAACCTTTTATCCTTTCTTTTTCGTGTTGTCCGGAATAATCGTACCCCTTGCGGGTTAAGAATTGCATTCCGGCAATTCACCTTAGCGTACCCGCTCGCCCAGAGCGTTAAACAGCACGCCGTCTTTGTATATATACAGACTATTATCCTTAATAAACTTCTGCGCGTTCACATCTGCGCCGACACCATCATTTCCGGTAGTCACGTTCGGCGCGCCAAAACGCTCCACGATCTCAAAACGCTCGGATATCACTTCGTTCGGCTCGGCATAGAATATATATTCCGTGCCCTCGTAAATAGCAATCTCCAAACCGAGTTCTTTATCTCTGAGCGACAAACCAACCTCGCTGTTCAGTTTGCTGAAAGTCATCTTGTATTCCGTTTCATCGCCCGTGCGCACACCAATCTTCGTGCCCGCGATGCTGTTCGTCGCATCAACAGCCAACTGATCTTCTTCCTCTACGGCAAAGACGTTCAGGTCACCGCTCATGATCTTCTTGGCGTCATAACCGTTCTCATATTCCGGCATATTTGTCGGCGATTCTAACAGGTACATATGATCCAATCCCGATTCGGTAAGCAGCGTCACTTTCAGCGTTCCGCTCAACTCATCCTCTTCTTCGTCTTCTGCTTGTGCGGCACGTTTCGGAGAACGGAGCGGCTGATTGCCATACTTCTCATAATCTGCATTCCATACCAACCGTTCATAATTCAATGTCAACGATCCGGCTTTATTGGTGTTCACATAGAATCCCTGCATCGGAGGAATAACTATCGGATAGCTCTCTAACGAGTACATCCTCTTGGCGCTGCTCACTGGAATGGACAGGTATTGTCCGGCGGCTGCCACGTTCACAGAACCGGCCCTGACACAATTCTCAATATCCGACAGAGAACCGGTGTTGAACAGGTTGACAGTTGCCTCCACTCCGTCCGAGAAATCAGCCGGCGTCAGACGGGATATATCTATCGGAGCCGCAAAACTATTGGCTATCACATTACATCCTGCTGCCTTTGAACTCTCCGTGTATTGCAAAGGTATTACAACCGAGTCGCGCACATCCACCAACTGACCGTCATACGTGATCTTCTTACCGCCCGCTTCTATTGATTGTGAAACGGCATAGCCCTTGAACGGCTCTAATTTCATTTTGGATTTCTTGTTCACCCATTTGCCTTGGCTCTCGTCCCAGGTATAGATGAATGTCTTCGCTCCGAACACTTTGCTTGCTGCGGTATCTCCCGATATCGGAGAACCCATATATTGCCATGTTACGACTCCGGTTGATGAATTCAAATATCCCTTGGTATAGGTCTCTATCGTAGCTTTGGGCATCTCGCCTTTGTATTCTGGACTGATGCGCACATAGCCCGATTCACCTTTCGTCGCGCCGGCTGTTGATACTTGTATCTTTATATTGTCTTTTGCTGCGCCGATGATACCGCCTGCACCAATGGTCAAACCTCCGGTCGGAGTTACGGTCACCGTTGCCGCTTCCTCTACAATCAAACTATATACCTCTACTTCTGTCGAAATCGTCACATTCACATTGCTGGCAATAGTCGCAGTTGTATTCTCATTCGGCACTCTCGACCAGTTTTCATCATTCTCCGTCCAATCTCCGTCGCTACCAAACGTTACTTCATCTGCGGTTGCTGTCGCTTTGAGCACAATCGTCTTTGTTGTCACGCCGTCTGTTAGTACAAGGTTGTAGCAACTATCCGTTTGACTTACCATTGTATTGAACGTGATTCGCAAATCCACCGTATCAATACCGTTACAGTCTGCTGCAATATCTTCCGAACTGAGAGTAAAAGGAGCTCCTTCTGGCAAATTCAATAGTATATCGTTGCGCGAATCCGACCAGCGTACTTCTACATCTTTTGCTTGTGGCGTGCCAATATAGCTGGAGAACGCAAGAGTATCTTTCACAATAGCACTCTCTACTACTTCTATATACTTAGCGCGCAGTACCGAGATTTCTTTGAAATAGTGGTGTCCCTTACCATTTGTTCTAATACGGATTTTGGTGGCAGTTCGTTCCAGCGTGCCACGAATAGTATCATACCGGCCCTTCACCTCTATTGTGCCGGAACCGGCTACTCTCCAAGAGTCTCCTATATATTGTTCTACATAAACCGTACCCTCGGGTTCTTTATTATTGCCTTTCTCTCCCTTATATACTACAGAATACAACCCTGGTTCTTTTCCTCCGAAACTAAATTCGCTTGAATATCTATCACCGCTCTGATGATCCAAACGCGTTTCATCGGGACGGCTATATATCTCATCAGCACCACACGGAGCATTCGGATCACGAACAACTACTTCTTTCGCCAATTCGGCTTCAATATAACTATGACCATCGGCGTCTTCGCCTTCTTCTACACTCGCAAGCACTATTGCTGTTCCGACACCCACAATTCTCAATTCGTTGCCGTTTACTACTTCTACAACCGTCGGTCTATTACTGGTATATGTAACCGTACGCGGACTTTCGGCATCCGGACCATTGGTCGAGCACTCATCCAAATCCGATGTCGCATAGGCGTTCATCACAAAGTTAGCATCGCCTAACTTCAAACGGCGTAATTCGCTATCCTGATTCCATACAATATATTGTACATAATCCGTTGTTACCGTGATGTCTATCGAATCACGTATAGCGTAATAGTTCTCATCGCCGCGTACTTCTGCATAAATGCGTGCCGTTCCGACGGCATTTGCTATAAGCGTGTCACCACTTGCACTTATCGCAACTTTTGTTGCATCGGACGATGTATATACCACACCATAACTGCCGCTCATGGTCGAACGGAACGGCTTACCTACCTTCGTGCCCAATTGCAGTTTCCCGATATTCTCTTTCCACGCTCCGGACTGATCATGCTTAACACATACACCGGTAACGGTTACTTCTCTGCGATATACATCATTGTAGATCACTAACTGCGCCACATCCTCACCTGCTACGGCAGAGTTATATTGAATATTAATATCCGCCGTTCCAGTTGTACAATCCACGCCACTAATAGTGTTCTGACTTAAAGTAAATTTAGGATTGTCATTTGAAATCTTCAAATCCCCTCCATTAGCAATAGAATAATTGACAGTCAGCGATCCCACACCCGTTCCTTCAGAAGGATAAACCGGGTTGTCAGTGGATGTACGATTGATAGTTATAGCATCAGCATTCAAATAAGTTTTACGTGTTACACGAAGATTTCTATGGTATTTATCTTCTGTTCCATCACCATTAAAACGAATATGCGTTGTTCCATCCGGCAGTTTATAAGGACCATATGAACGATAAGTTGTAGAATTTGTTAAAGACATACTCGTTTCTTCTGTGTAGTCGCGACCGTTTGTAGAAAATTGAATTGTAAAACCAGGACTTACACATGCTCCATCTGTTGCACCATCAAAATACAACAAATCACCAGGACCACTCAAAGCGATAGGATCTTCGGTTCCGTCATAATAGACATGACCTTCGTAATCCCCTTTTTTAGTCCAAGGCTGATATGCAACATAGCAATCCGTTGCCTCTGGTGCGCGCACAACTTCTACACTAAACGTATTATCTCCTGCCTGATATTTATAGTTCTCCTCTTGTTGCATACGCCATGTAGCGGTAGATAAATATTGATGAGAGGAAACACTCACCGTACGAGTGCTTGTATTGTAGTCGTACGACACTTCTCCCTCTGCTGCCGTTTGTGATATCGTAACAGGGTAATTAGTATAGTCCGTATTCGTCGCTGTCAGCACAATAGCATCATGATCCCGATCCATGTACATCGTCGAACTATACTCCGCGTTTCCATTCACATAAATCGTATTTGTATGCTTTGCCACCGCCACGTTAAACGACTGACTGACTGCATTGTAAATACGCGTTTCCCTCTGATGGAAGGTAATCTTTGCTGTTCCTGCATTAAGAGCCGTGATCTGCTTATTATCAGGATTAAAACGCACCAAACTATCCAAACTATTATACTTCTTATTCTTTGATAGATTTGTATAACTAATATCATCTATCGTATAATAAAAATCATCATCGCTA
>CAMNCW010000047.1 GCA_946534715.1 uncultured Bacteroidales bacterium | reverse complement strand
ATGGCATCCGACCTAATGGACGACGCTTTTGGGATGTCCGGATACAATCCGGACGCAATGGACAAAGTCATTCAGGCGGACGGCGGACAGGCGGACACCCTTTTTTATAAACTCACACACACGTGTGGGTGTATGTATTTTACGGAAAGGGTGTCAGCCCGTCCGCCTATCAGCCTCTTCCTTCTATATTCCTCTACCGTTTTCGTCCTTTGGATGCGAAGAAATATGAATCAATAATCCAGATATTAGGTTACCAAGCGAGGCCGAGGGTGATGCCGACGCCGTGCTGGAGGTATTGATTAAAAGTGTCGTAATTTGCTTTGGGCTTGAACGCCGGGATCTTCAGGTCATTCTTAGTCCACTGCCAATCCATCGCGTAATGAAGTCCCAGAACCAAGTCCACGGAGTTGAACGGGATACGCCAATCGAGCCCTATACGCGTATCCGTGAGAATAGCAAAGCCCCCATAGATATTTCCCGTCTCCATTGGTCCGGCTCCGGCACTCTGGGTAATCCGCGGAACAAGCATGTACTTGCCCATCTGAATAGGCAGCTGTCCTCCGACATAGAGCCCGAACATGGCTCCGGCGCGGGTTTTGTATCCCAACTTGGTAGCGAAAACCGCGTCCTCGGTCATGGCTTCTTCGATAAGCGCGGTTATCTGCACGCCGGTAGCGATATAACCCCACCAATCATGCCCTACTTGCAGCCCCACCTGCTGGTTCATTCCCAGATAATTGTCATAGACCAGGCGCACATGGTTCATATTATCCATATCCGTCACGATATGCGTTGCGGAGCGCTCGAATTTCTTGGCAGCCTTCCCCTTTTGCGCAATCAGACTGTCGCGCACTGCCAATGTGCGCAGCGCGGGATCAAGCGGCAAATGCCAATCCGTCTCCCTTACATCTTTTTGAACCGAATCCGGCAGATTGCGGAACACATAGAGCCAGTCTTCGCCGGAGAGCGACCGCAGCGGCTCAATCTCCTTACCGGCATCGTTTTTGAACGCTCCCAAGGTAGCGATAAACGCTTGCACGTCTTCTTTTCCGATTGCCAATCCCACTCCTTCGCGATAGAAAGCCTTCCATGTGTTGATGCCCAAGATCTCGTACTTGCCTGCCGCGTTTTTGAGCAAGAGCGGTCCGCCGCTGCTACCGGGATCAATAGAAGCCGTATGTTGGATGATACGCGAAGCGTGCTCGTGACTATTGACATCCACGCGTGCGTTGGAGATGCTTCCGCGCGTGAGTTGCCAGGACGGTTTATTTGCCAACTCGGGAAAACCTGCTGCCACGATAGAGAGATCTTCCTCTATCTCACCGGCATAAAGCGGCAGGGCAATCATCTCACATTCCGAAGGAAGAGCTATCGCCGCCAAGTCCGTTGAAGCAATATTCGTCACATCGCAATGCTCGTAGCGGACGGTCTTTTCATGGAGTTGGAAGATAACAGTTGCTTTCCCGGCATAGCCAACCACATGCAGGTTCGTCAGGATATATTTCTTGCCGTCATGCTCCACGACGACACCCGAACCGAAAGTGCCTTCGTTTTTATAGGCGGTTAACGCCCGCGAAGCACTTCTCATTCCGGCTCTCGCCGTATAGAGGGCGTAGTCGCCCATGAGCGATTTGTCCGCCTCGGAATACTCCGGTACAACGATACAAACACTATGCCGCAAGCCTTGCGCAGAAGCCGGCAGCAGCACACACAGCAGCATAGCTGCCAAATAGAAAATACGTTTCATATCCGGAAAAATTATTCGTCGTCACCCACTACACCATTCGAAACTGAGTCCGTCTTCGTCTCCGGAACGGCTTTTTCTTCCGGCATGGTGTTGTCTTCAGGAATCACTTTTAGCGGCATTTCCGCTTTCTTGTTCCCCGCCATTTCGTCCAAAATATACTGCATATCGGAGCCTTTGAGTTTGCCATTCTTGATAGCCGTAGCGATCTCTTCATTCTCAGCAAACAGTTTCGCTGCCGCTTTCTTCATCGCCGAAAAACTGCCGTTCGCCATCGCCAGTTCAGCCAGTTCCAACTCCGGGCGAACCAGATAATAGAGCGTAGGCGTGTCCGGTCCGTTTCCACCTTTAAACTTCACGAAATACAGGTCGCCTGTCTTCTTGTCTATCTGATAGTTCATCTCGCATTGGAAAATCACCCCCCATGCACTTCCCATCACCGGATTCCCCCATTGATGCTCGCTCTGCATCATCGATTTGCGGGCGTGGACGTAGTACAACACGTGCTTCTTATCCGGGAAATCCTTATGCCAGATCTTGATACCAACGATATTCGCCGCATCTATATCCGTATGACCTTTGTCACCCGCATTCTTTTTGACCCCCAGCTTGCCTTTGCCGACTCGCGGTAACTCCACCTCCGCGTATTCTTCGGAATGTCCGTCCACGAAATACACTTCACCCGGGTAATAATGAGGCGTAAGCAAGCTCATTTGTGTAATAAACTGCGCGTGAAGCGCTACGCCGGCAAAGACTGCAGCCAGAACAAGAAGAAATCTTTTTTTCATAAATTTGAACGTTTTATTAACAATTTGCTGCAAAATTACAACAAATATTTGAAATATGCAAGGATTTAGGCGATAAAATGTAAATTTATTTATATTTTAGGGTCAAAATGCTTGGAATTTGCACAAAAAAAACGCCACCGAAGTGACGTTTTACCTTTGTACATTGTACATTGTTACTTTGTACATTACTTAACGCGGCGCTCCTGGATGCGGGCTTTCTTACCCGTACGCTCGCGGAGGTAATACAGTTTCGAACGACGTACTTTACCGTACTTGTTCACTGTGATGCTCTCAATGAAGGGGCTGTCCATCGGGAAGATACGCTCAACACCAACGTTGCCGCTCATTTTGCGAACCGTGAAGCGCTTCTTGTCGCCGCTACCGTGGATGCAGATGACATCTCCGCGGAACTCCTGTACACGCTCTTTGTTACCCTCTTTAATACGGTAACCTACCGTAATCTGATCACCTGCCTTGAATGCAGGGAACTCTTTTTTCTCGCCGGCAAAAGCTTGCTCAGCTACTTTAATCAAATCCATTTCGTTAACTCATTTTTTATGGATTTCAACAAAACACATCGGGCATTTACTACTATTCGGTCGAACCTATTGCAATCGCCAGAGGCACGATATGTACTTCTCTCATTTGTCATTTGTCATTTGATATTTGACAATTGGCGCAACGAAAAAGCGTGCAAAGTTACTGCTTTTTTTTGAAATGAGCAAATTTTTTTGCAAAAAAATGCTTTTTTATTGATTTTATTTGCTCATACGAAATATTTTTCGTACCTTTGTGCACCGAATATACGCACATGAAGCGTTTTTTGTACATATTAGCCGTTTTGATAGTGAGTCTGCTGTTAGTAGGCACCATGTTGGTTCGTGCCCTGATGAGCGATGAAGTGGAGACGGCGGCGGTACAATTAGTGACGGCGGAGTTCTCGCGCGCGTTAGGCACAGAGGCGCATGTGGGTGCGATAGAATATCGTTTTCCTGCGCGTCTGGCGATCCGGGATGTGTATATCGAGGACCAGCAGCAGGACACGCTGGTGTATGTGGGCGAAGTGTTCGCGCACTTCCGTCCGTTGCCGCTCTATCACGGGGAGATACGTTTCTCGCATGTGCGTCTTTCGGACGTGGTGGCTAATCTGTATCATCTGCCGGACAGCACATGGAACTACAGTTTCCTGACCCGCCGTCTTCCCAAACGCGAGAAGAAAGAACGTGGTCCGCTGCGGAGTCTGATCTCCGTTCAGGACGTGCAGCTGGACCGTATCCGCTTGCGGTACGACGATCTGTTGGCGGAATTGGAATACGCGGACATGGATCTGCATCAGTTGAGCGAGGAGTTGTTAGACGCTCAGATCAGCGAGTTCAAGGCTCAGGTCCGCAAGCGTGGCAACCGTTCGCAGCGTCTGGATATACAGTCCCTGCGGGCACATATGATGCTGAACGACAGCGCCTTTCTGTTCCCTACTCTGACGGCTCAGTTGCCCAACTCTCGTCTGGACATGAGCGGCATAGAGGTGCGTTTTCCGGATGTAGATACGCTCTATCTGAGCCGTTCGGCGCATGAGATCACGTTTGCGCTTGCCTTCCACGAGGCGCAGTTAGTGCCGGCGGACATAGCGTTGTTCGCGCCGCGGCTCAAGGGTCTCAAAAAGCCGGTCGAACTGAGCGGAGCATTGCGGGGCACGCTGGACTCGTTAGGATTCGAAGACATGGCTATCCGCTATAACGGTCACACGATATTGGAAGGCGATGTTTCGGCGGTGGGTCTGCCGGATTTCAATAATCCTCATCTGCGTGCGAACCTGCGCGATGTGAACACAAACGCTTCCAAAATGCAGGATTTCCTTTCGCAGCTGTATAACCGCCCTGTCCGTTTGCCCAAAGAGATACACCGTTTGGGCGACATCCATTACCGTGGTATCGCGGAAGGGCGTTTGCACGATCTGACGCTGCACGGCGCCTTCCGGACGGCTTTGGGTACGATCACGACAGACGGTTCGTTCCGCTCCGATTCGTTATTCGAGCACATGGACTATGACGCGAAGATCGTAGGCCGCAAGTTCCGCTTAGGGCGGTTGCTGAACCAGCCGAAGATCGGTTCGCTGACCTTGGATTTTCAGTCGCGCGGCGAGATTAACGACGGCGTGGTGGAAGGAGACGTGAAGGCGCACCTGCGGCAGTTCACCTATAACGGATATACGTACGAGGACCTGCGTATCGACGGTCATTATGCGCCGAAGCACTACAAGGGTCGGTTCCGGATCCGTGATCCGCACATGGACATGGCGTTCGACGGCGTAGTGAACCTGCGCGACGAGGATCCCGAGATCAATTTTAACCTGCGGTGCAAGAATTTTGCGACTCATCCGCTGATAGACAAGGACTCGCAGTTCGGTTTGACGTCCTCTTTCGCGATGGCGGTTGACCTGAGCGGCAGCAAGCCGGATGAGATGTCGGGATATCTGGTGATCGACTCGCTTTATGTAGGGACAGCGCGGGACTCGGTTCTTATGCGCCAGCTGTCGCTGTTCGCCGCCGCCGAGCCGAATGGTACGAAGTCGATCACGCTACGTTCGGACTATCTCTCCGCGCAATGCGACGGTCTGTTCCGTTACGGCGATGTGGTACCGGCGATGCAGGCGATGCTGCATCATTACCTGCCGACAGCCGTTGCGGCACCTGCCAAGTCGTGGCAGCCTGTGACGCTCTCGCTGCGGGCTAACGGCGAGCGTTTGCGGGATGTACAGCGGCTGTTCGTAGCACCGATCACGCTGTCGGACCACCCTACTCTGCGCGCCGAGGCGACAGTCCGGGCGGACAAAGAGCCGTTTGTGGATGTACGCTTCTTTGCCCCGGGCGTACGCGCCGGCAACACTCCGCTGCACGACCTGACGCTCACGCTGAGCACGATCACGCGCCGCGACTCGTCAGCTACCAAAGGCAGTACGGCGCTGACGTTCAACGCCTCGACGGAAGCGATGCAGATGCAGACTCTGATTTCGATGTTGGCGTATAACGATACACTCCTTTCGCACGTCACGCTCCGCCAGCACTCGCAGTTGCAGGAGTTGCTGCCGGAAGGCTGGCAACACCTCACGCCTCGCGAGTTGCAACGGGCTCTGGCGGAGGACATGACGCTGACGCATCGAGAGCGGCTGAAAGCATTAGTAGCAGCACAGCGGGCAGGTAACTACGGCGGCGATCTGAAGTGCGTCACTCATTTCACCAAATACAACAAGAAACCGCTGATAGACATGCATTTCATGCCCGGCACGCTTCTGTTGCGCGACTCCGTCTATTCCTTGGGCGAAAGCCGCGTGACATACTGCGGGGCAGACAAATCCGTGCAGATAGACCATTTCTCGTTTGAAGGCGGCGGCCAACATCTCCGCGCCAACGGTGTTGCTTCCCGGCGGGCAAGCGACACGCTGTCGGTGGATCTCAAACGCGTGAATGCGGCATATGTAGTACCGTTCTTCCTGCCGGTGCAGGCGATCATGTTCAACGGCTATCTCACCGGACAGGCGGACATCACTTCGCTGTTCAAACATCCGCTGGTGGAGACGCAGATTCATGTTGATTCGATGGGTCTGAACAACTGCTATTTCGGCGAAGCGGACGTGGATCTGCATGTGGATGACTCGCTGTATTTCCACGCCGATGTGATGCGGGGTGTACGCAAGACGGTCAACTTAGACGGTGTAGCCAAATTCGGCAAGAACCCGACATGGTGTCTGGACATGATGGCGGACTCCGTGCCTTTGCAGTTCATCAACCACTGGACCTCGGTGGTGTTGCGCGACATGGACGGTTCGGGTAACGGCCGGGTGGTAGTAGGCGGCAGCAAGAAGAAAGGCGTGTATGTGCTCCTGCGATGCGAGGCGCATAACGCTTCTTTCACGCTCCCATGGACCGATGTGCGCTATACCATTCCGTCGGACACGATCGTCATGGACACAATGGCTATTCTCTTCCCGGAAGTACATGCCCGTGACGCAGAAGGCAACCCGGTGCTCGTGAACGGCGGTATCTATCACGAGCAGTTCAAGAACTACGTGCTGGATCTGCATGTGGATGCGGAACACGCGCTGGTGTTTAACAAGAACACCGCCGGCGAGATGGTCCGCGGGCATGTGTTCGCCGACGGACATGTGGACGTGACCGGACCGCAGACCGACATCATCGTTTCCGCGACCGCCAAGACGACCAAGAACTCCTCTTTCCGGCTCAGTCTGGACAAGATCAACAACGCCGAGGAGTCGAATTTCATCCATTTTGTGGAGCACCCGGACACGACCTCCCGAGACACGGTTATCGAGACCGATCTGGACAATATCGACCTCAAGCGTGTGGCGAAAATAGACAGCACTATATTCCGGCGCGTAGGCGGCTGTCTGCTCAAACTGAATATCGACATCAACCCGCAGCTGCTCTTCCAGCTCGTTCTGGGCGAGCGCAACGGCGATGTGCTGCAAGGTCGGGGTAACGGCGCTTTGCAGTTGGCGTTCGATACCCGTTCGTCCTATGTGTCGCTCTTAGGTTCGTACGATATAGACCAAGGCTCGATGTCCTACACCGTAGGAAACGTCATCCGCAAAGAGTTCACCGTGGGTCAAGGCTCCACGATCTCGTTCTCCGGCGATGCGACGAACCCGCAGCTGAACGTGACCGCCAAATACCGCGTGACGGCGAACCTGCGTGACCTCTTCGGCGACGAGGCGGAGCAGCTGACGGTAGCGCGGACGAACATACCCGTTCTGACGTGTCTGCACATGAGCGGCACGCTGCGGAGCCCTATTCTGTCCTTCTCGTTAGAGCTCCCGCTGTCCGACCAGACGATTCAGCAGCAAGTGCGACAAGTGATCAACACGGACGAGATGCTGATGAGGCAGGTTATTTATCTGTTAGTGTTCGGCCGTTTCTTCACGCCGGACTACATGTCCAACTCGCAGTACGCGACGCTGAACTCCACCTATTCGCTGCTGTCCTCCACCGTGACGAGCCAGATCAACGCCTGGCTATCCAAACTGACGAACATGCTGACCCTCGGCGTGGCGATCCGGACGGACCAAGGCAACACCGGTACGAGTCAGGAATATGAGGCGCAGTTCCAGTTGCAACCGGTGGACAGGCTGGTAATCAACGGTAACTTCGGCTATCGCTATAACGATATTTCCAACCAGCCGTTCTTCGGCGACCTCGATGTGGAAGTGCTGCTGACCGAAGACGGCCAGTGGCGCATCAAAGGCTATACCCACACCGTGGACAAGTACTCGCTCCGTCAAGCCTCCACTGTGCAAGGTGTCGGATTCATGTGGAAGAAAGAGTTTTAACAAAAACAGCGCCGTAATTCACGACGCTGTTTTTGTTTGTTTGAGATTGTTTGAGATTGTTTGAAGTTGTTTGAAATAGTTTGAGAGATTCCTTTTCAAACCAAGCACGTAGTGCTCAAACCACCTTAGTGTCTCTCGGGACGGGGGCCACGGCGCTCAGGACGCGGGCCTCTGTCGAGACGAGCTCCATCCGGATTGCTGTTGCGGTCTCCACGCGGTGCACGGGCAGGACGCTCCGGCTCTACGTAGCCTTCGGGTTTCTCTTTGAGCGCTTTGGCGGAGAGACGGAACTTACCGGTCTTCGGATCTACCTCCAGCAGTTTGATGCGGATGTGGTCACCCTCTTTGATGCCGGTCTCTTCCATGGTCTCATAACGCTTCCAATCGATCTCGGAGATATGCAGCAGACCTTCCTTACCCGGCATGAACTCTACGAAGCAGCCGTACGGCATGAGGCTCTTAACGACAGAGTCATATACCTCGCCAACCTCCGGCAGAGCAACAATCGCTTTGATCTTCGCGATAGCAGCTGCCATCTGTTCGCCGTTGTTGGATGCTACCTCTACCTTGCCGCCCTTCTCATCTTCGTCAATGGAGATGACAGCTCCGGTCTCAGCCTGGATGCCTTGGATGATCTTACCGCCCGGGCCAATGACAGCACCGATCATATCTTTCGGGATATAGAAAGAGGTGATACGCGGTGCGTGCGGTTTGAGGTCAGCACGCGGAGCAGGCATGCACTCGAGGATCTTACCGAGGATGTACATACGTGCCTCGTGCGCCTGTGCGAGCGCGTTCTCTAATATTTCGTATGAAAGACCATCTACCTTGATATCCATCTGGCAAGCGGTCAGACCGTCCTTCGTACCGGTGGTCTTGAAGTCCATGTCGCCGAGGTGGTCCTCATCGCCGAGGATATCGCTCAGGATTGCGTAGTTCTTACCTTGGTTCTCGGAGATCAGACCCATCGCGATACCGGAAACGGGTTTCTTCATCGGAACACCGGCGTCCATGAGGGCGAGCGTACCCGCGCAAACGGTAGCCATCGAGCTGGAACCGTTGGACTCGAGGATGTCCGAAACGACACGTACGGTATAAGGGAAGTCCTCCGGAATCATGTTCTTCAGCGCACGGCAAGCGAGGTTACCGTGACCGATCTCACGACGTCCTACACCGCGAGCGGCTTTTGCCTCACCCGTCGAGAAGGGCGGGAAGTTATAGTGCAGGAGGAACTTATCGGTGCCTTGGATCAGCGCCTCGTCCACGATCTTCTCATCGCGGCTGGTACCGAGGGTAACGGTAGAGAGCGACTGTGTCTCGCCACGGGTGAAGATAGAGGATCCGTGAGGGCCGGGCAGGTAACCTACCTCACACCAGATCGGACGGATCTCCGTGGTCTTACGGCCGTCGAGACGCTTGCCCTCATCGAGCACCGCGCGACGCATAGCCTCTTTCTCTACATCATGATAGTAGCGATCTACAAGCGCTGCCACCTCATCGATATCGATGCCTAACGCCTCAGCGCGGGCTGCCATGTAGTCTGCTTTCTCGGCTTTGAAGTCCTCGCGGATCTGGGTGAACATCTCCTCGCGGTGATGTTTGTCGGTGTCAGCTGCGGTAGCCTGCGCATAAGCGCGAGCGTAGGAGAAGTCATGAACTGCCTGTTTCAATTCCTCATCATTTACCTCATGGCAGTACTCACGTTTCACCTCTTTGCCGTACGCTTTCATCATCTCGTTGATAGCCAGACACTGCGGTTTGATAGCCTCGTGCGCTGCTTTGATAGCCTCCAGCATAACGGACTCCGGCACCTCTTTCATCTCGCCCTCGACCATCATGATGTTGTCATACGTAGCAGCCACCATCAGTTCGAGGTCAGCGTGCTCGCATTGCTCGAAGGTCGGGTTGATCACCATCTGACCGTTCACACGCGCTACGCGTACTTCGCTCACCGGACCCTCGAAAGGAATATCCGAGCAAGCGAGTGCTGCACCTGCTGCGAGACCGGCAATGCTCTCCGGCATGTCGATTCCGTCAGCCGAATACATCGTGACGTTAACGAAGGTCTCTGCGTGATAGTTAGAAGGGAAGAGGGGACGAAGGGCACGGTCGATGAGACGTGCGATCAGGATTTCATAATCCGATGCTTTGCCCTCGCGGCGGGTAAAACCGCCCGGGAAGCGTCCTGCGGACGCAAATTTCTCTTTGTACTCTACGGTCAAGGGCATAAAATCTGTGCCCGGTACCGCATCTTTGGCGGAGCAGACAGTAGCTAAAATCATCGTGTTGCCGAGGGTCGCCATCACTGCGCCATCGGCCTGTTTAGCCAATTTGCCTGTCTCCAGTTTGATCACTCGTCCATCGGGGAGAGCGATTTCTTTGGTTACAATATTCATCTTACATCATTTTTGTTTGATTGTTGTTTGACGTTGTTTGATGCTTCGCGTTTGATTTCACAACCACCACAAACCATTTAAACTATTTCAAACTATATCAAACCAGTTATATATATGGCCGCCGTTTGCGACCTGTTAATTATTAAGACCCATAAAAAGTCGCGCAAAGGTACTACTTTTTTTTGACATACGCAAGAGAAATTTTCGTTTTGCACGCAAAAAGGGACATTTCACACAAAAAAGAGCACCGAACGTGCTCTTTTTTGGTAATATGCGCTATTTTTACAGCATTGCAGCAACTCGCTGATCCAAAGCATGACTGATAAACGCATTGATAGACTCTCCGGCTTGTTTAGACAAAGCAGCTATACGGCTGTGCGTCTCGGGTTTGATACGGATATTCAGTTGTCCGGAATAACTCTTGTGCGGTTCCAAGCCTTCTTCTATGCAGTATGCCACATAGTCATCAACCGCTTCATGAAAGGCCTCCGTCAGCTCGTGCACACTCTCACCTTCAAAGTTCACCAAACCGTCTATGCCTTCAATCTTTCCGTAAAAGCAGCCATCCTTCTCGGAGAAATTCACCGTTCCGAGATAACCTTTATAACTGATTGTATTCATAATTCCTCCTATTTCAAATATCCTTTGGATTGTAATTCTTCTAAAATTTGCCGCAAGGCATACATCTTAACGATGTTCCCCGGATGTGGTTTATGGAGCATTATCGGACGCCCTTCTTTGTCTTTAAAGATAACACGCGAACCTGACGTTTTCCCTTTGTTCGATTTCATATAACCGAAAATGGCCAGTAAGCGTTCGAGTTCGTCAAAAGTGAAGTCAGAAGGAAGCGTCAAGAACCGCTCGACTAATTTATCTTTTGTACTCATATTACAAATTTTGTGCAAAGGTAACTATTTTTTAGTTACAATCCAAATTTTTTACTTAAAATCGTCTGTTTTTCTTCATTTTTTCGCGAATAGTACAAAAAAGAGCACCGAACGTGCTCTTTTTTGCTACTGTTTTTCCCGTTGGGAAGTTAATATGCCGTTTCTACAAGGCGTTGAGGTGAATTACTCTTTCCCGGTTCTGATGCTGTTGGGGAGCCAAGAAGCATTAATGAACTCATGGAACTAAGTCCCACTACCTTCATTTCAGGTTGTATATAATTTTTCTTTTCCATAATACTTGTTATTTTGCTGTTTACGTTATTTAACCGCTTTTCCGGTGACGTCATAGAGTTGTGCATCGCGGAGGATGTACACATGGTCATTGAGGATCACCTTCTGACAATTGTGAATTGTGGATTGTGAATTGTCAATTGTCTCCACGCCGGTAGTCACTTGCGGAGCTTTGCAAACAAGCATCAAGCCGTAGCCGTTGTTCTGACCCTTGTCGAACTCTGCCTCATAAGGCGACATCGTCAGATCCCAAATGATGTTACCGTCCTTGGTCAAGTACAGACTTGCATCCTCGCGCTCTGCCGGAACGCTGATGGTATATATACCTGCTTGCGGAGCATAGAGTTCAAGCGCCACTTCGGCTTGATTGTTCACCATCGGAGCATGAACCATACAGAGCTTGGTGTTGTAAGCCTTACCGAAGATCTGTGCCACCTTCGGCGTATTGGTCATGGTCATCTTCACAAGGTCTTTGCCTGTCTCGTAGGTATTGAGTGCATCCTCGGAAGCCGAGATATAGAGTTTGTCGGTGTATTCTTCGTTTCCGAAGCGAACCTTGATACTCTCGATAGCCTTCGCCGGAGTGCGAGCCGGAGCATAATTAGCATTTCCACTGGCAGCACCGAACGTCATAGTGACATTTTCAGTAGCTTGGATGAAGAACGGAGTACCTACTACGAAGTTTGTCTCATTTTCATTAAATGCCTCGTAGGTATAACTTTCCGGATTAAGCACTTGCGCTTTGTAAGCCACCTGACCGTACATCAGCGTCGGGTTACCTACACCGTTCCAACCATTGTCGTTGCCGCTGGTCGAGCTTGCATATTTATACAACGCTTTCGTGTTGCCCGCTACGAGAGCACCATTAGCTGTTTTCTTGAAGCGGTAGGTTGCGCGTTCGCCGTCAACGGTCATCAGGTAGAACGTACCCGGTACCAGTACGCCGCGGTATTTCTTCCAGCCGTATTTGCCTTGCGCACGGATGTCTCCGTGGTAATCCATGATAGCGTAGTTCACTTCGTTGGTCAGTTTCTCGCCGGTTGCCGCGTCGAAGATACCGTTCAGCGCGTCAACAGGGAACGGAACGGTGAACGCATGCCATTGTGCAGCGCGTTTGCCTGCTGCACCCAGCGTAATGTCGATATAAGCCTCAGCCGCCTCGAAGTTCGATTCCGTTGCGCCGTTTAACTGACCGGAGTTACCACTTGCCATCGTTGTCTCGATAGTGAACGTACCAACGACTGTCAGTTTGTTGCTGTTGCTTAACGTCACCTTACCACCATTCTCAACCGTCAGATTGTCAAGAGTGCGGTCCTCATCTACGGTCAGCGTCTTTTCATTCTTAACCACAATCTCCGTCACGGTTGCAGGCAGGTCGTTGATATCCACGTTAGCGGTCGGCGTCACTTTCCAGCAAGGCTCAAGCGTTTTGGCTGCGCTTACTACCACCTCGTCGCCTACGCCATATACATTCTCGCCATCCGTCCACTTGCTGAGGAACTCATAGTTTGCTGGATAATCGGTTGGAGCATCTGCTTCGGTCAGTATGAATGAACTTCCCTCAACAACTTTATCTGTAGTCTTAGCCGAACCATCATAGTTCTTAATTGTAAGCGTGTAAACGATAGCCTCTTTCGCGTAGATAGCAACATCTGTTTGATCACTGCTATAAACCGTGAAGCGCGGACTTGAAGAGTTGTATTGCAGACTATAGGAGCTATTCGTCACATTCTTAATAGTCGGCGTACCACCGGCAGAATATGTTATAGTCCATGTGTCAGCAACCGTTGTACTATATTCTAATTTCTTATCGCTCTTATATTTCAAATACTTACCATCTGAAATCAGCGTATAGGCACCACTTCTACCTCCTAATTCAAATACCGTTACAGGCTCATTAATAAGCGTAATTATGTTGCTTACTTCTGCTGGAATATCTACCGAAGCCAGGATATTATCACTTAAAGCACCTGCTGCTGAATTTGCACTCGAAGCCTTGATAATAAACTGCTGCCCGATTGCCAAACCATCAGCACTGGTCACTTTGTTATACTCTACAGGATAACCCTTCATGTAAGTAGCGTTCGCAGTTGCCTCCAAGCTACCAATAGTTGCTTTTGCATAAATAGTAGCTGTCTCGGTTAGTGTCAGCGCTTCTGTATAATCCGTGTAGTTCTCTCCGTCGTACGAATACTGAAGTGCAAAACCTTCCGTACCACTCATATCGTGAGAGATTGTAACCGTCTGCTCATCCACGAAGACACAGCTTGCAGTCATCGTCGGAGCATCGATCTCTGTTACAATAGTATATGACTTCGAAACTACAGAACTATAATCGTCTTCATCGCTGTCATAAGCTTTAGCAGAGAGTGTGACTTCACCGGCTTGATCCAATGCAACGGGAGCTGTGTACTCTGTCCACGTATTGCCATCCAGACTATAGAATATCTGTTTGCTTTGCGATTGAGTGATTGTTGCGTTCTGAGCGCCGTAATATGTAGCCTCTGCCAACTCAATCTCCGGACGAGCAACATTCGAAGGAACAAAACGATAATCTTTATAGTCCTCATCACCTTGCTTAATCATTACTTCATCCAAGAAGAAACGGTTGTTAGAAGCATTTTGAGCTTCGAACTTGATTTTTACGGTACCGGTAGCTTCGGTCACATCAATGGAGTAAGTAGTCCAAGCACCCTTTGTTAGCGTTACAGAAGAGATTGCTGCATCGTTCTGCTTCAACGTCGCTCCGGTTGCAGATATATTCAATGTGGTTCCTTCACTATTGCTATCCCAAGCACCCGCCTTGAAAATTAGTGTTGCTGAACCGGTAAGCGAGAAGGATGGTGTTTCGGCAGAACCCTTTTTGCTTCCAGTTCCGAATTTTACACAAGCATTAGCGCCACCTTCATTCGCAAATGTCCAACCATTGTTATCTGTATTCACAGTACTAGATGCGATGGTTCCACTCCAATTATCATCATTACCACCGGTTCCTTCACAGCCATCAAATGTCTCTTTGAAGAGCGGCGCATTAACTTGAGCAAATACAGCCTTGAACTCAGTTGCCTTAGCCATTACGTCATTATTAGCAGCCCAGTTAATACCCTGACCATTCTTTGCAATAGTTGCGTCGCTTGTCCAGCCTATAAACACGTAGCCTGCGCCAAAAGCCTCCGGCACATCAGGAGCACTCGGCAATACCAAGAGATACTTCTCTTCGTTATTGATATAGATTTTGCTCGTCGTCGTTGCACCTGCTACCTTCCAACTCATCGTCAGGCTCGGACGCTCATTGACCGTTACCGCTTGGGTTGTCGTCTTGGTAACATCTTCGTGCGTGTAAGAGAGTGTCACGGAAGTGATGCTTGTGGCATCAAGCAGAGACGGACTAACCGTGTAATCCTCGGCATTCAATGTCTCAACAATCTTATCTGCACCTGTTCCCCAAGTAGCAGAAACTTCCATGCCTGTCTTGTCGAATGTTGCACCTTCAAGGTAAGTTGTGGTGGCCGGTGCGTTTGTAACTGCTATCAAGGTCAACTCATAAACTGCAATCGTTTGCTCCGCAGTCTTAGTCGTTTCGCCTTCGGTATAAGAAACAGTGAACTTGTTGTTAGATGCAGCCAAAGCCTCATCAGCCAAATCAACAGTATATTTGTCGCTGCTGAGTGTACGCACGCGGCTGTCGCTATAAGTAGCCTTAACAACCATACCCGTCAAATCCAATGCCTCACCTTTCTTGTAAACCGTCTTCGTCGGAGCAGTTGTAATCTCAATACCGCTCAAGGTAGCAATATTCGTTACATAGTCCGAAATAGTAAGACTTTGCTTATACAAAGAAATTGCTTTATAATAATCTCCCGTATAAGTGGTAGATTTATAATAGCGGAAACGTGTTTGACCAGTCGTTGTGTTGAAACGCAAATAAGATGAACTATTTACAAACATCAATCCATAAGTAGCATCCCATGTGATACTATTTGCTTGCGCAGTTTCTTGGAAATTTAATCCGTTACTTGAACTACCTTGCAGATACTTACCATTATTCGTTCCTCCATTGACTTTGATAGAATAATTGGTTGTTTCCGCAATTGGGGCAATTGTAATGGTCACGCCGCCTGTGGGAACTTTTGCTATGCTATTTGATTTGATCGTAGCCGTTACATAGTCATTTGCAGCATCTGTTCCATTGAATACATAAGCTTGGGTTGCACTATTATCATAGGCCAAGATGTACTCACCGCTCCAGTCTCCCAATGCAGAAGTCACTTTTACGTAACCATTATCTTCTACATCTGCAAACACAGCATAATAGGTCTTGTCTGTCGTAGCAGTTGCCGCAGTAACGAATGTCGGAGCAACGTCAGAAGCATAAGAACTTGCCTCAATCCAGCCCATAAACTTCTTATCGGTGGTCGGGAATGCGCTTGCGGCAGTAATAGCAGTAGCGTCCGGGAAGACAATAGCCGTGCCCTCTAACTGATCAGCCAGTTTTAGCGCCTCAACCTTTGCTCCATTTACGCTAAACTCAATGTTATATGTCGGAATAGCCTCCCAAACAGCGTACAATGTAGCATCTGCTGTTACATTTACTATTGTCGTTTGTGCCGTAGTAGCCGTGTTGCTGGTGTTCCAACCGATGAAGTTGTAGCCAGTACGGGTCAAAGTAGCATCTGAAACAGTATAATCCTCGCCATCTACTACTATTGCATTAGCAGGCAGCGAACCCGTTACCTCATCTTCCGTGTTCTTATTATAAGAAATAGTGTGTTTTACAATCTGCTTCGTAACCCACTCCGTAGATGCAGACTGCTGCTTGAACAGATAAATCGGTGCATCTTGAGCGGTATAATAACTAAAGTAATCTTTGCCTGAGTCATCATAGTACTCAATTTGCTTATTATTTGTGAGCGAGGATGTTGTGAATGTCCAAGCACCCGTTGATACAGAGTAGGTATATTCTTCTCCGGAGTTGTCTGTCAATGTAAAGTTCGTATGTGTATTATTCACCACTGCAGACATATACTTGCTATTTCCAACATTTTGGAATTGTACCTTGCTGTCTGCAACCGTTGCTTTCCATACCTCGCTGTTATCGGGAGCAGAAATAACATCTTCTGCAAACTTACTTGTCACATCTACTTTATTCAAATTGTAGCCACTCATAGCACCAGTAGCAGCATAGTACTTGCTTTCAGCTGCATCCCATGCCGCAATCACGTACTTGCAGTTATTGACCATATCGTCGGTAGTAGTCACCTTCTCGTAACTATTCACCGGTTGCGGAGCATTGGCAAACACAGCATGATACTCTGCATTAGCTGTAATAGCGTCGCTTGCGCTCTTCAAAGTCGGAGCACTGGTAGCTATTCCATCTATAGCCTCTGCCCAACCGATAAAATTAGGATAGTCATCATCGAATTTAGTCGGATTAGACGGGAATGTTACTGTTCCACCAACATACGTGATTTGAGTATCATATGTCACATTATTACGCTTGAAAGTCACGGTTACCATTTGACGGATATCAGCCGTAACGGTAACCACCGCTGCAGGCATGGTGAAAGAAGCACCTGTTGCACTTGTCGGATTAGTAACCTCAACAGGATTTCCGCCTGCTGTTACTGTCCAACCGAAGAACTGGTAACCTTCGTCTATATCCGTACAAGACAATGTAATGTTTGTATTGGCGAGAGCCGATGTTACAGAACTCGTCACAGTAGCTTTGTCCGTTGACGTAATATTAATCGCCATCGGAACGCTATTCTCTTCAAATGTAGCAGAAATAGTTACATCCGCTTCTGGCATGGTGAATGTAGTAGAAGCAACATCTTGTGCCGTCCCATTTACACTCCATGAAGCCAAGTGATAGCCTGCACCGGCGGCAGAAGGATTTACGGTCAAAGTAACATTATCACCTGCGCAAGCCGTTGTCGGGCTAACCGTAATTGTTCCGTTTGTAAGACTGCCAACAGAAACCGTATATTTGCTGGTCTCGAAGTTTACAGAACTCTCCTGACCGAACTCGCAATAACTACCGCTTCCCTTAGCACGCAAGTATGCTGTATATTCCGTTCCGCAAGTCAAACCATTTACGGTTACACCGGTAGAAGTGGTCAAATCGTCCTTTGCGACATCTGTCCAATCGTTATAATTGCTGCTTCCTTCAACCTTTAGTTGGTATGCGTCTGCATTAGCTGCATCGCTATATGCACTCTCTAACTTAACTACCGCACTTGTCTGGCTCGGCGTCGTAACCGACCCATTTATTGAGGCCAGTGGTGAACAGCAAGTAGTTGCGTAATTAGAATAGGTAGTTCCTCCTCCTGTAGTATAGTTCACTACAATTGAATTGATGCGGGATTGAGCACCTTGAACGAGGGTAATCGCCGTGGTTCCATCGGTAGGCGTTATTGTTATAGTGCTACCGGAGACACTTTTGGTACAATTACTAATCGAACTTCCTCCTAATGCAGAAGCATAAGAGTTTGAGTTCGCAGTTACAACTATCGAAGAAATTGTCGTGCCAGAGGCTGGAGTAAATTCCAATGAGTGGTATTGGTATGCGCGAATTTCGGCATAATTCAAAGGAACAGCACTACTACTAGTGTTTTTGTATTGAGTCATAATAAATGCATCTGCTGTCCATGTGGCTTTATTTGTTCCTGACACTCCTGTAATATGGCCGGCACTATAATATGTTGATGAAGAACTAGAAACTAATGTTTTAGAACCATTAGAAGAACCACCACCACTTGCCGTTGCAAAAACAGCATAATATGTTGTTCCATTGACCGGAATAGATTTTCCACTTACGGACGTAAATAAATCAGCGGGTGCGTTACCTTCTCCATCTATAGGAGTGGCAGTCCAACCTACGAACACTTTACCGCCCGGGCAATACGAAGCGGCAGATGGAGTACCCGGGTCAGTTAATGCAGTTCCTGCATAGTTTGTTTGTGTATTGAAAGAAGAATTGCTTCCTGCTACCCAAGTAACAGTATAAGTAGGGTCGGCTGCAAATGTAACGCCTATTGTAGTACTAATGTTTGAGCCCTTTGTGTATGTGATTGTATAATTGCCACTTGCATCAGGACCTGAGACACTTGTACTATTAGAGGCCGTTACTTCATCAACATGGTAATGCGTGTTTGCTGATGGAATTAGTACAATTGTCGCGTTAGCGTCACAGTTATCTACTTTTCCGTTATTGTCAATTGTTGCACCACTTGTTGATCCTGCTTTCAAAGTATAAGAACCGTTAGATGCAGAAGATTTGGTAACAGTAACTTTTTTGTCACAAGAAGCTGATAATTTGTAAAGATATACAGGATCTTGCCCAGAAGAATAGCATGCAAATAAATCACTACTATTGTATCTAAGCTTTTTCCTGCTTGTATGAGGGTTTAGATTGATCACTGCCTCATTACTGGAAAAAGAAATTGTACCTGTTGTAGATGTTGAAATAACACGACAATAGTTATTATTACCAGACGCAGCAGAGGCTAAATAACCTGCCGTTCCTGCATAGTTGTCAGTATGGAATGTCCATGCACCACTCGACCCTCCTAATGTAAAGGTCATAATGATACTATTAGAAGCAACCGAAATTTTACTAGATGATACAGTTGCATCAACTGTTTTTCGGTTATTATTATTTGATACATTCGATATACATTTAACAGACCCGGATGTTCCATTTGCAATAATGTAGTGAGCATTTGCTTCCAAGTCGCTTGTTGATGTGCATAGAACATATGTTCCACTTGCAATTGTTCCCCACATCTGCCCAACACCTAACAGCAGCACAAAAAGGAGGGAAAAAAGTTTGCGAGGGGAGACCGATGAAGCTCCGATGCAAAGCCGGTTCATTCCCGATCCGTTTTCGGAAGATAACGACCTAAATGATAAAAAGTTTAAATGTTTCATAATGTTTGTTATTTTAGTTAATTTAATTTTGCTCATCTAAAAATTTGCTCTGTCAGTTTTGTCATTATTGTCAGTTTCTCATCGCAAACTGACAAAACTGTCAATACTGACATGCGATTTTTTGCACTGAGAAATAATCGTTCTCATTTTTGAGATAAGAATTTTGAGAATTTTGAGAAAATTACCATTCAAATTCTCACATTTCTCACTTTTCTCATGTAAATTTTTGCATGGCGATATTGACGTTTTTGGCGATATCGCCAATATCGCCACTTTCGCCAGTACATTTTTTCACTCTTTTTTGGATCATTTTTGGCTCTTTTGGACTATCAACATCCTTCAAAACGTTAGTGATTCCTTAGATATTACTTAGTTATTCCTTAATCATTGCCCTTACAACTACCTAACGTCATCCTACTCATCCCTTCATCTCTTCACCCGTTAATTTTATTCTTACCATATACCTTAGTGCTTTGCGGAGCACTCAAATTTCCGCAAAACGTACATTGACATATTCGGACGCCGCCTTGGCAAGCCAATTCCCCCGAATGCGGGGAGGCGGCTTATCACATTTGCCTTGGCTTGCGCCGGATAACATATTTTCGTTCATAGTTCATTTGTGCAAGCACATGTTCTATTAACGAAACTACGTCTGCAGACCACTGTCTGCCGGCAAATATGACCTTTGACATATTGAAAAAGACTGAGCAAGACATTTCATCGTGTCCATAGGACTAAGAAATGCGTTTGGGCAAATAAAAACTGACACGGAACAATGTTCTTAAGAAGAATGTCTTGCGAACTGTACCTCCATATTACCAAATTTTTAGGCATAAAAGTTTAATATGGTTAACATTTTTGTGTTAAATTTGTTAAATCTAATTAAACAAATCCTGCCTTATTTGTTTAGTGAGCCCAGTTTATAATACAATTTTACTACTATCAGTCTTTTCAATATTTCAAAGATCGCTTTGCGTGGATTAGAGTGCCCGCGGGCACTAAGGTATGTTTGATGTTTGAAAACGACTGATAACAAGAAATCAGACACGACTTTTGCCGTGTCTGACTGATAAACAGGAAGGGGATGTTTTTGTTACTCTAAAGTTCTGAGCCAAACCGCCATGAAGCGGTCATATACAATGTAGCCTTCTTCTGTGGGGTACAGGTATTCGTCTTCTACCAAAGAGGCTAATGCCCGTTGCACACTGCTTGCAGAACGAAGATAGTACTTTTTGACAAACTCACCGGAGGTTGGTTGTTTAACCACACCTTCTGACGCAACGGCTCGCAATAAGACAGCCTGCACTTGTGTCAAATGGTGGTATTGCTTCTTGTAATCATCTTCTTCAGAACGGATAATAGCTACGATGGTTTGTTGCACAACCGTTTCCGTCACCTCCACATCCGAAAGCCGGAACAGACGATGCAGAATAGCCTGCACATACCATGTAACCCCACCTACTAACTCATAGATATAATGAAATATATCCTTGGAAAGTTGCACTTTCTTCTGATCCAGGAAGTGACGGGCAAAGGTATAATATTTGTCTTCTTCCAACGAGCCGAGGTGCATTCGCTCCGTGCTACGATAGAAAGGATGTTTCGGAGAAGAGAACATCAGATCCATTACGTGTTGTTTGCTCCCAGAAAAGATAAAATGCACATTATGAATTCGTTCCAACAACGATCGCAAGAGGGCTTCTACATTATCCTCCGGGTATTCGCCTATTTGTTGAAACTCATCCAAAGCGATGTAACATTCCACTTTAGATTGAGCTATATAGGCAAAAATCTCTTCTAAGGTGTGTTGCGAATTTTGAGGTGCGAAGGACAAACTCATCTGAGGCAGGTTGGTATACGGATCGACTCCGAAAGTCAATTGGGCACTACGGAAGAACTTCGTCACAAACCCTTCCGCTTTTTGAATAGGTGAGTCCAGTTGACCAATAATCGTCTTACCTAACAATGTAACAAAATCAGCCAGTGAACGTGTGGGATACAAGTCAATATAGAAACATTGCAAATCACTATTATGCTCCTTCATATAATAGAAGGTATGGTGAATCAATCCCGATTTACCTATTCTACGCGGACTAATCAGAGTTATATTGGTACCATTGCGCATGGATTCCATTAACTGCTGTGTTTCATCCTCGCGATCGCAGAAATACTGCGGTCCCTCATACCCATACAAAAGAAAAGGATTCTCAATCATATTTTGCTAATTTAGCATTACGCATTTTGCGTTACGCACTTTGCATAATTTGTTTTTCGCTGCAAAGGTACTGCTTTTTTTTGACATATGCAAATCTTTGCGCGAAAAAATGCTATTTATCAGTCATTTTCAGTACGTCAATGTTCACTTTGCGTGGATTAGAGTGCCCGCGGGCACTAAGGTATGTTTGATGTGTTATGTTTGATGTGTTATGTTTGATGTCTGATGAGTTAGGGGTTAGGGGTTGTCATGTTAGATGTGATGAAGCGGCGGAGGGTGCTGCGGTTGCAATGAAGGCGGCGGGCTATTTCACGCTGGGACGTACCGCGGGAGAGCGAGAGGCGGATATAGGTCTCATGGCGGAAAAGAGGATGCGCCTCTTTGCGCGTGCGGCTGCCTTTGGGGCGACCGATGGGTTTACCTTCCGCTTTGAGTCGCGCGAGGGCTTCTCGTGTCCGCTGGCTAATGAGCGTTCGTTCAATCTCCGCAGAGAGACCAAAAGCGAAAGCTAAGACTTTGGATTGAAGATCATCCCCGAGGCGGTAACCGTCTTTGATGGTCCAAACCGCACAACCGCGGTTCATGCAGAGACTGAGGATCTCCATGATCATGTAGAGGTTTCTGCCCAAACGGCTGAGTTCGCTACAGATGATGAGATCGCCTTTGTTGACATGGTGGAGCAGTTTGCCCAATTGTCGTTTGGAATAAGGCTGTGTGCCGGAGACTGTTTCTTCGATCCATCCGTCCACGGCGATACCTTCCCGAAGGCAAAACCGGTTGATTTCAAAACGCTGGTTTTCAACTGTTTGTTTGTCGCTACTAACGCGAATATAACCGTACTTCATAAGCTTTTTTAGTGCAAAGTTACGATTTTTTTCGCTAAATACATCATTCCAATGACCACTCTTACGAATTATTTAATGGTTTCGCAAAACCGTCCCTTTTTTGTGTGCCACTACTCAACTTAATAAACGCAGAGCGCACCACCTGAAATAGATAGTGCGCAGTATTGCTAACCCTCACAAATGATCAGAGGATTAGTTCTTAAATTGCTATTGAAGTAATATTTTGTCATGTCGAAGTAGTGTCTTAACCGTTGGTACTTCCAACTGAACTGTAATTTCAATTGCGAGTGCAAAGGTACAACTTTTTTTTGATATACGCAAGTCTTTAAGAATTTTTTTTTTATTTTTATGCAAAAATATATATATTGCTATTTTTACCTAACAAAAAGCCCTAAATACGTTATAATACAACATTTTATGTTTTATTCGGTAACACTTTTCTGCACTTTTAGAACCACACCTTATTTATATATCGCGCGTACGTAACGCGCACACACATAGTCGTTTGAGCGCGTGGCACACAAAAAAGGGACGGTTTAAGAGATCCACAGATTAAACAGGTGGAATAGATTTTGGTGTTCACAAAGGACACAAATAAGACAAAAGATTTGGAAAAGATGAAAGATATGGAAAATAGAAACAACCACAAAAATCAAAAAACTGTCAAAACTGACAAAACTGTCAAAACTGCCAGTGCAATTTTTTCTGAAAGTCTCAAGTGTCTCAAGAATCTCATGCAAATTTTTGTAGAAAGTGCAAAGCCAATTTTTGCCACTTCTGCCACTGCAAATTTTGTAGGCAAAGCGTCCTGTGAGAGTACGATGAGATATGGGGTAAGGTCTAGGATACCCTCGTTTTTGTTCCGATATAGTCTCGATTCGCATCTGTCTCGTTCTCGGTCGGCTTGTGCTCCCCGCACGCCTTCCCTGTTCAAAGACAAAAGTCAATTGTCTTTTCCATCTCTCGTTAGTCTGATTTGCCTATGTATGCTGACTGTCGGAGTTGGTGAAGTTTGGGGAGAAACGGCTACTCTAACGATCTCAGAATATGCTTCTGCTAATAGTTGGTCTAATAGTAGTAAATACTCAACAGCAGTAGTATCTCCAATAACATTTACCGGTAGTGGTGGTACTAATAGTACTAAATATTATTCTAATGATAATACTTGGCGTTTTTATAGTTCTGATAGTCCTGTAGGAAGAATAACAATAACAACCACCAGTGCATATAAGATTACCGCTATAAGTTCGTCTCCTAGTAAAACATGGACCAAAACGAGTGATACAGAGTGGTATCATCAAGTCTCATCAAATACAAGTTTTACATCCATTACTGTTACATATTCAGCCGCAGCACCTGCGACTCCACATACTGTCCGTTTCTATACAGCAAGTGGTATCTATTCCGACATTGAAGAAGCATCTGCGGGTGCAGGTGTTACACCTCCGGTGATGTCCACACCTTGTGACGGATGGGCATTTCAAGGATGGAGTAAATCTCAGTCAACTTCTTCTACAAGTACTACGGAATTAACTACAGTAACATTGTCTGGCGGAAAATATTATCCTTCATCCGATGTGACTCTCTATCCGGTTTATACAAAAACGGGAGATATAGGTTTTACAAAATATGAAAAAGTAGCGTCAGCTCCCTCTGATTGGAGCGGAAAGTATTTGCTATCCACAGGCGCACACACAGCAACTGGCTATGACAATTCAAATCACTTGTCATGTACATCTCTAACGCCTGGTACAACTGAATATGACGATTATGAATTTACTCTTACAAAGGTGGGAACTGTAGGATATGCAATCCAAGAGCCTGGAGGAGAATACATCGGTTGGTCAGATGGTACCGCATTTGTCAAGCAGGCAACATTACCTACCACGTCGAATACTTCTTATCTTTGGACACCTTCTGTAAATTCATATATTGCAAATGTATCTACAAATACTCGTAAGATTGGAAGAAAAGATAATACACAGTATGATTTTCGGCCATATTCCAGTCCAAGTAGTTCTACTTATCCTATCGTTTATTTATACAAACGTATAGAATCCGCAACAACATACTATTATTCCTATCCTAATTGCTGCACTCCGCTGGGCACAATAAATGGGTCGGTTTCTTGGAGCAATGGACAGGCGACGGTAAGTTGGGATAAGTTGAGTAATGTGGATGGGACAACGCCATATGCTGTATCTGTTTTGCCAAGTGCAGGAGTAACGGTAAATTCGATTGACTTAACCGGAGCAAAAGCGACTTGTTCGGTAACAGGTTTGACAGCAGGAACAGCATATACCTTTACTATCAATGCTTACGGAGATGCTTCTCACTGCGACAAGAATCAAGCAATACCAAGTACTGCTCCGCAGATAACGGTTAAAAGTGCTCCGGTTGCATTAACCGGATCGGATTATGCTGAAGGCGTATCAGGTGGTGGTACGGTAAAGACTTTTATAGTTAGCGGTGTTGGTTTGACAGGTGCTTTGACATTTACTGCGCCAACCAATTTCCAAGTCAGCACAGATAATGGTTCTACATGGAGCACCGATGGAGGCACAAAAACTCTTGCGGCAAGCGGAACATTAGCCGAGACAACTATTAAGGTGCGCCTTGTTGAAGGCTTATCAGAAGGTTCTTACGGAGGAGCGACCACATACGTCACTATCAGCGGCGGCGGTGCGGCAGCTGTTAACTCTTCTGTCTCTATCACCGGTACAGTTAGTTCGGCATGTTCTGTGCCGACAATTGGAAATCCGACATTGACGAGCATTACCAGTAGCACGATAACGGTTAGTTGTCCTACCATCAGCGGAGGTACTAATTGCGACGTTGACGACTATGGATTTATCTGGAAAGCCGGTAGCGCTCCTATGATGGCTTCATACGATGGTAAGAAAAAGACAGGTGAGAATAATCAATCTACCGCATATAACGATGGATTGAGTATTGATGTTGCTAATAACACAGGAACTACTTATTATATCAAAGCTTATGCGCATAATAGCGCGGGTAATAACGTCAGTTCAACCGCATTGCAGGTTATACCGCAGAGCGTGACGTTTGTCAGCAATGGTGGTAGTAGCGTTGCGACAGCATATGTCAATAACGGCGGAACGGTTAGCAAGCCGAGCAACCCGACAAGAACTCATTATACGTTTGACGATTGGTACACGGACAACGGGGTTTGGGCGTCGAAAGTAAATTTCTCCGGCGCTATTACTGAGAACAAGACGTATTTCGCTCACTGGGAGCCGGTTAGTTATACGATTACCGCTTCGGGTTTGACGAACGTAGCGCCGACAACGGCATTCCCGAGTTCGTTCACTTATACCGGCAGCGCGACCACGTATCTGAACCGTACGCTTTCGGTAGATGAGGATAATTTCTTCCTTCCGGACGCACTCACGGTGACTATGGGCGGTGCAACGCTGACCGCCGGAGAAGATTATTCTTACGATAATAAAACAGGTGCGTTTACGTTTGATGTTGCCGTCATCGGAAACGTTGTGATTACTGCAACTGCGATAGAGAAACTGAAGAGCATTGCTATTACCACCGATCCAACAAAAAAAGTTTATTTTGCCGGAGAGGCGTTCAGTAATACAGGCGCAGTAGTAACCGCCACGATGGGTGATGAGACTACGAAAGCCGTTTCCGGTTCTGCTGTTTGGACTCCTTCTGGTGCGCTGACAGCAGAGGCCAGCAAGACGATGACCGCCACTTATACCGAGCGCGGCATTAGTAAAACTGCCACCACAACGGTTGACGTATACAGCGTGACAGTGGACAAAGTGAATGAAGACGGTGATGCGATTAGTGCTGATGGTGTAACGGCTACGTGGACGGTTGGCACGAAAGCCATTGCGGCGGGCATTGGCTCGACGAATTATGTATTCAAAGAATGGGCATTTGTTGGCAGCAATAACGGACTTTCGATTAGCAGCACGACTTCTGCCAATACTACTATTACCGGCACACCGACCGGCAATGTGACAATTAAGGCGGTATTCTATAAGCCGGTGGCTGTTACTTGGACCGTGAACGGAGAGAGTTATGATGAAGGCTCTCCGACCGACTATGTAAAACGCGGAACTCAATGGAAGGATCTGACGCTTCCGGACGCGCCGGACGATGATGCGTTGGAGAGTGGTTGCGATGTAGATAAATTCATGGGCTGGACGAATATGGCGGAGCACTGGGTAGGTGTAACTCATGACGACGCGCCTACCGTTTGCCTAAAGAGTTTCAGTGGCGTAACCACCGTCATCAACGATCCGATTGAGTTCAAGGCGGTGTTCGCGAAAGAAGAAGCAGGTGATGATGCCACACTAACGTTAAATTATGCTACTTTTGGTTCAGATGGATATGCGTCTACTAATTTTACTGTAGATGGTGTAACCTTTGCGCGTAGCCAATGGGGAGGAGGTAGTTATAGTTCCTCTTATTATATTCAAGGAAAAACTAATAACGGAATGTACAATAGTACTGCCATTCCGGGAGCCATTAAGTCCGTTGAGATAGACAAATATGGAGGTACAGGTAACTTTTATGTAGGCACGAGTTCCAATCCTTCTACCAATGAAACTGCCATTTCCGATGGTACTACTAATTTCTCAACCAGCAATAATTATCAATATATAAAATTCTATTCAACGGGCACGGTTCAGATTACATCTGTAATAATTACCTATGTACCTGTAGAATATTCCGATTATATCACGCTGTGTAGTAGTACGAATATTACCATCAGCGATCCGAGTATTACAGGCGAAGGAGAGATAACGTTTGACCAAGAGTCACCGGTAGCAACATGTTTGGAGGCACAAACGATAATAGCCACCGTAACGCCGGCATCGGGATACGAGTGTACCGCATTGAGCTTTACAGGCGGAAGTGTAAACGTTTCTCCGACTATTGCCGATGTACTCCCGCTTACTGAAGAAACAGAATTTACATTATCCTTTGCAAAAGATGCGGACGGAACTTTAGCAACCAGCGCGACATTTAGTCCGAAGGCTGTCACCGATTGGACTTGGACGTATGGCGGAGAAGCAATTCCTAACCCTGTGAACCTATATGTAGGTGAGAAAGCACGATTTGATGTTACCTATGAGCCATCAGACGTAATTACAGCAAAGAAGACTTATACTCGTACCAAAGTTGATGTTTATATAAACTGGGTTGGAGACGTTTATGCCAATTACTTCTATTGTTCAGGTAAAGCCTCGACCGGAGAATCCACTACAACCGTAACCGTTACACACGCGGACAGTCCGACACAAAACATCTACATCAAAGTGAAACCGTTGCCGACTGTGACATTTGTGGACAACGTACATAACTTGACGGACTTCACGAACTGGGGAACGGATGGTGTAGTAGCCTCGACCGCAAGTTCTGGAGTGATTACCCATACCAAAGTGACACCGAGTCATGACAATATAGATGAACCGGGAACGGGTAACACGTGCGAGAAACAACACTTGCACCTGGTTGGATGGATACGTAGCGATTACGACAAGGTGGCAGATTACATGGATGGTACCACAAGCGACAAACCCACGGAGAGTGAGATACTCGGTGCCGGAACAGACGGTAAAGGATTGGAGTATTTCTTCGCTCCGAACGCAAGTATCAACATAGAAACATATAATGGTTTAACATTCTACGCCGTTTGGGCATTGGTTGAATAAGTTAATCGAATTGAATAATGAAAAATGAAAGGAGATTTATTATGAAAACGAACAATATGAATATCAATTCGATTATGAAAACATATAGTAAATATATCTGCTTGTTCTTAATGTTATTAGGAATGAGCGTGAATGTGTGGAGTTCTGTGACAAAAACGTACGTGTTTACCACCAAAAGTTGGACCGCAACATGTGACGGTAAAGCGGCTAACTGGACAAGTGGGCAAGATGGTGCCGGTTTTAGTAATAATGGTATTCAAGTAACGAATAAAGCAACGGGAGCCAATGGAACTTCCCCTGTGGAATTTGAAAACATTTCAAAGATTGTAGTGACGTACAACACCAATCAAAGTAGCGGAGCCGGAACGCTTGTTGTAAAAGTTGGAGATAACCCTATAAAGGCCAACGACTGGGCATATTCTACTGGAACTGGTACCTCTGCACTATATACTACTACATTTAATTATGCCACGCCGGAAAGTGGTTCTGTGACAATTACGGCCAATACAACCACCAACTCTATTTATATTGTACAAGTAGCCATTACTTATGCCCCTTCTCCGAAAATAGTGTCATATGAGGCTCACGGTGGTACACTTTCTCCAGAGGAAGATATCGTCGAAGAAGCTGAAGGCGGTGCTGGTGTAACTCTCCCCGAAGTGACTCCTTCTTCTGCGATTATAGCTGCTGGTTGGGGATTTTATGGTTGGGCAGAAGCATCAGTAGGAACAGAAACAACCACAGCTCCAACGATTGTCGGTAAAGCCGGTGATACATATTATCCTGATGATGATATTGAACTGCATGCCGTATATGCAAAGGGAGAATTTACAAAAGTGACTTCTACTGACGGTATTACCTCAGGTGCAAAGTATCTGATTTTGGGTGATGACTACAATGAAGCGAGAAAGAATGTTTGGCAAATGGGTACTAATTATTATTCTTCTAGTGGTAGTTATTGGATGGGCGGTCATTTGTTAGGGAATGGTGATAGCCGTATAAAAGATTCCTATCATGCAGCGGATGTGTACCCAGGTAGTTATCTTATCACCGGCTCTGCCGCCAATTATGTCATTAAGGACGAGTCTAACACGCATTTTATTGATGTGTATGTTACCAATTGGCTTGCAGCATCTTCGAGTCGCAAAAACACCATCACTTTTGGTAGCGGAGGTCATTGTACGATAAAAAACAATTCTGGCTCCAAGTATTTAGATGTTTTCACTACCGGAGAATTTTCCGATAATGGTAGCGCGTGGGACGGTATGATGCTATACAAGGAAACCACAACAGCTAAATATAACAGTAATCCTTGCGGAAATATAGTTTCTTTAAGTGCAGGCACGGAAACGCATGCTGAAATTACTTCGTTCTCGGAAACGGGAGTGGAGACTTGTAGTTCAACTGATGCGAATAGACAAGTGACTGTAAGCGTGACGGCTGATACCGGATATGAATTGACCAGTTCGGCACGACTGACTTTCACCAAATCATCCGGTACCGCAACAGCAACTTATGTAAGTGGTCCTACCGGAAGTGGTCCTAATTATACGTTTGTTTACCAATTTACGAAAGATGATTCCGGTGCCGGTACGTTCAGCGTAACAGCAACAGCAAAACAGAGCGCCATTACATTTGACAAAAACGGAGGTGAGGGCGGTTTAGATGGAACAACTGCCACTTACGACGCAGCCATGCCGGATATCACACCGCCGACACGTACAGGATACACCTTTGACGGTTATTGGGATGCAGAAACGGACAACGACGGAACAGGCAACCAATATTACAAAGCCGATGGTACCAGCAAGGCGAATTGGAACAAGAACACCACTTCTGCTACCACACTTTATGCCAAATGGAATATCAATTCTTATAAACTTACTATTGCTGAGGTCGCTAATATAGACATAAGTTCCACGACACCTTCTTTGGCGGAAGGAGCCGATCCGATTGATGTTACATATAACTCTACCGTCACGTTAAGCCACAGCGAACCCGGTAATGGCAGAACGTGGAGCGGATGGAATGCCTATAAGACAGATGACACCGGTACGCCGGTAGCTGTGAACGGCAGCAACCAATTCACGATGCCTGCGTACGACGTAACGGTAAGTGTTAACCTATACGGCGACTTTGTATTCAGCTGTTCGGAGTTGACGGTGACGGCTAAACCGGCGACGGAAGGAACACCGTTCTTTATCACATCGAGAACTGAGCAGACGGTAAGATCGCAAGATTCGATTTTAGTGGTCGGTAATGGTTTAACGCCAAGCGCAACATTGGAGTTCCCGGGGCTGCCTTCGAAGTTCGAGATAAAGACCCGCACAGGCAGTGCGCTGAGTACAGACGAAAACGGAGAGATTGATGCTGTCGCATATATCTACTACACTCCGGGCGCAGGAGACACCAGTGACGGTTTGGACAAACTGACAGGTATAACCGTTAGCGTAGAAGGTGCAAAGCCCAAAACGGTTGTGTTAACACAAGACATCATCGGTCGTCATTTACCTGCAGACTTTGTGATTGCAGCGAAATACAACGGTAAATGGTACGCGCTACCTGACACCATGACGGGATTGCGTAATCCGGAACCGATAGAAATTGCCGTAGATGATGCAGACAACCCGACCATAGCTTACACTGCCAATACAAACTTCTATAAGTTGTACGGACAAAGTGCAAGCACAGACGGAAGCAGCACTCCAGGCAAACTCTACTCCAACGGAGAGATGATCAAATTAGGTATGACCAATAATGGAACTTACGCAAATTATCCATTGTTCGGTAGTCCAACGGGAACATCCACACTTGGAAAGGGAGGTACTGCTACAACGATTACTAATAATATCGGAGCACAGTATTGGTGGAAATTAGCGCAGAAAAATCCATCCATTACGAACCCGCAAGATGCTAAATACATCGTTTATGCAGCCAATAATACCAGTTCATTGCGAATAAAGAATAAACCCAACCAATGGGGATTCTATGCAAGCGGAGTTGATACCATTCGTTTGATACCGGCAATTTCGGCAAACGTACGAGAGGCGTATTTCATTGAGTATGGTCAGCATGGAGGTATCATAGAGGTGGATAAGATAGGTATGGGCGCTGACTACGTAAAGGCGAAACTGAACGGCAATGAAAGTCTGCTGACTGAATTAAACCAAACACTAACCAGCGTATTAGACGGTTCAACCAAATATAACTACACCGTCAACTTCGGCAATGTCATTAACTTCGCTGCCGCAGATGCTGTGGGCAAGATATTGACCTTAGAGTGGTACGACGGTTTAGAGAATATGGTAGGCGTGACCACTATTGAGTTGCCGAAGATCATTGCTTCGAATGGCGATATGAAGTCCATCGAAGGCAACGACACCCCATGGTCAAAATGGGAAGTACACGTTTTGCCCGGTGTGACGCTGGAAGCAAATGCCGGTTCGTTCAGCAGTAGCGATGTTACGATTAAGCAATTGGAAATTTACCCGGGTGCGAAAGTTAACGTATCGACCGGAACACTGAACGTGACCGACCTTATGCTACGCAACGGATGGAGCCGTGCTGGTGAGAAGAGTTACGGCGCAGGAAAGATGGTGATAGACGGAAGTGCGAACCTGACGCATACAAACGCATACATGGATTTGTACATCGACAACGACCAATACTACCCTCTTGCCGTTCCGTTCCCGGTAACCGTAGGGGATATTAAGTATGTATATTCCACAAGACCGTTTACCGTAGGACCGACCGGAGAGATTCGTTTGCGTTACTACGACGGGGCAGGGCGTGCAGCAGGCAACCCGCTTAACTGGAAGTTCTACGGAGCCACTGACTGTTTAGGCGTACCTGTGACGCTTGAGCCTTCTAAGGGTTATGCTATAGCCGTCAAACGTCCGACAGGAAAAGCATTCTCGGTAATTCGTTTGCCGTTGACATTTGTCGATGCATGGACAACAGGAGGCGAGCATGGAAGCGTAGAGATAGAGGGAATGACCTATACTAAAAATACGGTTCATGTGAACGCCTATGGCAATGCGATGACGAAGGAAGCTAACAAAGGATGGAACCTCATCGGTAACCCCTATATGGGCGTATTTAACGGAAATGATGAAGAAAATTTCAGCGGACATCTGCTCGCCGTGAAGGACAAAGATAATCCGGTAGGAGATAAAATACGCTACGTAACCATGCCGAACACCTCGTTCACCGATTATACGCAAGTGAACGTAACTGAGGCAAATATGCAACCTTACAGCAGTTTCCTGATTCAAGCCAAAGAGGATTGCGACCTTGTATTCAACACATCGAAGATAAAGCCTTCGTTGGCTCCGGCACAGTTCAGAGCTACGCCGATACGGATGTCTGAACAAGAGGCATACATCCGTCTGAGCAACGAGAACGGTTCGGATCAGATGGGTCTGATTATCGGCGAAGATTACACCGCGGAATATGAGACCAATGCCGACTTAGCGAAGATGCACGGCGAGTTGAATACGCTCAAGACCTATATGGTTTACGACGAGACCGACATGGCGTATGTGGCGATCAACGAAGAGTTGGCGAAGGAATGGATTCCGGTAAGCGTACGTATTCCGGCTGACGGGGAATATACCTTCTCGCTACGCAACATAAGTGTGATAAATGAGTTGGAAGGCATCTATCTGAATGACAGCTACACGAACGCCGTGATTAACCTCATTGAACAAGATTATACATTCATCGCAGAAGCAGGCACGATCACAGAGCGCTTCTCCATCAACGCCATCGCAGGTCACCGCGACACACCGACCGAAATAGATGTGCTCAACGCAGGTGGCGACATTCATGGAGACAAGCCGGTGAAGTTCATATGGAACGACAAAGTGTTTATCTGGCTTAACGGAGCTATATACGATACCACAGGAAAACGCGTGAAATAAATGTTAAATAGACAGGTATTAGGAGTATGAAAACATTGAGATATTTATTGATCGTAATCGGAATAATGAGCGTGGCGAGCGTTGCCGCCGCCACGTACGGTAAGATGTACCAACCGCAGAGGCAAGTAAGCCAGCCCACAAGAACCTATGCGGCGATGCCGACCGCGTCCATGAGTTCCACCGGAAGCATGATGAACAGCGGATCGGGGCTTCCTATGGCAGCGGTAAGCGGAACGACAACGGCGAACGAATACGCCGCGGCCCGCATCGGCAGTCGCCCAAGAAGGATTGTGGGAGATGGAGATGGTGGTGATAGTGGAACCGGATATGAAGAGGGGGATGAAACTCAAGAGACCAAAGAACCGGGAACGCCTATCGGAGATGCGGTTCTGCCGCTGATGCTGATGGCAATCGGGTATGTGGTGTGGAAAAGGAGACGGAGAGAGGAAAGAAAAGAGGGATATTATCCCTCTAAAGAATATAGACAGATGCCGGAATAGGAGGGTGGTGCAAAGGAAGAAAACGGGAGGAAGAAAGAGACGAAAGAGACGTGACGTAGATGTCCGTAATGGTCGCGGGATGGTCGCGGGATGGTCGCGAGATGGTCGCGGGATTGACCCGTAAATGGATGGTAATTCTTAGCCCTCAAGGACACGATTATTTGGCAAGCCAAATTTTGAGAATTGAGAGTCGGAAACCGGCATGTGAAGCCGGGTAATACGAAAAATAAAATGAAGAGAGATTTTTGTACTTTTGCGGTGGCAAAGGTACATTTTTTTGGTATATGAACGATTTTTTTTGCGTATGTCAAAAAAAAGCAGTAATTTTGCAGCGTTTTTAAGTAAATAACTGAACTTTCCCTTGTGATCTTTGATATATATTGTAACCAAAAACGCGCAACCTGCGTCCGCTTCGTGTCACTTGCGTACTGGATCGCAATTGCCCATTAGCCGC
>CAMNCW010000046.1 GCA_946534715.1 uncultured Bacteroidales bacterium | reverse complement strand
CCGTCAGCGGTTCGCCAAAGACCAGCGTGCCGACCAAGATTGCCGTTACGGGTTCGAAAGCGCCCAAGACAGACGTTTTCGTCGGACCGATAAGGCGTGTGGAAAGGGCTATCGTCAGCATGGCTATCATGGTTGGAAAGACAGCCAGGCCGATGAGATTCAGTACGTCCGGAGTGGTGTCAATGCCTTGCAACACCGGCGTTCCGTCGATGAGCAGGTACGCCAGAAAGGCGACGGATCCCACCACCAGACCATAGAACGTGAGCATGTGTTCGGAGATATGTTTGATACGCTGCGAGCGGTTGACAATCACCAGATAAACGGCGTAACTCAAAGCAGACATCGCCGCAAGAACAATGCCGAGCCAGTGAATCTCAGTTCCGGCGGCAGGCCAGCTGAGCAAGACCACTCCCGCAACCGTGGCAGCTATAGACAGCCATACCTGCCATTTGGGATAGACATGCAGCCCGACCATGATAAGCGCCACAAAGACCGGATACAGATAAACGAAGGTCGTTGCCAGCCCCGAAGGAATGAACCGGTACGACTCGAAGAGAAAGACACTGCTGGCGGCGAACAGACAGCCGAGGACGACCAGCAGGCGCATTTCCCGTCCGTTGACGCGGAAAGACTCATGCCGGAACGCCATCCAGAGACCTAAGATCACCGCCGAGATAGCATAACGGAAGAACAGGAGCGACAACACCGGCACGCCGCCATCCAAGAGCGGTTTGCCGAACAGCGGATTCAGTCCGTACGAGACACCAGCCGCCACTCCGGCTGCAAAGCCGAGAACTGTTTTCTGTTTCTTAGTCATATCAATGGTTGGGCGATATTGTCAAATTCATCAACACGCTAAATGCGGGTGTAACCAAAATCAGCCAACCTCGCGCTAATCGTATACTCTTGCTATACTCTTGCTATACCCTTACATCTACGAAGCGGCTATTTTTTTGTAGCGTTCGATAAGTTTGTCGTGGCGGATGAAACCATAGACGGCGACAAGGAGTGCGCCAACAAGATCAAGAATGAGGTCCTGCATCGAGTCACGCAGGGCGGCATGACCGCAGAGCGGTTCGTCCTCCGGAGTAAAGATAGAGCTTGTAGTGGTCGCCATGAACTGCTGCGTGTTTGTGCCCATAAGGCTGTCATACGAATATTCGATAATCTCCCAGCAGGCACCAAGTCCGAGCGAGAACATGACCAGAAAAAGGCAGAGGAACCATTTGTTGAAATAGATGTATTTGTCGTTCTCCGCCATGATGATATGGATAAGCCAGAGAGCAATCATCGAGAGCAGAAAACCGCTCTCGGCGTGCAGCAGTTTGTCCCACCACGGCACACGCCCGTAGAGGTCGAGCCCGTCGCCCATGATAAGCGAGGAGAAACAGAAAACGACGATGAAGACCGACAGCAGCCACGGCACTTCGATACGGAAACGGCTGCGGAGCAAGCGCGGCAGGTACATAACCAGCAGCATCGCCACGTATTGCAGCCCGCGAAAGACAATCTCGTCCCATGTGCTTCTTGCCACAATGAGCCATGTCACGTTTGCCACCGCCATCCCTGCAATCAGCCATGTGGCAATCCTGTTTAGTTGATGAAGTCTGTCGTTATTCATGATTTTTTACCGTTTGCGTTTCCGACTGCAAAGATAGTACTTTTTTACGAATTGTGCAAGTTTTTGAAGGTCTTTTTGACCAAAAGTTATGTTTTTTTTGAGATTTGGGGATTTTGCGCTCGAATATCGGCATCGTCCACTCAGATAACTTCGGATACAAAAAAAACGACCCACATTGCTGTGAGCCGCTTGGAGGGATGAGAACTATTTCTCCGAGAAGATGTACTCATATACCTTGACGGAGTATAGTTTGCCGTTGGGGAGGTAGTTATACTGCTTGGCCTTGGTGCCATCCGCGTTCCATTCGTACTTTTTGATACGCACAGGGCGGTTGCGGTCGTTGTACTCGACCTCTTCAATCACTTTGCCGGTGACGTCATCATATGTGCTGGTAACGCGCCATTTCTGACCGTAGGTGGCGTACTCGATTTCCTCTACGCATCGACCTTGATCGTCATAGACCTTCAGGCGGTCCATCCAACGGGTTTTGGTTTTGGAATCGGTGTTCCATTCCTTGACCGTCAGGTTTTTCTTCCGCTCCCGTTTCGCCAATTGTTCGGGCGTGAGGAGGCTTTGGGCAGACAGGGTGCCAAGGAACAACGTACAAAATACAAGGGTAGCTATATTAAAAAAGCGTTTCATAATAGTGGTGGATATTAAAAATTTCGAATCGTTTACCAGTCTAAATTATAAGTTATACCGATCGAATGCATGAAGCATTTCTCTTCCGAGAGTTGGATTTTGCCTTTGTTTTTCGTGATGTTGATGTCGCGGTCGTAACCGTATGTGAAACGGTAGTAGAAATCAAGGCTGCTGAGTCTGGTCAGACGCCATTTGACACCAGCCTGCGTGCGGACGTCTGTAATGAACTGATGTCCGTTCTTCTGCTGGTATTCCGGCGCATTGAGAGTGTTGATTAGTTCGACCCAGAGATAGGGCTTGACGGGTTTGCCGGGGATGAGCGCTTCTGCTCCCAAACGGCTACGCAGCGACACATTGCATTTGTTCTTTTCCAACAGGTTCACGCTGTCCGTGCGCATATCCAACTGCACACGTTCGCGCAGGTGAATCTTAACGTAATCGAAAGTATATGAGCCGGTTACGCTAAGGAACACACGGTGACGGATCCACTCGTTCGGGTCGGCTTTCTTGGCCGCCGACCAGGTGCTGTCCGCGCCGATGATGCGGAGCGTATAACCCGCGTCGAGTTTGAGGTAGTCAATGGGTTTATAGCCGAGTTCAAGGGTGGTGTAGGACTTGCGGAAGTGCGGTCCGACGGCCGAGTTATAGAGGTCGAAGCGCAGGTCTTCGCTTATGCCCAAACGTAGTCCGTTGTGCCATTTTTTATTGAACTCCGCACCGAAACGCAACTGCGCCGCTTGTGTCTCAGAGGCTGTTTCGGAGTCGTACGACCAAGCGTGCGCTCCGGCACAGAGCGCTAATGCCATTAGAACGGCGATAAATCGCCTGTTGGACTTTCTCATTTGAATTTCGTTATTTGGTCAATACTATTAGTCGTTTTGCCGTGCTCAAGCGGGTAGGTCATCTTGATATACGCCACGTCGCGGAGGAAATCAATATGTCCGATCTCGATATCCACTACTTCGAGACCGGTACGGTCTTGGAGGTCGGCAATGAGGGCGGCACGGTTCTCGGGTTTGATATTCTCTATTTTCTCGTAGAGAATGATCTTCGTGGAGAGCCTTTTGCGTCCGTTCCAAAACTCAAAGAACCAAGCCATAGCCAGCATCAGCACATTAGCAAAGAGCAACAAATACCATGCCAAACCATCGGCTTTGAGACTCAACGAGTTAATTACCGAGAGGGCGATGATAAGGAACATGTAGTTCATCTCGCGAATAGGCACCGTCTCCGTGCGGTAACGGATCATGCCGAAGATAGCGAACAGACCGAGCACGAAGCCCGTCTGGATGTCGAGAATCTGCATGAGCCAGAGCAGCAGGAACATGCCGGAGGAGAAGAGCATGAATTGCACATAGTAATCCCGACGGCGGCTGTAGCGGTAGTAGATGCCATAGATGAGGACCCACGAAACCAGCAGGTTGAAGAGGAACATCAGCGGCATGGTGATGAGGTTTTCGCTCACACCGAGCCATTCAGCGAACGAGTGCATCACATACGAGATACTGTCTTCTGCGCCAAAACGGGCAGCGATACTTGGATCATTCTCCAGGAACTCCAATGTGGGGTTGGCTAAATCTACTTGAAATAACATATTATTTATTATTTAAAATTTTCTCGATTAAGCGGATCTTTTTCTTGAATCGGTTTTTCTTTATGCCCGGTGTCGTGAGGGCGGTTCCGATGCAGTATTTGCTGATCTTGAACGGGTGAATGCGATGGTCCAGCATGATATCCGTCATCTTGGAAGGTACGTTTCCGTCGCGTTTGAGTTCGATGATGACGAGCTCGGGGTATGTCTTCGCTTCGCCGCTCACTACATTCTCCCACACCAGATCCATGTCAATCGTCAGCCGTTCCGTTTTGGCCTTGTTAACCAGCGTGATACGGTGGAATTTCGTCCATAGATGCGGGGATATTTCTGACCATTCATAACGGCTCTTGGCATCAATGAAACTCTCCACCGTCACTGCCTCATCTTCGCCTTTCTTATGTTTGAGCACGGACGGCGTGTCGGCGGTGATGTTGAATCCCGGCACGATGATACGTTTCTTTTTGGTACGCCCTTTATTGTTCTTGCGTTTGATTTCCAAAAAAGTCAGATGGCTGTCCACATATTGCCGAACACGAATCTTCTGACGCACGAGTTGGCGGTCATGGTGACGGATGTACATGTCGAGTGAGTCGGTGTCGTAGTACATTGTGTCGTACGTAGCAATACGTTTACCGTCAATCTCCTGCGCATAATAATCCGCTTCCGCAGCCTCTAAGATAGCCGGCAGAACCGCCATCGACACGGCATATTTCGTGTCGATGCGGTTCATGAGCTTCACACTCTCCATTTGCGCCAAACTAATCGGCTCAAAGGAGCGGATAATATCTTCTATCGGGCTTTTCATTACCATCTTCCTCCTCCGGGACCTCCGCCACCGGGACCTCCGGAGTTGCCGGAGTATGAACTTAACGAAACCGAACTGCCGCCGGTAGCTGAAGCGGGATAATAGCCAACGCCGTCAAAGATCTCTGTGCCGGAAGCAGTAACTCCGGATTTGAGGGTCGGCGTAGATGCTCCGGAAACCACCATCGTCGAACCACCGCTGCTCGGGGTCTTGAAAGCGAACACATCGTTTCCGACCGTCAGGGCATACCAGGTATTTTTGCTCCAAGAGGACGCTTTGTAACAAGTCTGCGTGAGGCTTGCGCCGCTCTCCAAACCACCGACCGCAACAATCGTACCGCCTTGCACGTAGAGCTTGTAACCGCCTTCCGTATTGGCGTCAATCGCCACTTCGGGAGAAGTAGCACTGATGGCATAGACGAGACCGCCTTTGATGTAGCAGTTACCATTGGAGTCTATACCGTCGTTGCTGGTGGAGTGCGCATAGACCAAACCGCCGCTGATGGTCAGATGGCCTCCTGCATTGAGGGCGTCGTCCGCCGAATAAGCATATACCTGTCCGCCGCTGATGGTCATAGCCCCTTTGGATTCGATGGCTTCGGGCGAAGAGGTGGACGAATTGCCACCCCAATGGTTTCCGTTGGAACTGGCTGCGGCTTTGGATGTAACGGCAATGACACCGTCGGAAATGGTTAGATCTCCTTCGGCTTTGATGCCTTTGTACTGGCAGCTGACCGTGATGGCACCTCCGGAGATATAGATATTACCGCTGTCCTCTCCTTCATGGTCGGTGGTCTGGCCTGTCGAGCCGGTGGTGGTGTCTTCGATGTCACATTGCAGACCGTCATCGCCGATGTTGCTCAGCGTGATCGTGCCGCTTTCCATCGCGAAATACTGCTCGCAGTTGATTCCGTCACCGACGGACGAAAGGACATTGATGGTGGCGTTTTTGACCGTAATATACTCGCCGGCTTTGATGCCGTGTTTGACGTTTCCATACACGTTGAGCGTTCCTTTTTGCTTGAACTCGGCGTGTCCTTTGATATAGAGTGCGCCTTTCTGATCACCGGAAGTAGCGTCTTTGAGCGTGTTCGTAGTGCCGGTAATGACCTTTACGTCAATGCGTTTGCCGTTTTGCACATGCACCGCTGCTCCCGAATAGACAGGTGAGGTGTTTGTCAGCGTCAATCCGTTCAACTCCAAGGTTGCTTTGTAGGCACCGGAGGTATAGAACTCGCCATCCGTGCTGGAACCCGAGAGGTTATAGGTGATCTCCTGCGCTACGTCGTCGCTTTGGGTGATGCTGACGTGTGCTCCGCTTTGGCGGACGGTTAGATACGAAGCAATCGACGCGGGTACAGAGATAGTAGCCTCCGAGCCGTTATATACAATCCGTACAACGCTGTCATTCGTTACCTCTGTAGCAGTGCCGGTTGTGTCCGTTACGGGCGTGTTGGTGTTATCACCACTTTCACCGGATGTGTTGGCCGGTGGGTTTTGATCCGCACATGCAGCAACTACCATCCCGATAGTTATGACTGCAATCCATTTAATCTTTATCATTTGTACCTCCATTTTTATCGTTTGAAAAAACGCTGCAAAATTACTGCTTTTTTGCGACATATGCAAATATATTTGCAAAAAAAAGCACCTCACCGGAGTGAAGTGCCTTTGAAATGCGGTTTGAACCGTCTGTCGCTTATTTCACAATCTGTCCCATCACGGAATAGGTTTTTCCGTCGCGGATGATGAGGAGTTGGCCGTTACGAAGCACCTTCGTACTTTGTGCTTTGTCCCTTTGAACTTCTTCAATGCCTTGTTCTACCGGGTCGAACGCCATGCCTTCGATTTTCACATTGCGCAGACCAATATACTTGCTGTCTTTGGGCTCTCCGAAGTCATGCCAAGGAAGGATGCGTACGTGTAGCACCTTTCCGGCAGGGATGGTGAGCGTCGGCGTTAGATCCACGTGCTCAATAACGCGTGAGCTCATGTTCCGTTTCTCTGCGATAGTAGTGACGTTGGTGAACTCATCGCCGAAACCGGTATTGAGGTGGTAACACATGGTGGAAGTACCATCGGCTGCAATCTCCATCGCAATGCGCGTTATACGCACGTTCATGGTCGCCGGAGCGCTAATCGCGAAATCGAGGTAACGGTTCGCATTCTCGTCAATCTCACCGGCCGGCCAAGGGGTGCGAGCGCTGCCATCCGAGGAGTTATGGAAACGCGCGAGCACGATATTGGTTTGGTCGCCATCAACGAAGTAGTTCTTGGAGGCGTTAAAATCTATACATGCCATTTGGCTCATTGTGAACTCGGCGCTAATCGGTCCTTCCACCACGGGCGCAGGAACCGGTTTGGCACCAACTGCCCAGAAGGCGCTGACCGCTGCTCCTCCGTCCAGCGAGATTGCCGTGGCGCTGACCGGCACGGTTGTGGTATGTTCCCCGGAGGTGACATAAATCGTATCATTATGGACGCCTCCGGTGGTGTAGCTTGCACGTACATAGACCTTTTGGAACATTGATCCGCCTTCGTACGAAGCCTGCGCGGACGATGAGTAGTTCTCTTTGTCAACGGAGATCTGCAAATTGGAAGAAACACGGAGCTGTACCGTTCCCGCCGCGGGCTCAAGTCCGTAACCGGTGAGCAGGAACTCTTTGTTCTGCACAATACCGCAATACGTGTCGCCGATTTCAATGCTGCTCGGGCTGGCGCTGATGTCGGTAGGAATATCAATGTAATCCGCTAAAATGCCGGCGTTCTTCATCAGTTGCGCAGCGGCACGGGCAATCAAGTTACCGCCTAAAGCGTTTGTATGGGTCTTGTCTCCCTCGCAGAAGAGTTGCTCCAGACAAGCGGTCTCTCCGTAGGAGAGGTAGATCTTACGGCTCTCTTCGGTCAGGTTCAGGAAAGGTACGTTTTTCTCTTTTCCCACCTCGCGCATAGCGTGTACATAACTCATCGTCGAATCGCCGGCAGGAAGACTTTGGTTCTCATAAAGAACACCGTTCTCGATTTTGGAGAATTTGTCGCCGAGGTCATGTTGGCCGTTACGGCGGATGTCATTTCCCTGGAAATACGCACGACAAATCGGACCGACTAAAATCGGTGTGACGCCTAACGCGCGTGCTTCATCAATAAACGCGCGTAACATGTCGCGATAAGTGGTCTGAGGATTAGTTCCACGGGCATCGGTCGGAGCGGGAAGACCTTTTTTAGCGCAGTAATCGGCATACTCCAAATTGTCCATTCCGTACGTTACAGTGCCTTCATCATTGTGTGCAAACTGAATGATGAGGTAATCGCCGGCACTCATCTGGCTCTTCACGGAAGGCCAGTAAGCCGCTTGCGTGTAGAAACCACGGGTGTCTGCGCCGGATTTACCACGGTTGTTCACTGTGACGTACTCCGAATCGAAGAACGAACCAAGGTACATGCCCCAGCCGCGTTTGTCCGTCGTACTCTCGTCGTACTCTGCCATCGTCGAATCGCCGATAGTGTGTACTTTGATCGCTCCCTGCATCATCGGCAGAAAGAGCGTCATTGCTACGAATAGCGAAAGAATTTTTTTCATGTTGATTAATATTTGGGTTAAATGTTTTGTAAAAAACGCTGCAAAGTTACTCATTTTTTTTCATATACACGTACAAAATTCACTCAAAAAATGTAAAAAACGCATATCTATTCTTTTACGTACCTGCCAAACACGAGACACATACGGGACGATAGATCACGAGAGACCGACGAGAGACCGACGAGATACCGTAATTAAAAGTCAAGCTCATATTCCCTAAAAAAACACTAATTGAACTGACAAAATGGCAGATAATTGGTGAAAAAATGAAATTTATTTGCATATGTGCATTTTTTTTTGTACCTTTGCACGATTTTTGTGTGTATATGCGTGGAGCGTATAGGCAAACGCTATTATAAATAATAAGGAAAATTAAGAAACAAGATATGAATTTTATTGAGATCATTACCAAGCTGTTCGGCAACAAAGCGCAGAAGGATATGCGCGCTATTCAGCCGATAGTGGAGAAAATTAAAGCGGAGTACGAGCGCATTGATGCGCTTTCGCACGATGAGTTGCGTGCGCACTCTTGGGCGTTGATGGACAAACTGCAGGCGGCCGTTGCGGATAAGAAAGCGCGGATTGCCGAACTCAAAGCGTCCATCGAGGGAACGCCTATTGAGAAACGCGAGAAGATATACAACGAAGTGGATAAATTGGAAAAGGAGATCAAGGACAAGTACGAGGAAGTGCTGAACGAGATCCTTCCGGAGGCGTACGCGATCGTCAAATCGACCGCACGCCGTTTTGCCGAGAACGAGACCATTGAGGTTACGGCTACCCAAATGGATAAGGATCTCGCCGCGGATCCGAGATTCGACTTCGTGGAAGTGGTCGGAGGAGACAATATGGCTAAAGCCGTGTATCACAACCACTGGATGGCGGGCGGTAACGAGATCCATTGGGACATGATCCACTATGACGTACAGCTCTTCGGTGGTGTCGTTCTTCACCAGGGCAAAATAGCCGAAATGGCTACGGGTGAGGGTAAAACCCTCGTGGCTACACTCCCGGTGTACCTCAACGCCCTGACACACGAAGGCGTACACGTCGTTACCGTCAACGATTACCTCGCTAAACGTGACTCCGAGTGGAACGGACCGATTTATATGTTCCTCGGTCTGACGGTGGATTGTATCGACAAGCACCGCCCGAACTCCGACGAACGCCGAAAGGCTTATGCGTGCGACATCACATTCGGTACAAACAACGAGTTCGGCTTCGATTACCTGCGTGACAACATGGCAACGAGCCCGCTTGACCTCGTGCAGCGCGGTCACAACTACGCGATTGTTGATGAGGTGGACTCCGTCTTGATTGACGATGCTCGTACTCCGTTGATCATCTCCGGTCCTGTTCCCAAAGGCGAGGATCAGATGTTCGATGAGTACAAAGACCGTGTGGCTTCCCTCGTGCGCCAGCAAACGACCCTGACCACCAAACTTCTGGCGGAAGCGAAAGCGAAAATGGGTTCGGCTGACGAGAAAGAGAAAGAAGCCGGAGAACTGGCGCTCTTCCGCTCCTTCAAAGGTATGCCGAAATCCAAAGCGCTCATCAAATACCTCTCCGAGCCGGGAATCAAAGTGCGTCTCCAGAAAACCGAGGAGTTCTACCTCCAAGAGAACGAGAAGAACATGCACATCGCTACCGACGAACTCTATTTCGTCATTGACGAGAAGAACAAGTCCATCGAGTTGACCGATAAGGGTATTGACGCTTTGACCGGCACAACCGATGACCCGAACTTCTTCGTCCTCCCGGATGTGGGTTCGGAGATGGCGGAACTGGAGAACGATACTTCGCTCTCTGCCGACGAGAAACAGCAGAAGAAAGATGATATTCTGACCAACTATTCTATCAAATCCGAGCGCGTACACACCGTACACCAGCTCCTCAAAGCATACACCCTCTTCGAGAAAGATGTGGATTACATCATCGACGGCGGAGAAGTGAAGATCGTGGATGAGCAGACAGGACGTGTGATGGAAGGCCGCCGCTGGTCGGATGGCCTCCACCAAGCCGTGGAAGCCAAGGAAAACGTAAAGGTGGAAGGCGCTACGCAGACTTTTGCTACCATCACCCTCCAGAACTACTTCCGTATGTACCACAAGCTTGCCGGTATGACCGGTACCGCTGAGACCGAGGCGGGTGAGTTCTGGAATATCTACAAACTGGATGTAGTAGTAATCCCGACCAACAAACCTGTCGCCCGCATCGATATGAACGACCGTATTTACCGCACGAAACGCGAGAAATACAATGCCGTGATTGCCGAAGTGGAGGCGATGGTGGCACAAGGACGTCCGGTGCTCGTCGGTACAACATCTGTCGAGATCTCCGAACTTCTGAGCCGTATGTTGACGCTCCGTAAGATCAAACACAATGTCCTCAACGCCAAGTTACACCAGCAAGAGGCGCAGATTGTCGCCGAAGCAGGTCGTCCGGGCGTGGTGACGATTGCTACGAACATGGCGGGTCGTGGTACCGATATCAAGCTGACGCCCGAAGTGAAAGCCGCCGGTGGTCTGGCTATCATCGGTACTGAGCGTCACGAGAGCCGTCGCGTTGACCGTCAGCTCCGTGGTCGTGCCGGACGTCAGGGTGACCCGGGATCGTCTGTCTTCTATGTATCACTCGAGGATGACCTCATGCGTATGTTCGGTTCCGAGCGTATCGCTTCCGTCATGGACCGTATGGGATTCCAGGAAGGCGAGATGATCGAGCATAGCATGATCTCCAATTCCATCGAGCGTGCGCAGAAGAAAGTGGAGGAGAACAACTTCGGTATCCGTAAGCGCCTCATCGAATACGATGATGTGATGAACCAGCAGCGTAACCTCATCTATGCTAAGCGTCGCCACGCGTTGATGGGTGAGCGTATCGGGGTGGATATCACCAACATGATCTACGAGATAGCAGAGAATATCGTAACCGACGCCAAGTCCGCGAACGATTACGAAGGACTCAAATTCGAGGCAATGCAGACTTTTGCCATCGAACTGCCGTTTGACGAGGACACCTTCAGCCGTACGAAACGCGCAGAACTGTCCGACCAATTGGCTGAGGCTGCTTTGGATAGCTTCAAACGCCGTATGGACAAACTGATGCAGATTGCTGATCCGCAGATCCAGTATATCTACGAGACCAAGGGACAGATGTATGAGAACATCCTCATGCCGCTGACTGATGGCAAACGTGTCTATAACATCGCCGTCAACCTCAAAGCCGCCGCGGAAACCCACTGTAAAGAGGTGGTAAAAGAGTTTGAGAAACGCATGTTGCTCTATGTCATCGATGACGAATGGAAAGAGCATCTCCGTCAGTTGGATGACCTCAAGCAGTCCGTGCAGAATGCTTCGTACGAGCAGAAAGACCCGCTCTTGATCTATAAGCTGGAGTCGTTCAATATCTTCAAAGGCATGCTGGATGCCCTCAACCGCCGTGCTATCGCTATTCTGCTGCGTGGTCAGATCCACATGACCGAACCGGATAAAGTGCAGCAGGCACAGCAGCAGAGACGCATGGATCTGAGCCGTTACCGCACGCAGAAAGATGCGGTGCAACAAGCCGCTCAGGCTTCCGGAGCTGCCGCTGCCGCCGGACGTGACACGCGTGAGAACGCACGTCCCGAACCGATACATGTGGATAAGAAACCGCGCCCGAACGACCCCTGTCCTTGTGGTAGCGGAAAGAAATACAAACAATGCCACGGTAAATTCCAACCTGCCGCAATCTGATTGAAACTTGAAACGTAAAACACTCATAGCATTCCTTGTTTGCGCCGCCATTCCTTTGACGGCGCAACAAGTATATACCGATACTTTCAAATTGTCGGAACTGGACTACACGGCTTCAATGGATGACCTGCTGTTGGACATGGTGGCGCACCAAAGTGCGGAACTGCATGCCAATGACACGGTTGACACGCTGACCTTGGCGGAGATCATGCGTCTGGATTCTATCCAGCGTGAGATGGCGGAAGTGGACTCCTTGCGCACGCTCAATACCGCATTGGAAATCCAGAAACTGCCCAAAGCGCCGGAATTGGTCATCGAGAAATCCTGGCTCAAAGATGAGGTCGAGGACCGCAACGATGTGCTGACCGCTATTCGAAACATGCGTTCTCCCTGGAGAAGAGAAGCTAATGTGATGGTGCAAATAAACCAGCACTACGTCACCGATAACTGGTATCAAGGCGGTACTTCTTCCTTCGCCGGCTATGGTATTGCAAAAGGTTACATCAATTATATCACCGATTCCTTTACATGGGAGAACACGGGCGAATGGCGTATTGGTGGTACTACCGTGCGGAACGATTCGCTCCACCGCGTGAATACCACGGACGACATGCTCCGCCTTTATTCCAAAGGAAACTACCGCATCGTGCCCAAACTCTTCGTCTCGCTCTCTGCCGAGATAGAGACGCGGCTCTTGCCCACCTATAAAACAAACGCGCGCGAATGGAAATCCGCGCCTTTCTCGCCTTTCCGTTTCACGGCGGCGCTTGGTCTTGATTACAAACCCGTGAAGAACCTCTCTATCTCTTTTTCGCCACTTTCCTACAAGGTGATCCATCTGGCGGACACGTTTCACGTCAAACCCACCGATTACGGTTTGGAGGCGACACAGAAAACGCAACATAACATCGGTTCGTCCGTCCGGTTGGAATATACATGGAAACCGGTGCGTGAGGTGGCTTTGGAAACAAGGTTCTATGCCTATACTAATTATAAGAATGTGGAATTGGACTTGGAGGTGAACTGCGATTTTATCATCAACCGCTTCATGTCCGCACGTGTAGTGCTACATCCGCGCTATGACTCATCGGTCATCAAAGACGGCGATAAATACGCACGTATTCAGTTCCGCGAACTGATCTCAGTCGGTTTTAACCACAAGTTCCGGTAATTCAGCCGCAGAGAAGAACTAATTCCTGCCAGCGAACGAACGCTTCGTGCCCGTATTTCCAGATGTTGTATTTGATTTTGTCTAATGACACCTCTTCGCCCAAATGGCTCTTGGAGTAGAACTTGTCGGCATAGCAGATGATCTTTTCCTCCAAACTCTGCGGACAATAATCCCGTTCGGGAATAGGCAGCTCTTCGCGCTCTATTTGCTCCACGGTGATACCTGTGCCGGTATGACGTTCTGCTACCAACGCATGTTTGGGAAAACCTTCCTTACGAAGTAATTCCGCGCCCAGATAGCCGTGCTCGATATATTTGTGTTTTCCGTTGCAATAGATCTTAGGCGCATTGCAGAAGATGATGCCGATGTCGTGCAACATAGCCGCTTCTTCCACAAACTGCCTATCGACTAACCCTTTTTCCGTCCATTCCGGGTGTGCATCCACAATCGCTAACGCACGGTCTGCCACTTGGCGGCTATGCGTCAACAACACATTCCTCAACTCCGGCGATTCGCTGTAGTATTTGTCTATGAGTTTAATGTAATCCATATGTCCAAAACTTAATGGCGTATGTTACGCGTATGTTGCGCGTATGTTCAATGCAATCCGTTCAGGAACGAACGGGCATCCATCCGTTTCTTGCCCGGCACTTGTAACTCAAGAATCTGCACTGCGCCCTCTTTACACGGGATAACAATCTCCTTGGTACTTTGTGCATTGTTCCCTTGTACCTTCACTTGGTAGATCTTGACGTTCTCAAAACTCTGTCCGTTAACCGTAATATTCGCCCATGCGGCAGGATAGGGACTCAAACCGCGGACGAAGTTATGTACCTCTTCGGCGGTTTTCTCTTGGAACTTGATCTCGCAATCCTCTTTGAATATCTTCGGTGCAGGTCTCAGTTCCGCCGATTCGGGTTGCGGTGTAGTGGGTAGCGCGATACCTTTGTTCTCGCAATCAATGATGAGATCCACGGTGTTGAGTACCATTTTTTTGCTCAATTCCATCAGCCGGTCATGCACCGAGCCGACGTTCTCGTCCTCGCCGATAGTAATACGCTCCTGAAGGATCATGTTTCCCGTGTCGATCTCATGTTTGAGCATGAAAGAGGTCAGGCCGGTCTCTTTGTCCCCGTTCATCACCGCCCAGTTGATCGGCGCGGCACCGCGGTATTGCGGCAACAGCGAACCATGCACATTGAATGTGCCCAAACGCGGCATTGCCCATACGACTTCCGGCAACATACGGAATGCTACCACTATCTGCAAATCCGCCTGGTAACTGCGCAGTTCTTCGATGAACGCTTCGTCTTTCAGTTTCTCTGGTTGCATGACAGGAATACCCGCTTCCAACGCGTATTTCTTTACGTCCGAAAACTGCATCTGATGGCCTCGTCCTGCCGGTTTGTCCGGCATCGTTACCACCGCCACTACATTATATCCGCCTTCTACCAAGGCTTGCAGGCCCGCTACCGCAAACTCCGGCGTGCCCAAATATACTATTCTAAGATCACTTTTTGTCATTTCCTTGTTGTTTTTGGTATTTCGGTTCGAGACTTTTCGGCTGTTTCTCCACTACCGGCGACAGGGGTCTCTTATACGCGCGTATAATAAGGTATATACCCAAGGCGATAAACGGCAAACTTAACCATTGACCCATATTCAGCAGATGATCCGCCTCAAACGCCTCCTGGTCGTTCTTGATAAACTCCAGACAGAAGCGTGTGAAGAAAACAATCTCAAGGAAGACGCCGAGCAGCAGACCTTCTCTTCTGCGGGCGTCCGTGTACCAATACATCGGCCATGTAACCGCCAAGGCTACAAGGCAATACAGCATCTCGTAAATCTGTGTCGGGTGACACGGCACGGTCTGTCCGTCGCGCACGAAGATGAATCCCCACGGCAGATCGGTCGGGCCGCCGTAGATTTCGCTGTTCATCAAGTTACCGAAACGGATCATCGCCCCGGTGATACATACGCCCACACATAGCCGGTCGAGGATCCAGATCCACGATGTACCAAACTGCGGGTAGCGGCTGAATTTATATTTGTTGAGCAGGATAGCCGCCGTGATCAGACCTATCGCGCCGCCGTGACTGCTGAGACCGCCTTCCCATATTTTCAGTAACCGCATCGGGTTCTCGATATACGGATTGCGATACGTGAATTCCCACCCGAACAGGTGCCAAGGCTGTCCGTACTGATGCCATTCGTAGAACCAGCAATGCCCTAAACGTGCACCGATGATCACACCCGCGGCCATCCAGAAAAAGAGCTGGTCTGCCCATTCGGCAGGGCAGTTCTCGCGCTTGTACATCCGTTCGTTAATCGCCCAGCAGACATACAGACCTATTGCCCACATCAAGCCGTACCAACGTATTCCTCCATCCCCGAAGTGCACTAAAATCGGGTCCACATCCCATGTAATAAAATCTAATATCATTTTCCCCAATTGAGTTTGTTTTGTAACGATTTCAAGAAACTGTTATCGCCTATTTGTACCACTTTGACCGTGTAATCCGCGCGCTCGATATGCAGACTCATGTCCGTGCTGAGGCTCTGGCTGCGGCCATCCACGGAAACCATATATGTGTCGTACCGGCTACTGACGCGGAGATCAATCTTCCATTCGTCGGGCATGACGATAGGTCGGACGGTCAAACTGTGTGGCGCGATAGGCGTAAGAATCATACCTCTGTTCTGCGGCACGACCAACGGTCCGCCGATAGAGAGGTTGTATGCCGTACTGCCGGTCGGCGTAGCGATGATCAGACCGTCCGAATGATACGTGTGCAGGAACTCGCCGTTCACTTTGGTCTCAATGGTCAACATGTTGGTCAGACCTTGTTTGAGAATAGCAATCTCGTTCAGCGCGTTCGGTGCCATCACCAGACCGTCGCGTTTGAGACCGTCTTTGTCCAATATGGTCAGCGATAGCAAATGCCGTCTCTCAATCGAATATTCGCCGGCTACCAGTTTCTGCAGAATGTCATCTAAATCTTGGGTCTGCACTTCTGCCAAGAAACCCAAATGCCCGCAGTTCACACCGAGGATAGGGATATTCTTATTGCCTATCGCCGCCGCGGAGGTCAGGAACGTACCGTCGCCACCGATAGAGAGCGCAAAATCAATAGGCTCGCCGTAGATGTTCTCCGGCTGTTGCTCTCCGTCCCAATTCTCAGGAAAGCCCGGAAACTCACGCAGATCCAACTCCTGACGCAGTTCCTGCGACAGGCAGACATGAATCCCCTTTTCCTCCATGAACTGAAGTATGTGCCGCACTTCCACCAAAGTCTGCGGCTTCATGGCGTTTCCAAAAATAGCGATTGTCATATGTTTGTCTTATTTCAAATTCGTAACGTTCTTTTCGCACACCCGTGCCGCATCTGTATCCGGCAGGCACTCCATCTTATAGACCTGCACGGTCTGTATGACGCGTGCAATAGTGTCGTACAACGCATCCATCATCTTCGGCTCAATCTTCAGACCGCTGGCGGAGGAAAGCATATAAGCGTACGCTTCCGGCAGACGAAGCGGCCATATTTTGTTGTGCGGCGCCTGTGCCAACTGGACAATCGCGCCAACCGGCACTTCGCGGTTGATGTAACAAGGGGTCTTGCCGCTCCACGGCGAACCATACACGTGTATCTCTCCGTTCTCCTCTATGCGCAGGATAGGGTTGTCATCGTTCAGCAGTTGGGCGTCCTCAAAAGCAGACATCCACATCCGGGCGTGCGTCGATTTGCCGGTGCCCGAATGACCGAGAAACAAGAATCCGTGCCCTCCGCGCTCAATAACTGCTGCGTGCATCTCCAACGTGTGCATTCCCGCCGTGGAGAAAGCATACAGCAGCATACACGAATTATCAATACCAAAGCGGATGTCGTTCGTCGCAAAACACAAGGAAGCCTTGTGAAAATCCTCTGACGTCCGCAAGGAAAGACAGATCTCCGAGTGCTTGGTCATCGATACTTGAAAGAGCCGGTCCTGCCCGATGCGGTAGATCTCAATACGCGGCATGTCATCATCCGATGTGTCGGTGAAGACCTGCGTCTTTTCTTCCGACAAGTCCACATCGCCCACGGTCAAATCGAAGATCGTCTCTTCCGGCTCTTCTTTCGTCTCAAACGGCTGATAGTTGCTCATCTGCGCGAAAACGAACTCCTCTGCGGTCACGGAGAACGAATGACCGGCTACTCGATAATACCTGCGCTGAGCCATGCCTGAAGGGTTTTGTCGGCGTCCTGCAATGCTTGCGTTTCGCTTACTTCGTATTCGTTCAATAAGAGAGCCGCCAAACTCTTGGCGTCAAATTCTTTGCCGTCCTCTACTTGTTGCCATAAGTATGCAGCGGTCTCATTCATCGTGATCATCTTGTTGAAATTGACCTGCTCTATACTCTCTCCGACAAGAATAAACTCATTGCCTAAAGGACGTAACTTAAAACCTTTGATGATATGCATAGTATCTAAATTATAGTATTCTTGGTGTATGTCTGTAAACCTTCAAAAGGAAAGGCCTGCATGACAGCAACTTGCGCCATAACCATCCCCTTGTGCGGGGTTTGAGCCTGCCTTTGGGAGAACGAATCTCCATCACTTTGCCGATGATATCCGCTTTCGTGCAATGCTCTTCGCCTTGTATATTGCCGTCTCCCATCAGGGTGAGATGTTCCCCCTCTATCGCTATAAGGCGGTGCAACACATATGTCTCACCCACACGGCAAAGCAAAATATCGCCCACACGGCATTCATCCGTTTTTTGTAAGAGCACAGCGTCTCTTCCGCCTTCAATAAACGGCCGCATACTGGTTCCTCCCGGAGTGAAAATAACCTGATGACCTTCGTCTAACATCTTCGCTATTTCCGGGATCAATATGTCGTTTGGTACCTTATGCTGCATCTTTATTTGCGAAATTGAATGCAAAAGTACTATTTTTTTTGCATATATGCAAATTTTTTTGTAATTTTGCACGAAAAATCAAAGAGAGTTCGATGCAACAAGTCTATAAAACATATTTATCCCTCCTCTGGGCGGCCTTATGGGGCACAGAATGGAAAACTTCGGAGGAGGTCTCTCCGTCCCAGATGGCGCAGGTCATCCAGTTGGCAGCGGTGCAATCTACGGGCGCATTGATTTTCCCTCTGCTCTTGTCGGACGAACGGTTGCAAAATACTCTGGAAGCAGGACTCAAAATGCAGATGAAAGCGGTCTGTGCGCAAACGATGCAACAACAAGTCAAACTGCAACACACGCTTTTAACCGCTTGGAAAGCATTGACAGCCGCCGGTATTCGCCCCGTGTTGATGAAAGGAGCCGGTCTGGCAACCCTGTATGAGAAACCCTATTTCCGCTCATGGGGAGACGTGGATCTGTTCCTGGGGAAAGACCAATATCACCCTGCCTGTGCTGTTATGCGCAATACCTTTCCCGATGCACTCAAATTCGATGAGGAGTTGGATCATTACAAGCACTATAACCTCATCGCGGACGGAATCTCCATTGAGATTCACCGTGTGACAATTAGTCTGCAACACCCGATAGACGCTTGGAGATATGCGCGAATGGAGCAAAAAGGCATGAGTGCCGGGAGGGTAGAGGAGATCAAACTGGGAGATATGAACATTGCCGTTCCCGAGCCGACCTTTAACGCCCTGCTGGTTTTTATGCACAGTTGGGAACATATGTTGACAGCAGGAGCTTGTGTCCGGCAGTTATGCGATTTGGCGTTGTTGTTACATCGTTATGCCTCCAAAATTGATCGTCAGCAGTTGAAGCACGACCTGCGGCAGTTACATCTGACGGATGTATGGCAGGTCTATATGGCTATGCTGGTGGAGTTGATGGGCTTGCCCGAAGAGGATGCACCTTTTTATACACACGCGTGTGTCGCGCGTTCGGAGGCTTTGTTGGAAGACCTGCTCGCAGGCAAAAGGAAACCCGTTAAGTCCGATAAGCCCGCACCGAAGAACCGCATTGCACGCAAGTGGCACACGATGCAGGAAAGGCTAGACATTACGAGAGGTATTTCGCTATATTCTCCTTCGTACGCACGCCATATGAAAGTCGAATTGGGACTCCACGGCATGCTCCGTTTCTTCGCAAAAGACCGGCATTGGGAATAAAAATAAGAAAAAAATGCTCGAATATTTGTTTATTTGCAAATTTTGTAGTAACTTTGCAGCGAATTTCAAAATTGCTCTCCGGAGCTCAAACCAATAATTCAAGAAAATAGGTATGACGAAACTGAGTGTTAACATCAACAAGGTAGCCACTTTGCGCAATGCTCGTGGCGGTAATATGCCTGATGTTCAGCGTTTTGCGGTGGATTGTGAGCTGTTTGGCGCACAAGGTATTACGGTACATCCTCGTCCGGATGAGCGCCATATACGCAAGGAAGATGTGTACCAACTCAAATCCATGGTAACCACGGAGTTGAATATCGAAGGAAACCCGACCGAAGAGTTTTTGGCGCTGGTGACGGATATCCGTCCGACACAGGCTACCCTCGTGCCCGATGATCCCTCGCAGTTGACTTCCAACCACGGATGGGACACCCGCAAACACTTGGATTTCCTCAAAGGCGTAGTAAACCAGTTGCATGCTTATCGTATCCGTGTCAGCATTTTTGTGGATCCGGATCCGGTGATGGTGGAGTACGCCCTGCGTACAGGCGCTGATCGCGTGGAGTTATATACCGGTCCTTATGCCGAGATGTTTAAGACCGACCCGGAGAAAGCCATCGAGACCTATCGTCCGGCGGCGGTGAAAGCGCACGAGTTGGGCTTGGGACTCAATGCGGGACATGATCTGAACCTCAAAAACCTGAAACCCTTTATTCAGGCGTTCCCTTGGACGGCAGAGGTGTCCATTGGACATGCCATCATCTGTGATGCCCTCTATCTCGGTATTCAGGAAACGATACAGGAGTATTTGGACTTACTGAAGTAAGTCGTTAAATTGTTAAGTCGTTAAATTGTTAAATTGTTAAATCGTTAAACCGTAAATAGTTTTATGTTATTTCAAATTGACACTCTGGCAGCGATGGAAGAACAGATAGCTGCTGTAGAAGAACCTCTTCAAGAATCTATCAACCTTTGGGAAATGGCGCAATACGGCGGCTGGATCATGATCATTCTGGCACTCCTGCTTGCCGGCGCATGTTATATTTTTATTGAACGTTTGGTCGTTCTCAAACAAGCTACCAAGGAGGATAAATCTTTCATGGATCGTATTCGCGATTATATCCATGACGGCAAGATTGATTCCGCGCAGAACCTCTGCAAGCAGACCGATACCCCTTCTGCTCACATGATTGAGAAAGGTATCAGCCGTATTGGCCGCCCGATGCAGGACGTGCAGGTTGCGGTAGAGAACGTGGGTAACTTGGAGGTCGGCAAATTGGAGAAAGGCCTTGTTATCATGGCTACTATCGCTGCCGGAGCTCCGATGCTCGGATTCTTAGGCACCGTATTAGGTATGGTACAAACCTTCTATAACATGGCGCAGACTTCCGGCGGTGTTATTGAGATGAGTGCGCTTTCGACCGGTATGTATCAGGCGATGGTAACCACTATCGGCGGTCTGATTGTGGGTATTCTGGCAATGTTCGCATACAACTATCTTGTTTCGCGCATTGACCGTGTTGTTCGTCTTTTGGAGAGCCGTACAATGGAGTTTATGGATCTCCTCAACGAGCCGGCTTAACAATCTCAAACCTTCAAACAATTTCAAACTATGTCTTTGAAAAAGAGAAATAGGGTAGAGGCCACTTTTGCGATGAGCTCGATGACCGACTTGGTTTTCTTGTTGCTCCTGTTCTTCGTAATGGCAAGTACTATGTCCTCGCCCAATGATATTAAGATCAACCTTCCTCAGTCGCGCGCCAAACAAGTGACGCGCCCGCAGGTAGCTAAGGTGTCCATTGACAACTTAGGTAACTATTATGTGGCGTTGGGCAAGGAGAAACCAATTCCTGTAGATCCGGAGAATCTGGAGGCATACCTCTGTGGTATTCAGGCTTCGGATTCAACGATGTATATTGCTCTGCACGCTGATGAAGACGTAGCGTACAAAGAGGTGGTTCGCGTGCTGGATGTCGCGAACGAACATCATATGCGTCTTGTAGTAGCTACCAAAAGATGACGAAAAAGCAAGAGAGACATATTGTTGCTTCTGTGGGTACAGCGCTTTTCATGTTGCTGGTGTTTCTGCTGTTATGGTTTATTTACCTCACGCCGGTAGTACCGGAGGAACAAGAAGGCGTTGAGGTGGCTTTTGGCGAAGTGACAGAAGCCGGCGGATATATGGCGGAACAATCGGAGGCTATTCCTCTTCCTGTTCCTCAGCCGACCTCTCCGGCTCCTTCTTCTGCGCCTTCCGATAACAATCTCATGACGCAGGAGGACGAAGAATCGCTTGCTTTGCGCAAGCAGCAGGAAGAAGCGGAGAAAGCACGCAGACAAGCCGAAGCGGAACGGTTACAACGTCAACGCGAAGAGCAAGCGCGCAAGGAAGAGGAACGCAAGGCGCGTGAGGCGGCTGAGGCGGCGGAACGGGCTAAACAGGCTGAGGCGGTGGCAAAAGCGAATGCTTTAGGTTCACTCTTCGGACAGGCAGGCAACACAACCGGTTCCGGAGATAGCCAGGGAGCCGGACAAAAAGGAAACCCCGTAGTGGGACACGGATCCGTCGGCGGAAACGAATGGTCGCTCGCCGGACGTGGTATAAAAGGTACGTTACCGCAACCTTTGAACACTTTCCGTCAGGAGGGTAAAGTAGTCGTGCAGATACGTGTGAACGCTGCCGGACAAGTAGTCAGCGCTACTATCAAAGGCGGTGACGTGTCAGACAAACAAACCCAACAACTCGCTCTCGATGCAGCGCGTAAAGCCAAGTTTACAGAGGGCGAACATGATCAGATCGGAACAATCACCTATATATTTAAGTTAAACTAATCGTACATCGTTAAATCGTAAATTGTATGAATTATCTATTTTTAGACAATGGATTTGAGGAAATCGAGGCTATCACTACCATTGATTTGCTTCGCCGTGCAAATGTTGCAGTAACAACCGTTTCTGTAACGGGCAATCCTATGGTTCTCGGAGCGCATAATATCGCTGTTGAGGCCGACGGATTGATTGATAAAATTGATTTCTCAGACGCAGAGATGCTCATCCTTCCCGGTGGACAGACCAAGTTAGGCGATTGTTCAGCGCTTTGCGAGTTATTGGTGGAGCATAACAATGCCGGCAAACTGATAGCCGCTATTTGTGCCGCGCCGATGGTTCTCGGTAAATTAGGAATCTTGAAGGGCAAACAAGCTACCTGTTATCCGGGTTGCCAGGAGCCTCTGGGCGAAAGTTATGTCGGTGGCCTGGTGGTAGAGAGCCAGAATATCATTACGGCGAAAGGTCCGGGCTTGTCTTCTGATTTCGCGTTCTGTATTATCGAGCGTCTCAAAGGATCAGAGGCAGCGGACGCGGTTTATGATGCAGCGCAGTATTAAGCGCTTCGCGCGTTAAAGCGTTAAGTTGTTAAATTGTTAAACTGTTAAAATAAAAGCCGGGCTCTTAACGGAGTCCGGCTATTTTGTGGAGTTGGACGCTTAGTCGCCAGAAAGGGTGCGCGAGAATATACCGCACGGTGTCGTCCAAGTTGTCATTGCTGTCTATCTCAAAATCATCAATACCGCTCAGTAAGAGCCATTCGCCGTTATAACGGAGCGGCTGTAAGAGCCAGTGTTCGGCTTCCAACTGCTTTCTCCATATCTCAGGGTCATACGTGCCTGTGAAGACCACTTTCACTTCGTTCACTTTTTTGAGTGCTAAGGGCGGCTGATGGCTGATGGCAGAATGATGAAGACTTCCTTCTTTGGGCGAGCAGGTGATCCAGTCAATACCTTCCGGCAACGGGTGTGTGCCGTTGGTCTCGATACAGATATAGAAACCGGCTTCGTGCAAGGTGTCAATCAGCGGTTTATCTACCTGCAAGGACGGCTCACCGCCGGTGAGAACACACATCTTGCGGCGTTCATTGGGCGTGTCATACAGCGATAGCATCTCATCGACAATCTCCTTTGCAGACATCTCTTTGTATTCTGCGAACTCCGTGTCACACCAAGGGCAGCGGAGATTACATCCGCTAAAGCGAACGAACACAGCGGGAATGCCGCTGTGCGCTCCTTCGCCTTGAAGGGTATAGAATATTTCGTTAACTCTATATGCCAATTTATTTTGCAATTTTCGATATTTCGAGATCACGAGATCACGAGGGTTCACAATTAATTATTCGTCTCTTTCATAGATGGCGGTGTTGCCTTCCGATTCCTGAACGGAGACTTTGTAGCAGTTCTCTACATGGTCGCATATCCATTTCGCCATATTCTCTGCGGATGGGTTGACATCCAAGATCTCATTGATATACTTATGGTCAAAGGTGTCCTTCACTACTTTCTTAATGTGCGTGAAGTCCGTTACCATGCCATCTTGGTTCAACTCTTTGGCCTTGCAATAAACTACAATGATCCAATTGTGGCCGTGCAGATTTTCGCATTTGCTCTCATATGACAACATCAAATTATGCGCCGCGGAGATTTCTATTCTTTTTTCTACGTAATACATAAAATAATTGACGATTTGACGATTTACGACTTATTGACGATTTATGATTTATTGGACGATTTAGTTGTCATAGATTGTTTTGTCCTCAATGCCAGCTTGCGCGAGCGCTTCCTTTCGTTCACGGCAAGTACCGCAGACACCGCAATGATGTTCTCCGCCTTTGTAGCAACTCCATGTTTCGGAGTAGTCAAGGTGCAATTCCTTGCCGTGCGAGGCAATTTCCGCTTTGGTGAGGTTGGTATAGGGCGTCAGTAGCTGCACTCCGTTCCATGTGCCGAAATGAATCGCATTGTTCATCGCCTCCACAAACTCCGGGCGGCAATCCGGGTAGATGGTATGATCTCCGGCATGGTTAGCGAGCATGACGTACTGGAACTTGTTGTTCTCCGCGATACCGGCAGCGATGGAAAGCATAATTCCATTGCGAAATGGCACAACGGTTGATTTCATGTTCTCTTCGTCGTAGTTGCCTTCGGGTATAGCGTCCGCACCGGAAAGCAAGGAACTCTTGAAAAACTGTTTGATAAACGGCAGACGAATGACCTGATGGGGAATACCAAGGCGTTCACAATGGAGTTTGGCAAACTCCAACTCGCGGTCGTTATGGTTACTTCCGTAATGGAAAGAAAGCGCCATACCAATACGGTATTGGTATTCGTATAACATGGTGGTGGAATCTAATCCACCGGATAAGACGATAATACTATCTTTCATATTGACGATTTGACGATTGATTGACGATTTTTCCGCTTCGCGGTTTATTGGCGATTGAGCACATTCGTCATTTGTTCTCTCAGTCGCAGGGTTTTGAGTTCCTGGTGTTCGGCATCGGCATAGTTGGCGAAAGGATAGATGCTGATACCTCCCCGTGGCATGAAATAGCCGGTTACTTCCAAATACTTGGGATCCATCAGTTTGACCAGATCTTTCATGATGATGTTGACGCAGTCTTCATGGAAATCTCCGTGGTTGCGGAAGGAGAAGAGGTATAGCTTGAGGCTCTTGCTCTCCACCATCTGCTCGCGCGGAATGTAACTGATGTACAGGTGTCCGAAATCCGGCTGTCCTGTTTTGGGACATAGGGTAGTGAACTCCGGGCAGTTGAAAGTCACGAGATACTCGTTCTCCGGATGTTTGTTTGGGAAGGTCTCCAACACCCCGGGATTATAATTGTCGCTATATTGCGTGTGCTGGTTTCCCAACAACGTCACTCCTTGCAATTCGTTTTCTGTACGCATGGATTTATTTCATTATTTTGAGTGTGTTACCTTTGGATGTTTGGATGATATATACACCTCTCGGCAGAGCCATGGTGTAGATGTCCTCGTTGGTTGTAGCCACTTTGCGGCCGTAGATATCATAGATGTTGATCCATTCGCCGGCGGTGTAAGCTTCAACATCCTCTATTCCTTCCGCGCGGATGACGCGGACGGAAACGGAGTATGCGCGTACGTTGATGTAATCCGTTACGGTGAAGACCATCGGAATGAAAGTGCAATGCGCCATACTGAGTGTGTCGGTAGCCGGCAGAACGTGGGTCAAACTGTCATCGGCGATGGTGATCTCCGGTGCTACGGAAGTGAGGCTGTCCAAGGCTTTGTAATCCGCCTCTTCCAAAACCAGCTCAATGGTGTTGTTCGTCTGGTCGATCTTGCCTTCGAAGCCTTCTACCGCGAATCGGTCAATGCGCAATACCGGCAATGCCACGGTAGTCGGAGTACTGCTCAACAGGTACTCTACAATGCCGTCAATGAGTTTCTTACCCTGCGTGCTGAGAGTAGCGTCCGCGGAAAGCGGCAAACAGATGTATTTGTGTCCGTTGCGTTCCGAAGCCGGGATCTCATGAATAGCCGTTTGGAGCGGTCCTTCGGAGTAGTAATCCACACCACGTGTAGCCGCGGTAGCCAAACAGAGTGCACCTTGTTTATTGACCGCAATCGGCATGACACCGCGTTTGGTATAAGTGTCTAAGATCTTCACGGTCTTGCCGTTAACCGGATAAGTGAGTTGCTGGAATATCTCATGCTCCGCGCGTTGCAGGATGATATTACAGCCTATGTTCTTGGTGTCTAAAGTGTCCACAGCTCCATTGTCCGGTTCACCCCAACCGGCAGGTGAAACGCGTCCCGGGGAGTACGTGAAACCTTTCATATTCAGTACAGGCAGACTTACTTCGCCGCGAACGAGTTTGAGTACTTCTTCGTTATTGGCATCCACGGTCTCGGAGATCAGAAGGAGATCAAATGCCTCGTAACTCGATCCGGCTAAAACGTCCTGCTCACGCAGGGTGATGTCGAAACCTTGTCCTCCCAAGTACTTGCAGTAAGGATCGTCATTGGCGTTTTTGATGCCTTTGCATACCACCAAAACGGCTTTTGCGTCCGGGTCAATAACAATCAGTTTGCCCTTTTCGGTCTTTTGCTCTTTTCCTTCATAACGCGGCGCTGCCGTCATGGTGAACTCAATACTCTTTGGATAAGGAGCTCCGACGTTCGCCGTGCCGGAAATGGTAAGCGTGTCTGTTGCACTGTTGTAATTGCTTGTGAAGCCGCCCGGCAGACCTGTTACGGTCACGTTTTGAGCATGGCGGACGATGATCACAAACGTGATTGAACTGCCGTCACGCACTTTTGCCTCGGCGATAGGTTCGAAATACGGATCCGGCACAACGATGTTGATCTTACCGGTGATGGTATTTCCTCCTGCCGCAGAGATGGAATAGGTGTGTTCGCCTTCGGCGGTACCCAAAGCCGGCGTACCGCTTAATACGGCGATGCTGTCTTTCTCGTACGTCAGCGTCAAGCCCTCGATGTCACAAGAAAGAGTGATGTCGGAACTATTGGAGGCGTAGAAGAGAAAGTTCATCGGTTTAATCGGCTCGGCGATGTTGGTCGAGAAATCATTGCCGTTCTTGGCATCGAAGACTTGCGTCTGAATGGTGACCGTGCCTTGCTCAAAGGATGCTACATTGCCGCTGGCATCCAGTGCCTCCACCTTATATATATAGGATCCGACAGCAGCATCGGCAGTGCCTTGCAGGAAAACGGAGTCGTTGGTGGTGGCGTTCAGCGCAAGACCCGGAATCTCTTTGCCGATCCATGTCAGACGATGGCTTGCGGCGCGACGAACGCGGTAAGCAACCGTCTGAATATCTTTGGTCTGGTAAACAGTCTGGGTCTTGGGACCGGAGAGGTAACGCACGATCGGATTGTCGGTTACGCGGAGCGACCAGCCGTAGATATATTGGTTGGAAGAACCGGTAGCCGTGATTTTTATTACGTGTTCGTCCGGCGTAATATCGAAGGTACGGACAGTAGCCGAAGTGCTATGCGTCATCGGCATCTCTTTCTCCATATCGTCGATGAACACATGCAATTCCTGAGCGGGGGCATTGTCCTTTTTTTCTGCAGCAAAGAATCGGAACTGATCGTATCCCTTTACCTGCATCACCAGATAATTATCTGTGGTGGTTTTCCATGTACCGCGTTTTACGGTAAACTCATCTTTCGTTAGGGCTTTATCTTCGCTATCACCACTATTGATCTGATACTCAAACCAACCGTCTTTGGCTTTTGTAGCAGTAGATATCTCATTTCCGCTTTCATTCACATAGACCAAAGGAACACCGCTTCCGCTACCGCCGATCTTACCTTTTGCTGTGTAATATACTTCATATTCGCGGTCTTTGAATTTAGCGAGCGGGGTATTGTAACCAGCGGGATCTTCGTAAATCTCCGGAGTATGGGTTTTCAATCCTACGTCAGGAAGTGGCGAACCCGTTTGAACGGACACAAGACACTCTCCGTGCTTGGTATTGTTCTCTACAGAAGTAGCCGTGATGGTGACGGTTCCTTCCGCTATACCGGTCACTTTTCCGTTTATCACGGTAGCGATGTTATCATCACTACTGCTCCAGGTGACGTCTTTATTGGTTGCGTCTGTCGGTGTGACGTCGGCAGTCAGTGCGATAGTCGATCCAATCTTAACAGTCGCAGTAGCAGGACTGATGCTTACGCCTGTAACGGCAACAGCTTTGACGGTCACAGTGCAAGTGGCTGTTTTACCCTTTTCTGAAGTCGCAGTAATGGTGGCTGTACCTGCTGCTACACCGGTCACTTTACCCGTGTTGTCCACCGTGGCGATATTGGGGTTGTCGCTTGTCCATGTGATGGCTTTGCCTGTGTTGGCATCAGTCGGCGTATAGGAAACAGTAAGCGTTGTAGTCGCTCCGATGCCTACGGTTGCCGTGGCGGGAAGGCTGATAGCGGTTACAGGAATTGGAGCTGCGGGAGCGTTAACTGTGATAGCACAAGTAGCAGACTTGGTGTTGTCGAGGTTCGAGGTAGCCGTGATAGTGGCTGTTCCTTGTCCGACAGCGGTTACCAGACCGGTAGAACTGACGGTTGCAACGTTTGCATCACTGGTTGACCATGTAACGGTATTATCTGCTGTAGAAGGAGTAACGCTCACGGTTGCAGTCAGTTGCTGCGTGTCGTTGATGTCCAAGGTGGCAGAAGTCGGTGAAACGGTTATACTGGAGACAGTAGGAGTGACAGGAGTGGAACCTCCAACTATTAATTGAGTAAAATACGTGTTTGATCCGGTTCCAGTACATACAATATAGTAATATCCAGCAGGCACCGCAGAAAACGTTTCTTGAAAATTACCCTTTTGATCAATTACTACCGTTTTGGACTGATAATCTGTTTTAGAAAAGGTTACAGCAGTATTATTTTCTGTACCCATGAAAAACTTATCATAATCGCTATCAGAGATAGTGGATAATTGTGCATCGACATTAGCGAAATTCTTAGAGGCATCAAACATAACGGTCACCGTTACATCTGCTGAATTTGCCAGGTAAAAAACCACTCCCGAGTTAGAGTTCTGTGTCTTTATTCCTTTTCCACTACTAAAAGAATACGCAGAACCGCGGTATAGATACGCGCCGTCAGTGTATTTTCCAAACTTACTGCCAGCACCTGGTGCTTTCGAGATAGTACCTAACTCAACTGTTCCGGTAGCTAAACCTACGTGGTTATAGGCCTTGGCATTTAGAAAACATCCTGCAACTAATACCACCAATAAACTCTTTTTTAAAATGTTTTTCATATGTTTTTTTGTTTATATTTACGACATTTAGTGTTGAATCCTTTCGGCATGTCTCCTTTTTGAACCCGACTTAATACCGACTCAAGACCGACTCAAGACCGACTCAAGACCGACAAAACTCCGATTCTTATTTTTTATGCGCTTCTATTCCGAATTGCGGCGAAATATAGCTCAAAAAGAGGCGATATTAATTCACGGTGCAAAATTACAAAAAAAAATCCATACGCGTGTGTACATATTATAAAAAAGTGTGTAAAAATTGACTTTTTTGTAAAAAAATGGCTGTCTTGGTCAAAATTATTTGCAGATGTGGAAAATTTTTTGTAACTTTGTGCGATTTTTTGAGAAAGAAAGTGTGTACGCACACAAATATTAATGTAATACAATAATTTTTATAGTATGAAAAAATCAATTTTTACTCTTTCGCTGTGTTTAATCGCAGCAATGTCCATGATGGCTCAGGAAGAGGCGGCTCCTGAGAATCCTTGGAAATTTGACGGAACAGTGGGTTTGAACGCTGCTGCAACGGGTTTGGTAAACTGGGCTGCCGGAGGTAAGAACAACATGAACGGCTTCGTATATGCGAAGTTGCACTTGCTGTACAAGAAAGATGCGATGGCGTGGGAGACGAATCTCGACACGGATTTCGGTATGACATGGGAGGATGCCAAAGAGGATCCGCTCAAGAAATCCACCGATAATATCAAGTTGACCACCAAGTTCGGTTGGGAATTCAAGGAGATGTGGTATCTGACGGTGAATGCCGGCTTCCAAAGCCAGTACGCTATCGGTCGTAAGTACCAGGATGGTTATGATCCTATCATTTCTAAATGGTTAGCTCCTTCTTATACTGACATTTCTGTCGGTATCGATTGGAAGAAGAGTTACAAGGGCGCAGACTTCTCCGTTTATCTGTCTCCGATTGCAGGTCGTATCACTACCGCTTATATCGGCGATGCATGGAACAGGAAATATACCGAGGAGCGCTACATGTCCATGTATTTGGATCAGTATAATAAAGGTGAAATCGACCGTGCCACTTATGAGGCGGCTGTTGCAGCATATGATTTCGACCAACAGGTGGCTAACTATGCGGATATCCGCAGCGATTTGCAGCGTACAATCGGTACGTTCACTTATGCTAAAGAGGCAATGACACAGGGTGTTCATTCCTACAAAATCGGTGATCCTATCTATCGCAACGCACGTGCAGAGTTCGGTTTAACTCTCAAGGGAAGCATTGCTTATACGTACAAGGATTTGAAGTTGGGCACAACGCTCAGCCTCTTTACTCCGTATCAGGACAAAGGTTTCAACCTGAAGGAAGCGTGGGAAACATCGCACCCCGGTGAGACTTATACCGGTTATTATATGTGGTCGAATAACAACCGTCATTTCGGACGTTTTGATGTGGATTGGACCTGCTCGCTGGGTTATCAGTTCCTAAAATGTCTGCAAGTGACGATTAGCACGAACTTGAAGTACTACAATGGTACCTTGATCGCCGATAAAGCGGGTGTTGAGGCAGAGCGCGTACAGTTCCTCGGCGTTATCGGTCTTGGCGTTGGTTACTCATTCTAATGGATAATTAAGAATTGATGCAAGCTCTTGACGAACTTTCGCAAAATTTACATCTCTTGTTGCAGCGTTATGAAGCGTTGCAACAAGAGAATGTTGCTTTGCGGGAGGACATCGAGAAACAGCGTCAGGAGTTGATCCGGACGCATAGTGAGTTACAGCAATTACAGCAACAAAACAAACGCATCGCTATGGCAAACGCGTTGGTCAGCGCGGAAGGTAGCGAGGAGGCGTATAAACGCATCAATGCCCTGATAGCACAAGTAGATCGTGCTATAGCAGCGTTGAAAAAATAAAGTACAAAGGATAAAAGGTGGTTCCGGACAAGCAACATATTAATTTGCACTTGGATGCTCATACCGTGGGCTTGGATGTGCCCCGAGAGCAAGAACCCAATTATCGCAAAGCGGCGGAACTGTTAAATCGTCGCTATCAATACTATTTGAAAATCCGTCCGAACGCATCCGCAGAGCAATTATGGATGTACACGGCGTTGGAGGTGGCAGTGGCTCTTCAATCCGATGCAAGAGAGAAAAGCATCGCCCCCGTAGAAAAAGAAATTAAAGAACTTAATCAATTAATAAACAAAACGATAAATCAATGATTACAGCAATTATTTGTGGAGTAGTGGGTCTCCTGTTGGGAGCCGGAATATACTACTTGATCAGCCGTTTTGCCGCTGTTAACCTGCTCAAAAAAGCAGAGGAAGAGGCAGAAGTGGTGAAGAAAAACAAGATTGTTGAGGCAAAGGAGAAATTTATCGCCCTGAAACTGGAGTACGATAACACCGTACGCGAGCAGGACAAACGCATACAGCAACACGAACAACGTTTGCAACAGCGTGAGCAGCAGTTGAATCAGCGCCAGGGAGATGTTCAGCGAAGCCTCAACGAAGTTAATCAAAAGGCACAGCAGGTGGAACAACGCCAGCAGGCTCTGGATTACAAGCAGCAGGAGGTGGAGAAAATGCACCAACAGGCTGAGAAACAGTTGGAACAGTTGAGTGGTATGTCTGCCGAAGAGGCTAAGAAACAGTTGGTGGAGACGCTCAAAGACGAGGCGAAGACTGCTGCCATGTCCTATATCAATGAGATCATGGACAATGCGCGTTTGGAGGCAAACAAAGAGGCGAAGAAAATCATCATCCAAACGATCCAGCGTGTGGCTTCGGAGACCGCTGCGGAGAGCACTGTCTCTGTTTTCCATATTGAGAACGATGAGGTCAAAGGCCGAATCATCGGTCGTGAAGGACGTAACATCCGTGCGTTGGAAGCGGCAACCGGAGTTGAAATCGTGGTGGATGATACCCCGGAAGCTATCACGCTGTCCGCTTTTGATCCCGTACGTCGTGAGATAGCCCGTCTGGCGCTGCATCAGTTGGTACAGGACGGACGTATTCACCCCGCGCGTATCGAGGAAGTGGTGGCGAAAGTGACCAAACAAGTGGAAGACGAGATTGTTGAGGTCGGCAAACGTACCACGATCGACCTTGGTATTCATGGTCTGCATCCGGAACTGATTCGTTTGGTGGGCAAGATGAAATACCGTTCTTCGTACGGTCAGAACCTGCTGCAACACAGCCGTGAGACCGCGAACCTCTGTGCCGCGATGGCAGGAGAGTTAGGCCTGAACGTCAAGGCAGCCAAACGTGCCGGATTGTTGCACGATATAGGTAAAGTGGCAGATGATGATGTGGAACTGCCGCACGCAGAGTTAGGTATGAAACTGTGTGAGAAATACGGCGAGAAACCGGAAATCTGCAATGCTGTCGGAGCACACCACGATGAGTGTGAGATGACCACTATCATTGCGCCGATCGTACAAGCCTGTGATGCTATTTCAGGCGCACGCCCGGGAGCTCGTCGAGAGATCGTCGAGAGTTACGTGAAACGTCTGAATGACCTTGAGAACCTCGCAATGTCGTTCCCGGGGGTTGTGAAGACGTACGCACTGCAAGCCGGTCGCGAGTTGCGTGTGATCGTGGGAGCGGACAAGATTTCCGATAAGGATACCGAACTTCTCTCCTTCGATTTGGCAAAACGCATTCAGGATGAGATGACCTATCCGGGTCAGATCAAAGTGACCGTCATCCGCGAGGTGCGCGCTGTGAATGTAGCGAAATAACAATCAGCCAATCTTGGCTGATAGAAAAAGGACTTCTGCCTCACAGGTAGAAGTCCTTTGTTAATTCCCTATATGCCTCTGAGCGTCCGCCGTGGTCATCTTCCAAGACGAGTTGATCCTCAATAGGCGTGAGTTCGCCCTCTTGTGATGCGGAACGGGCAAGTTGCAGCAACACGCGCCTTGCGGGTTTCGACACCTTACTATATACGCGCGTTACGCGCACGAGAGACAGACCTTCTGTTGCAGCGAGGGCAATGATCTCCGCCTCGGATTCTGCCGGCAGAATAAGCGCCAACTGTCCGTCCTCGGTGAGTAACCGCGCGCTGTGATGCAGCAGTTCGCTATAACTCAGGCTGTCCGTGTGCCGCGCTAACTCACGTCCTTTGTCTGGGTTCTTGAGGCTGTTCTGAAAATAAGGCGGGTTAGAGACGATCAAGTTATAGCATTTGTCATTGGACATTTGACATTTGACATTTTTCCAATTCTGCAAGCGGCTCAGATAGGCGTTTACACCGTTCTCGCGTGCCTGTTCTACTGCGGCCTCGTCAATGTCGATGGCTTCAACTTCGGCTTCGGGAAAACGCTGCATCAACATGCGCGCAATAAGCCCGGAGCCTGTACCGATATCGAGAATTCTTATTTCCTTCCCTTGTGGGGAAGGATAGGGTGGAGTTATTGCCCAGCAACCTAACACCACACCATCGGTGCCCACTTTCATGGCGCACCGGTCGTGCCGGATGTAAAACTGCTTGAATTGAAAACCTTCCGAAGCCAAAATAATTTTTAATTTTTAATTTTTAATTCTGTATGATGGTGATGGCAACATCCGTCGTGTTCGTGATATTCGATTACACAGTGGATAGCCAGATACACACCCAACACCAGGAACAACACGGCGCAAATATGCCGGAACCATTTTTCGAACGTACCCATACGGCTTGTCAGTTTGGCGATGCTAACCGCGCTGTAACTTACTAACCATGCAATGAGCATGATCGGCAGACCGGTTCCCAAACTGAAAACAACCGGCATTACCCAATTCCATGTGCTCGGCAACGTAAGTGTGATGTCGATCATCGTCAGGAAATATACCAACCGATGAGGACAGAATGCAATGGCAAAGAAGATACCAAGAATGAACGACCATAGCCAACTCTCTTTGCTGTCGGTGTCTTTGAGCCATTTGCTGATTCCGTGGTCATGCTCATGGTGATGATGTCCGCTGAAAAGCAGCACAATGCCGCAGACGAACATGAATCCGGCTAAAATAGGTTCTCCCCAATGCGCAAGCAGGTGTTGAATGCCGTCCGTCTGAGCCCCCATAAGGAACGGAATACTGAGTAATACGTATGTAGCTAATTTACCCAGAACGAACATCAGACCGTTGGTCAGAACCATTCGTTTGTTGTTGATCTCCTTGTCAATGTAACCTATCGCCGTGATGCTGGTCATCAGCGTGCAAGGGTCCAAAATAGTGAGTAAACCAAGCAAAAATGCTGTAAAAATCTGTACCATAAATAATTTTTTGCGAAAAAGTTTGCAAAGATACATATTTTTTTGCATATATGCAAATTTTTTAGTACCTTTGCAAGCGAAAACGTGTTAATTATGTCAGATAAGTTCCAAATATCGCTCCGAAACAAGCGTATTACAACGCGAATACTCTTTGTGGTATTCGCCTGTGTGACCATCATTTTTGTGTTTACGCTCATCTTGTCGATCCGTTATGTCTATTCGAGTGTGGCGCAGCAACAACGGCATGAACTGATCACTCGCGCCGAGTACATCCAATCGTATCTGCGGTCCTTGTATTATTGGGACGTGACCTTGACGTCGAATCAGGCGTCCGGTTTGGCGATAGACCTGCGTGACCTCAGTATTGATATGCAGCAGGATTTGCATGTCTATTCGCTGGAAGGCGAATTGTTAGCCTCCTCATCGCCGCAACTCTTCGACGGCGGTATTCTCTCGCGCAGCATGAGTGTCAACAAGCCTTTCTTCAGCGATGACCATATTGCATTGTGTTACGAGCAAATCCAAAATCAACCTTACCTCATTGCGTATTTGCCGTTCCATAACGGTGCTTTTGTGCCCATCGGTTATATAGCCGTGCCGTATTTTCTGAGCGAGCAGACCCGCAATGCCGAAGTGCAAGCGTTGTTGATGCGTCTTGTTCCGGCATACCTCATCGCCTTGATTTTGTCGCTCGCGTTCTCCTATCTGGCAACGCGTTCCATCACATCGCCGATCACGATGCTTACGGATAAGATGCGCCGGTTTGAGATGGGAGCCAAAGAAAATCACATTGACTACCCCTATCATGATGAGTTAGGTGCCCTCGTGGAGCGTTATAACATCCTTGTGGACCAAGTGGAAGAATCTGCGGAGAAACTGGCGAATGCAGAGCGTGAGGGTGCTTGGCGAACCATGGCAAGGCAGATCGCGCACGAGATCAATAACCCGCTGACGCCGATGAAACTGTCGGTACAGAAACTGCAACTCAAATATGGTACCGACCAGTTTGACGCCTATTTCGAAAAGACCACCAAAATGCTCATCGCGGAGATAGATAACTTGGCGCATATCGCGCAATCATTCTCCACGTTCGCCAAACAGCCCGAGGTTGTTACGACCGAGGTGGACGTGGCGGAGAAACTGTCGAACGTCATTACCCTGCAACGCGAGAACGACGAACAGATACCTGTCCGCTATGTCGGTCCCGACTCCGGTGTCATCGTGCGTGCCGACAAAGAGCAGATCAGTCAGGTTTTTGTGAACATCATCCGCAATGCGCTGCAGGCTTCGCCAACAGACATCATCGTTGTGCTCAATGCCGCTTTCTCCGACCGCGAAGTGCAAATCTCCATCTCCGACGACGGTACCGGCATCCCTGAAGACATACAGCCGCGTATCTTCCGGCCGAACTTCACCACCAAATCCAATGGAAACGGGCTCGGTCTTGCCATCTCCAAACACATCGTTGAGGCTTCCGGCGGACGTATTGAGTTCGACACATCGTCCAAAGGAACCACCTTCTTTGTCTATCTCCGTAAACAGATAAGCTGATGTTTTTCCAGATTCTATATCCCACAGAAGCCTTGCGGCCTTATATCTCCCGCTATGTGTTTGTGCGGGCGGAGGGCTCAACGGACACGATGGCGCCGCCTTCGGACGACCCGCGGTTTGTGAACGGCAAACATGTGCAACCCTTGCTGCCCAATTACGGCAGTTTCATCTTCGTTAGGAATGCCGTGGTGGAAATCGGCGGAAAGCAATCCGGCGAATTGATGTTGCTCGGAGCGAACCAGACCACATTGGGGCTGACGACCCTCAGCGGTTGGTTTGAAGGGATGATGCTGGATTTTGAACCGGGCGGTATGCATGTCCTGACAAACATGGATTTGCAGAGCTTGTCCGGCAAAGTGCTGACCGCACATGAAAGCGGCGACGAGGGGCTGATGCACTTGGATCAGATCTTCCGGTCATCGCCCAATGCCGAGGAAATAGCTCCGCAGTTAGATGCTTTCTTCCTGGGACGCATCCCGCCCAAAACAGATATCAACTACACGCGACTTCGCAAAGTGATAGCCGCCTGCGATGAGGCGAAAGGGAATATCTCTGCCGCCGAAATGGCGTCTGTGGCATGTCTCGGAGAACGCCAGTTCCTGCGCGTCTTTCGCAATTACGTCGGTATTCCGCCGAAGCAGTTTGTCCGCTTGAGGCGTTTTCATAGTACCCTCCAAGATATGCAACTTCAAGCCGCACAAGGCGCATCCATTGATCTTCTCGCTACCGTCATGCGGCATGGCTATTATGATCTGAGTCACGCCGCGCTGGAGTTTCAACAGATGGGATGCGTCTCTCCCGGGCAATTCAGAATGCTCGGAATTCCGCTGACCCGGGATTTTTCGGTCTTTTTTGCCTGAAAAATATCGCAATGTCCGTTTTTTCATATACCATTTGCGCAGAAAGCTGTACCTTTGCACAAAATTTTCAAATTGCATGTTATGAAAAAGTTCTTTTTAGGAATGTTCTTGCTATGTTCTGTAGCTCTCGGCGCAGAAACAATCAAAGGTTCCGTCATGGACACCAAAGGTACACCGATGCCCTTTGTCACGATCTCGGTTCTTACCAAAGACTCATCCCTCATCACCGGTGCCATCACCGACGAACAGGGAAAGTACAGCATTGAATCTCCCTCCCTTGTGGGGAGGGCCGGGGAGGAGTTTCTCATCCAAGCCTCTTATATCGGTTACCACACCGCTTTCGGCGGACCGGATTTTGTTCTCCGCGAAGAGACCGAACGCCTTGCCGAAGTAGAGGTAAAAGCCAAGAAACCGCTCATTGAACGCCAAATGGACAAACTGGTCGTGAATGTCTCCGCCTCTCCTTTGTCAGCAGGCTCCAACGGAAACGATATTCTTCGCCGCTCGCCGGGCGTGCGTATAGATAAGGACGGAAACATCAGGGTCAACGGCAAAGGCGTAGAGATCTGGATCGACGGCAAACCCTCGTATCTCTCCGGTCAGCAACTCAAAGCCATGCTCGACGGAACGGACGGAAACACTATCGAGAAAATCGAAATCATCTCGAATCCTTCCGCCAAATATGACGCGTCAGGGCAGGGTGGTATCATCAATATCAAGACCAAACGCAACATGATGAAAGGTCTCAATGGTATGCTTTCTGCGGGGTATGGCGGTATGTATTTCGGCGATGTCAAACGTTGGCTGAATAACGAAATGGTCTCGCTCAACCTCAATTATCGCGGAGAAAAGACCTATACCTTTGGTCAACTCACGCAGGTTTATGCCCAGAATGACGTGGATTTCGAGACCCGCAGAACAGTGCCGGAAATAGGCTCAAAACAGGCAATCGAGAACTATTCGTATTCCGGCTATAACCTTGATTTTCAGTATTATATGATGAAACTCGGAAACGATTGGTATATCGATTCGGTAAACACGTTCGGTTTTATTCTGCAAGTGCCGTACATGCGCATGAAACAAGACATCATTGACGATCGTAACATCGGTTATACCGTGGTCGGTCCGGACACCACGTTTTCCAAAACGGCTACGAACACCGCTACGCAGGCTCCGCAACACACGGCGAACCTCAACTTCACGCACACCTTCAATGAGGCGCTGGAACGTGAACTGACCGTCAACGTGGACTACAACCGTTATTCCACACGTTCCGCTAACTTGCAAAAGACAGACTTCGGTACCCGTTCGCTGAACTTGGACATCAATACCCGTCAAGCAGCGGACATCTATTCGGCGAAGCTCGATTTCCAGACCAAGTTTTGGCAAACAGGCATGATCGAAACGGGCGTCAAGTACGCGCTCTCTTCCACCGATAACCGCATGACCACAGACTCCACCATTAACAATGTCAAACAACCGCAAACGATCTCCAATTTCCTGTATCAGGAGCACGTAGCGGCGGCATATATATCGGTCGGAAAGCAGTTCGGTGAACACTGGTCTGCCAAACTCGGTTTGCGCGGCGAATATACCTTCTCCCATGGTAACTGGACTTCTGCGGATTCGGTCACCAATAAGTCCTATTTTGATCCTTTCCCCACAGCCTATGTCGGTTATACCTCGTCGCCGCTGGGCAAACTCCAACAGCCTATTGCCGTGTCCGCATCATACACCCGACGCATCAAACGACCTAATTACTGGATGCTGAACCCCTTCCGTACGTATGTGGATGCCTATAGTTATCAGGAAGGAAATACGAACCTCTCGCCGGAGTTTAACAACGATGTCGAACTGCATTTCTCGTGGACGCAATACTTCAATCTAACCTTCAATTTCTCGCACACACAGGGCATGTTTGACCGCAAAACAACAATACTTGCCGATGGTTCGGGCAGTATGCAATGGGTCAATTTCGGTACCTGTACAACCCACGGAGGTAACCTCTCCCTCACCGAACTGCCCCTTGTGCCGAAGTTTGCTAACGCTCAAACAGCCGAAGGCGAAACCGTAAATCGAAAATCGTCCAATCGTCAATTAGTTGGGGCATGGCTTGCACTCACTGTCAATGCCGGTTGGTATCATTTCCTTAATAAATCCTATGACTTGAAGCCCGATGGCAAACCCGTTTACCGGCTCGGCAACCACTACGGCTATGTCGGCGGTACACTCTCGGCGTACTTGCCCAAAGATTGGACCATGACCCTTGACGGCAACTGGTCTTCGCCGATGACCACCGGCTATGAGCGTCAGGAGAGCACCTATTATCTCTCTTTCGGTATCCGCAAGATGTACATGAAAAGAGGTCTTATCTTTAACCTCAACGTCCAGGACCTTGCCCGTTCGCTCCGTTTCACCTCCACCGACATGGGACAGCAGCCCGGCTACTCCAGCTGGTTTAGCCAGACCGTTCGACAGCAACGCGTCATGCTTTCTGTTACTTGGATGTTTGGTCAACAGCAGCAACATAAATACCGCAAAGTCGGCGAATTGGACGAATCCTCACGTCTCGGCGGAGGTGGCGGAGGGGTATCGACAGGCAAATAATTTTGAAAATATTGCTAAAATATTTGCATATTTCAAAAAAAAGCAGTAACTTTGTACCCGATTTTTATTAGATACTAATAAACACAAATTTTTTTAATAACAATATACCATTTAAAACACACACATTATGAAAGTACAAAACATTATGCAGCAGTTGGCTGCGAAACATCCGGGTGAAGCAGAGTATCTGCAGGCAGTACAAGAAGTACTCGAATCGATTGAAGAGGTGTACAACCAACACCCCGAGTTTGAGGCTGCGAAAATCGTGGAGCGTATGGTCGAGCCGGACCGTATCTTCACGTTCCGCGTGACGTGGATTGATGATCAGGGCGAAGTGCAGACGAACCTCGGTTACCGCGTGCAGTTCAACTCAGCTATCGGTCCGTACAAAGGCGGTTTGCGTTTCCACAGAGCTGTGACACCTTCAATGCTCAAGTTCCTGGGTTTCGAGCAGACTTTCAAGAACGCGCTGACAACCCTGCCTATGGGCGGCGCGAAAGGTGGCTCGGACTTTGATCCGGTCGGCAAATCCGATGCGGAGATTATGCGTTTCTGTCAGGCATTCATGCTCGAACTATGGCGTTGCATCGGTCCGGATCAGGATATCCCGGCAGGTGACGTGGGTGTCGGCGGACGTGAGATCGGTTTCCTCAACGGCATGTACCAGAAGCTCGCGCGCGAATATCATACTGGTGTCCTCACCGGCAAAGGTATGACATGGGGCGGTTCGATCCTTCGCCCGGAAGCTACCGGCTTTGGCGCACTCTATTTCACGCAACATCTCCTGCATACCGCGGGCAAAGATATTAAAGGCAAGAAAGTGGCGCTCTCCGGTTTCGGAAACGTAGCTTGGGGTGCTGCAACGAAAGCGGTTGAACTCGGTGCCAAAGTGGTGGCGATCTCCGGTCCGGACGGCGTAGTGGCTATACCCGACGGAATCACCAAAGAAATGATCGACTACATGCTCGTCATGCGTGCTTCGAACCGCAATAAAGTGCAAGACATGGCGGATAAATTCCCGTCTCTCTGTGCTTTCACAGCCGGCAAGAAAGCATGGTCTATTCCGTGCGACATCGCTCTGCCGTGTGCTTTCCAGAACGAGCTCTCTGAGGACGATGCCAAGGAACTGAAAGCAAACGGTTGCTGGTGTTGCTGCGAGGTGTCGAACATGGGCTGTCAGCCGGGAGCAATCCATTTCTTCCAGCATAACGGAGTCCTCTTTGCTCCGGGCAAAGCGGTCAACGCAGGTGGAGTAGCAACCTCCGGTCTCGAAATGACACAGAACGCAGAGCACCTCTCTTGGAAAGCCGAAGAAGTGGACGAGCGTCTCCATCATATTATGGAATCAATCCACGAGCAATGTGTCCGTTATGGCACGCAGCCCGATGGCACGATCGACTACGTCAAGGGCGCTAACATCGCTGGTTTTATGAAAGTAGCCACTGCGATGTTGGAGCAAGGAATAATTTAATAACCCTCGTGATCTCGAAATCTCGTGATCTCGTGATCTCGAAAAAAATAACAACTATGTATCAAGATTTTCAACAACACCTGCAAAAAACGCTGAATGAGATTCGCGAAGCAGGCCTCTATAAGAACGAGCGCGTGATCATCACTCCGCAGTCCAGTGACATCAAAGTTGCCACCTCTTCTCCCTCCCCTTGTGGGGAGGGGCAGGGTGGGGTTTCCGAGTTGCCCGTGATCAACTTCTGCGCGAACAACTACCTCGGACTCGCTGATAACAAAGAGCTTATCGAGGCTGCGAAAGCCCGTATGGATGCGCGCGGTTACGGTATGGCTTCGGTGCGTTTTATCTGCGGTACGCAGGATACCCACAAGGAACTCGAGCGCGTCATTTCTGATTTCTTCGGAACGGAAGACACGATCCTTTATGCCGCTTGTTTTGATGCGAACGGAGGACTTTTTGAACCGCTGCTGACGGAAGAAGATGCCATCATCTCTGATGCGCTCAACCATGCGTCTATCATTGACGGTGTGCGTCTTTGCAAGGCGGTGCGTTACCGTTATGCCAACGGTGACATGGCGGATCTCGAGGAGCAACTCAAGAAAGCGCAAGCTCAGCGCTTCCGTATCATCGCTACCGATGGTGTCTTTTCCATGGACGGTAATGTCTGTCCGTTGGATAAGATCTACGAGCTTGCGCAGAAATACAACGCCCTCGTCATGGTGGATGAGTCGCACTCCGCCGGAGTTGTCGGCAAAACCGGTCATGGTGTGACCGAGCTCTATAACATGCGCGGTAAGATAGAGATTATTACCGGCACGCTTGGTAAGGCTTTCGGCGGTTCGGTCGGCGGTTTCACTACCGGTAAGAAAGAGATCATCGACCTCCTGCGTCAGCGTAGCCGTCCGTATCTCTTCTCGAACTCCATTCCGCCGATGATTGCTGCGGCGGGTATCAAGACCTTCGAGATCCTCACGCGTTCCAACGAACTGCAAGACCGTCTGCACGAGAACACCGCGTACTTCGTGGAGAAAATGCGTGCCGCAGGCTTCGATATCAAACCGACGCAGTCGGCTATCTGTGCAGTCATGCTCTACGATGCGCGTCTCTCGCAGGAGTTCGCGGCGGCTCTCCAGAAAGAAGGCATCTACGTCACAGGCTTCTACTATCCGGTTGTTCCGAAAGGTCAGGCGCGCATACGTGTACAGGTTTCTGCTGCGCACACACGCGAACAATTAGATAAATGTATCGCCGCCTTCACCAAAATTGGCACGATTCTTGGTGTATTGAAATAACAATTTAACAGTTTAACAATTTAACAGTTTAACCTAATGCGTGCATTAGTCAAAAAATACGCCGCGCCCGGTATCTGGATGGAAGAAGTGCCGATGCCCGAAGTGGGAGTGAACGATGTCCTCATCAAGGTCACCAAAGCCGCTATCTGCGGTACCGACCTCCATATGTATAAATGGGACGCGTGGTCACAAGCGCATTGCAAACCGCCTTATACGATGGGACATGAGTTCGTCGGCGTTGTAGCGGAAGTGGGAGCCGGTGTTCGTAATTTCCAAGTCGGTGAACGCGTCACTGCCGAAGGACACATCGTCTGCGGACATTGCCGTAACTGCCGTCGGGGTATGGGACACGTCTGCGAGAACACTATCTCCGTCGGTATCATGGGTAAAGACGGCTGCTTTGCGGAGTACGTCACAATACCCGAATCGAATGTCGTCAAACTGCGCCCGGAGATACCCGATGACTTCGCTGCCATCATGGATCCCTTCGGCAACGCAACCCATACAGCCCTCGCTTTCCCGTTGCTCGGAGAAGATGTCCTTATCACAGGCGCAGGACTTATCGGAACGATGGCGGCAGGTATATGCCGCTACGCCGGAGCGAAGAACATTGTTGTCACCGATATCAACCCGCTTCGTCTGGAGATAGCTAAGAAAATGGGTGCAACCCTCACTGTCGATGGCTCTAAAGGCGAAACGGTACAAGACGCAATGAACCAACTCGGTATCAAGGGCTTTGATGTCGGCTTGGAGATGTCAGGAGCACCCGCGGCCTTCAACGAGATGATCGAGCATATGTACAAAGGTGCCAACATCGCCCAATTGGGCATCCTGCCTTCGGACACGCAGGTCAACTGGTCGGATGTCATCTTCAATGCCCTGACCATCAAAGGAATCACCGGACGACGCATGTGGGAGACTTGGTACCAAATGGAGCAGATGCTCCTCGGAGGACTTGACCTCTCGCCGGTGATCACACACCGCTTTCAATTCGAAGATTTTCAGAAAGGCTTCGACGTCATGGTCTCCGGGCAATGCGGCAAAGTCCTCCTCGAATGGTAAAAACCTCGTAATCTCGTGACCTCGTGACCTCGTGATCTCGAAAAAAAATTAACAATTAATAATCAAAACAATGAGAAAGTATTTACTTAGCGCTCTGCTGCTCATTTGCGGCACCGCATTTCTCTCCGCTCAGTCCCGTGAGGGCCTGACAGAGTACAAGTTGGAAAACGGACTCACTGTGCTTCTGTGGGAAGACCATGATCAGCCGGATGTCACCGGTTATGTGGTCGTTCGCGCAGGTGCTGTGGATGAACCGGCGGAATACACCGGTCTGGCACACTACCTTGAGCACATGCTTTTCAAAGGTACGCAACGTATCGGTGCGATCAACTGGGAAGCTGAGAAACCGATTTATGACTCCATCATCGCTTTGTACGACCAGTACAGCGATGCAAAAGACCCGAAAATCCGTGAGCAACTCGCTACACAGATCAATGAGTGCTCCATGCGTGAGGCAAAGATCTCTTCTACCGAAGATTTCTTCAACATGCTCGACCTCATCGGTGCAGAAGGTGTGAATGCGTACACCTCTTACGACCTCACGGCGTACCACAACTCCTTCCCGGCTGCAGAGATGTACCGCTGGCTGACGATCTTCTCCGATCGTCTCATCAACCCGGTCTTCCGTACCTTCCAAGCGGAGTTGGAGAACGTCTTCGAGGAGTACAACATGTACGCCAACAACCCCTCTTCACAGGCGCAAAAACAACTCATGGAGGATATCTACAAAGGTTCGCCGTACGAGCGTGATGTCATCGGTCTCCCCGAGCACCTCAAGAACCCGCGTCTCTCCAAACTCATCGAGTTCTACAACACCTGGTATGTGCCTAACAACATGGCGCTCGTGATCGTTGGTGACTTCGACACCGAATCTACCAAACCGATGATCGCAGAGACCTTCGGCCGTCTGGAGCCTAAAGACCTTCCGGCACGTCCTGAGTACCCGGCTGTCAAACTGACCGGCAAGAAGCACTATAACCTCGGTTACAATCCGCAGGTGGCATGGGTTTACCAAGGTGTCAAAGAGGGTGACCCTGATCAGGATGTTTTGGAGTTTGTATGCAACCTCCTTTATAATGGTCAGGTCGGTTTGCTCGACCAAGTGAACACCAAGGGTGATGTCAGCTCGGCATACGCTTTCCTTGATGCACGTCGTAACGACGGACGTATTCTCGTCATGGCTGTGCCGTACTATGATGCGAACCAGCAGATGTTTGAGTCGGATAAACAAACCGAAGCAATCGTCATGAAAGAGATCGACAAGATCAAACGCGGCGAGATCTCCGATGAACTCATCGCCAACGTGAAGCACATGTACGCGCAATCGTACAAGGCGTTCAACGAGTCTCCGAATTCGAAGATGAACGTCCTTGTGGATGCCTTTACCTATGCAAAACCGATTGATGATATCTTCACAACGAACGCTAAAATTCAGGCGCTCACCAAAGAGGAGATCGCGCGTGTGGCTAAGAAATACTTCGATGCGGATCACATGACCGTCTCCTTCGATGAGGATACCAAGACCCCGAAGGCGAATACACTGCCGAAGCCGAATATCAAACCGCTTGATCCGGTGAAGGATGCTAAGACGGCTTATGCGGAGGCTTTCCAGAAACTGCCGAAGGGAGAACTCAAACAGACCTTCAACAATTTCAATGACGTAAAATTGTCGTCGCTGGGTGAGAACGTAACCCTCCACTACACGCCGAATACGAAGAATGACATCTTCACCCTGACCCTCCGTTATGGTATTGGTGAGCACGAAATGCCGCTTCTACCGTACGTAGCTGCCTTGATGAACAACGCCGGTATCATGGGTAGCCCGGCTACCGAAGGTAAAGACTTCAAACAGCAAATGGCGCAACTCGGTGCTTCCGTTTCGTACGGCTGTAATGATTCGTACTTCTATATCTCCATCTCCGGTGAGGATGGAAACATGAATAAGATCATGAACTTGGTGAACCGCCAACTCCTCATGCCGTACTTGGAGCAGAAACAGTTGGATGCTATCAAGGGTGGCGAGTTCTTCAGCCGTCTCAGCCGTCAAAAACGTACGGCCGTTCAGAAATCTGCGCTCATGCAGTATGCTATGTACGGTAAGAAATCGGCTTATCTGGACGAAGTGCCGTTCGTGGATATCTGGCAACTCGGTCTGCCGAAAGTGCAATCCCTCGTAGCGCAAGCGCGTACATATGCGCTGGATGTCTTCTACTGCGGTACGCTCTCTCAGGAAAAACTTGTGCCCGAACTGCCCTTGACTGAAGGTATGCAACCTTCCAAATCGCCGTTCGTTCAGGATCGTCAGAAATACGACAAACCCACCGTGCTCTTCTTGCCGAATAGCAACGTACAGCAGGCGGACCTCTATTTCTACATCAACGGACGTCCATATGACATCGCTTCCGATGTACAATCGGATGCCTTCAACCAGTACATGTCGGGCGGCTTCACGGGTATCATCATGAATGAGATCCGCGTAAAACGCTCTATGGCATACTCGGCTTACGGTGTTGATGCTACGCCGGAACTGCCGGGCAAGGACTGCTACTTCATTGGTTATGTGGGTACTCAGTCGGATAAGGTCAATGATGCTATTTCCGTCTACATGGATATCCTCAATGATATGCCGCAAGACTCAACCCAGTTAGTAGCCCTTAAAGCCGCCCTCAAACAGGCTGCACAGACGGCTAAACCGTCTATGCGTGCGAAAGCTTCTACCTTCGAGTACTGGAAACGCCTCGGTTATAACGATGACCCGGCTAAAGTCAATGCTGCGAAGATTGATGCGCTCACCTTCAATGACATCGAGAAATTCTACGAGGATAACATCAAAGGAAAAGCGGTGACCATCATCCTCATGGGTGACCCCAAGAAGATCGACACCAAGGCTATCGAGAAGAAGATGGGTTGCAAAGTAACCAAACTCTCGCCGGCTAAGCTCTTCAACTCGGTAGATGAACTCTATGATGCTGTCATGTAATTGAGAAAATGAGTAAATGCGAAAATGATAAAATTGTGCATCGCAGTGGCTTTGTGAATATCGTTGGAAACCCCAACGTCGGCAAATCGACACTCATGAATGCGTTGGTGGGGGAGCGTCTTTCGATCATCACGTCGAAGGCGCAAACCACCCGCCATCGTATCATGGGTATCGTCAACGGAGAGGATTTCCAAATGGTCTATTCCGATACGCCGGGTGTCCTCTCGCCGAACTACCAACTCCAGCGTCAGATGCTTGAGTTCTCCCGTTCTGCCCTCGTGGACGCGGACGTCCTCTTGTATGTCACCGAACCGCAAGACACCATCGACCGTAATCCCGACTTCTTCGAGAAGGTGAAAAAGATGTCTTCCGCGGGCACGCGTGTGTTCCTTATTATAAATAAAATAGACCTCACGACCCAGGAAACCCTTGAATCGCTCGTCTCCTTCTGGCACACGCAACTCCCCGAAGCTGCCATCTTCCCCATCTCGGCGCAAGAACGTTTCGGTATTTCGCAACTCTGCGATGCCATCAAAGATGCACTGCCTGTCGGACCACCTTTCTTCCCCAAAGACCAGCTGACCGACAAGCCCGCACGCTTCTTTGTCAACGAAATCATACGCGAGAAGATCCTCCAGAACTACGACAAGGAGATCCCGTACTCCGTAGAAGTAGAAGTCGAGTCTTTCAAGGAAGAAGACAAACTCATCCGCATTGTCGCAGTCATCTACTGCGAACGCGATTCCCAAAAAGGCATCATCATCGGCAAAGCCGGTTCTGCCCTCAAACGCGTTGGCTCGCAAGCCCGCAAGGACATCGAGGAATTCTTTCAAAAGCAGGTCTTCCTCCAACTATTCGTCAAAGTGGACAAGGACTGGCGTTCCAATACCAACCGCCTCAAGCACTACGGCTATGACCTCTTCTGATAAACAATCCGCCTTTATCTATCCGCCAATCTTGGCGGATCTCCTCCCTCTCAATCCGCCAAGTTTGGCGGATTTTTTTTGTCCTCCTGCCATTTTGTCAGCCTTTTTCTGCCAAATCCCCTTTGGCACGCCTTTTGTCATTATTTGGGTGACTAGTCCTCTAGAAAACTAGTAGACTGGTAAACTATAAATCGAAAATTAATTAAAGAAAGGAAAAATACTATGTCTAAAATTATTGGAATTGACCTCGGTACTACAAACTCATGTGTAGCCGTAATGGAGGGTAATGAACCTATCGTAATCGCTAACGCTGAAGGTAAGCGTACAACCCCTTCTGTAGTTGGATTCATCGATGGCGGTGAGCGTAAAGTGGGTGACCCTGCTAAACGTCAAGCAATCACAAACCCGACCAAAACTATCTATTCTATCAAACGTTTCATGGGCGAAACCTATGATCGTCTGCAATCTGAGATCGCGCGTGTTCCTTATAAGGTAGTAAAAGGTGATAACAACACCCCGCGTGTGGACATCGACGGACGTCTCTACACCCCGCAGGAGATCTCGGCGATCATCCTTCAGAAGATGAAGAAAACCGCTGAGGACTACCTCGGACAAGAGGTTACTGAAGCTGTCATCACAGTGCCGGCATACTTCAACGACTCGCAGCGTCAGGCTACGAAGGAAGCCGGTGAGATCGCTGGTCTGAACGTTCGCCGTATTGTCAACGAGCCGACTGCAGCTGCCTTGGCTTACGGTCTTGACAAGTCCAACAAGGACATGAAGATCGTAGTCTTCGACTGCGGTGGTGGTACACACGATGTATCCGTGCTCGAGCTCGGTGACGGTGTCTTCGAGGTAAAAGCAACCGATGGTGATACACACCTTGGTGGTGACGATTTCGATCATCGTATCATCGACTGGCTCGTTCAGGAGTTCAAGAACGAGAACGGTGGAGCGGACCTGTCCAAAGACCCGATGGCTATGCAGCGTCTGAAAGAGGCTGCCGAGAAAGCAAAAATCGAGCTTTCGTCCTCTACCTCTACGGAAATCAACCTGCCGTATATCATGCCGGTAAACGGTGTGCCTGCTCACCTCGTTAAGACCCTGACTCGTGCTAAATTTGAGCAACTTATCGACGACCTGATCCAGCGTACCATCGCTCCGTGCCGCACGGCCCTCGAGCATGCCGGATTGAAGACCTCTGATATCGACGAAATCATCTTGGTTGGTGGTTCGACTCGTATCCCGGCTATCCAGGATGCCGTACAGAAGTTCTTCGGCAAAGCTCCGTCTAAGGGCGTTAACCCTGATGAGGTAGTAGCAGTCGGAGCAGCGATCCAAGGTGGTGTCCTCACTGGCGATGTAAAGGATGTCCTTCTGCTCGATGTAACCCCGCTGAGCCTCGGTATCGAGACCATGGGCGGTGTCATGACCAAGATGATCGAAGCCAACACCACTATCCCGACCAAGAAGACCGAGACCTTCACCACCGCTGTTGATAACCAGCCTTCTGTAGAGATCAAAGTCCTCCAAGGTGAGCGTCCGATGGCGGCTCAGAACAAACAGATCGGTATCTTCCACCTCGATGGTATCATGCCGGCACGTCGTGGCGAACCGCAGATCGAAGTAACCTTCGATATCGACGCGAACGGTATCTTGAACGTCACCGCGAAGGACAAAGCTACCGGTAAGGAGCAGAAGATCCGTATCGAAGCATCCTCCGGTCTCTCTGACGAAGAGATCAAGCGTATGAAAGCCGAAGCAGAAGCCAACGCTGAAGCCGATAAGAAAGCCAAAGAGCAGGCTGACAAACTCAACAAAGCCGACGCTACGATCTTCCAGACCGAGAAGCAACTCGCTGAGTTCGGTGACAAGATCCCTGCCGACAAGAAGGCTCCGATTGAGAAAGCCCTCGCTGACCTCAAAGACGCGTACGCTAAACGCGACGCCGATGCCTGCGAAGCAGCCAACAACGCCCTCATGACAGCTTTCCAAGCTGCCTCCGCTGAGATGTACGCTGCGCAACAGCAAGCACAGCAATCCGGTCAAGCTGGCCCGCAAGCAGGTCCGACCGACAACACCAACAACGGTGGCTCCAACGGTCAGCCCACAGCCGAGGACGTCGACTTCGAGGAAGTAAAATAATAGCGTCTATGCATTGCGCATCCATGCGCAATCCCTGACCTCTCCCAAAATCTCCCCCTCTCCGCAAAGGAGTGGGGGATTTTCTGTTCCTCTCTATCTCTCCTTCCCCCTCCCCTTGTGGGGAGGGCCGGGGTGGGGTTATCCTCCCCTCCCTTCTATCTTCGATGTCCTGTGCGCGCCACCTCCGTTGGCGCGTTTTCTCTTCGTCTATTTCGTCGGCATTGTATGCCGACATCTTTTTTTGTCTGTTCCTTCCGCTGTCTTGTATCCCTCCTTTTTGGCTTCGTCCATTTTTCCGGATAGCATCCGGATCTCCTTTCTTCTTTTCCGCCGGATTTAATCCGGCTTAGGGTCGTTTACCTGCGGTGCTTTTTCTTTTTTTTGCTGTTTATCTGCGATTTTCTGCTATTTTTTGCAAAAATATTTGCATATATCAAAAAAATGTTGTACCTTTGCACCGAAAATCTACGCCGAAGGGTAATGTCTCTTCATTTAGGGTGGATTTTCTATACATATTGATAGCGTTTATTGACGCTTTGCATTTGACAATTCGAAACTTCGCAACTTTCGTCATTTAGGGTCAAAATCGAAGTGAGCAGTAGATGCCTATGGGTGTGACAATTATACCCTGCTTTGCCGTTTCTTGGCAGAGTGGTTTGTCATATCGGCGTAGGTTTCCTGTTGTTTATTTGACCCTTTAGGCAATGCGAAGGCCTCGAATTGTGGATAAGCAACTCGAGGTCTGCGCTTTTTATATGCATGTAATTACAAATAAATACTATACTATGTCAGATCCAATTATTAAGAAAGATTATGGAACAGATCGTATATGTTCCTTAATGTTAACCCACCAATGCAACCTGCGCTGTATCTATTGCTTTGAAAAATTCAAAGGTGATAAGATGATGACCTTTGAAACTGCTAAGAAAGTATTAACTTATGAGTTCAAAGAGTTTGAAAAAATCATGAATGATGAAAACCGAATGGGAATTGATTTCATGGGTGGAGAACCAATGCTCAATTTTGAACTTATTAAGCAAATCTACGAATGGGTGAAGGCTCAGCCCTTACCATTTCCCGTACGTTTTACAGTTACAACGAATGGTACGCTTCTTACTGATGAGGTAAAAAAATGGTTGAAAGAACGCAAGCAGCATATTCGTGTCGTAATGTCGGTAGATGGCACGGAGTTTAGTCAAAAGAACAACCGAGGTGTTTCTGTGGATAGATTGCCTTTAGAGTTTGTTCATGAGAATTGGCCGAATTCCTATTTCAAACAAACTCTTTCTCATGATACGCTGCCTTTCTTCGCAGAAAGCATTATTGAACTTTCCAAACAGGGATACAGAGTGGCATCATCTTTGGCGCAGGGGCACACATGGAAAGAAGGAGATGTGGAGATTTATCGTCGTGAGTTAAAGAAACTGGCAGAGTATTATTTAGAGCATAAAGACGTTCGTCCGGAAACGCCGTTTGATAACTTATATCGCGAGTTTTTTGACGGACAGGAAGATAAAATGCCGAAAAAGGCCTGCGGCGTAGGTACATCTGTGCATTTCTATGATGTAGATGGTCAACTTTATCCTTGCCATTTGTTCTTGCCTATGGTTCACGGCAAAAAAACCGTTTTGGAAGACATCAAGGATGTGGACTTTAACGATCCGAATATGCTGGTTGATGACGATTGCAAGCTGTGTCCGGCTCTTAAAGTATGTAATACGTGCTACGGATATAATTATGTGAACCGTGGCAATATTGCTAAGCGGGATAAGAGCATGTGTAATTTATATCTCGTTGAAGCACAAGTCGTTTCAGAGTTCCAAATCGCTTATTTTGTTTCATTAAAAGATAAACGAGAGTTAACAGACTACGAATTACTTATGCTCCAATGCGCTGTGCGCTGCTACAAGTACGTGAAAGATATAGAAAAAATATGAAAGGCGGAATCCGAAAAGCCATAACAGAGTAGGAATAATTACTAAATATAATTACAATGAGTGCTTTAGTAAGAGAGGCAGAGGGTATGCTTCTGCAAAAAGAGGCTGTAGTTAAAGCTATGGCGACCAAGTTATCTACGGTTCACTGCTCGGGCTGTGCAAACTGCTCTGGCATCGTAGGCGACTAATGTTGTGTCTCCCCCAGGCTGCTTAAAAAAGCCTGGGGGCTTATTTTTTGCATCTTCCTCCCCTCTCCCTCCCCTCTCCCCCTCTCCCCCTCTCATCCTCTCATCCTCTCACCCCTTCCCTCTCTCCCTTATCCATCCCCTTGTGAGGATGAATAGTTCTGCTCGATCGAGCGTCCTGTGGACGGTCGTAGAACAAATTCGGGGTGGGGTTATTCCTTCCTCCCTCAATGTCCTGTGCGCGCCACCTCCGCTGGCGCGTTTTTCTTCGTCTATTTCGTCGGCATTGTATGCCGGCATGTTCATCTGTTCCTTCCGTCGTCTTGCATCCGGCATATTTTTCTCCGTCCAATTGGTGATTTTAGGACAAACTAATAGATAAAATTCGTTTAATTCTTATCTCGTTTCACTCGAACGATTTTTTCGTTTAATTCGCCGTTATTTAATTTTCGTTCCCTTTGTGTCCTTTGTGAACGCAAAAATCGCCCGAAAATATATTTTAATGTCTTTTTCGTGCCAAAAAATTTGCATATTCCATTTTTTTGTTGTACCTTTGCACTCGTTTTACCTTATAGTAGTATGAAATTACTCCGCGATTAGTATGTGTTTAGTAGGTAATTAGTATGAAATCAGTAGGTAATTAGTAGGTAATTAGTAGGTGATTAGTAGGTAATACCACTGATCCTATCACCACCTCAACCACCTTCCTTATACGTCATACTACCCGCAAAGCCCCCAAAAACACCCGCCCCCAAAAAAAATAAATCATCGAATAAACATCAAAATTCTACCAATATGGCAAAAGTTTTCTATTCTTCCGGCATCGATCTCGTCTTAGGAGCGCTCGATCCAAAGCATGAACTCATCAATCGTCAGAAACATCTCCACAATCCAGATGGGTCTGTTTCTAAAACCTGCAAGCCAGAGATATACCTCTGGCGAGAAAAACGCAACTATGAATTAAAACCGCCTAAAGGAGCCGAGCTCGCTCATTTGCAGCATTTTGGTGAGGCTGCCAAACGCACTAAACTCCTCATCTATGCCTATAAATTCCCGGAAACAGCTTCCGATGAGCAACGTGCCCTCCTTGAGCAGTACCGCCTTCGTTACGAGTCTCAGCGAAAAGGAGCCCCTGACCCGCAAGCTCCCGTTGACAAAACAACCGGCAAACAGAAATACTATTTCCGTTTCGACAATTTCATCCGTGCCATGATCTACCAGGAACTCAAGTCTTAAATCCAAAATCTTCATCAATAGGTAACAATTTGCAAAAAAATCGATAAAAAAGTAAAAAATATTTGCGTATATCAAAAAAAAGTAGTAACTTTGCACCCGATTTTGCGTCTATGAGCGAAAAGAACCACTATATCATCGATTTGAAGCGCCTTCCTTTAGGCTCGCATTCGTTTGATATTCAGCTAAATGACGATTTCTTCGCTTCCTTGGAGAAGTCCGAAATACTGAGCGGAACGGTGGACGGCAAAGTGACGCTTAATCTCCGGGAGGAGGACTATCAGCTCAACATAGCGGTTCAAGGAACTGTCTTTGTTGTGTGTGATAGATGCCTCGACCCCATGCCCCTTGAAATAGAAGATGAGCAAGAAATCTTCTCTGAAGATGAGGAAACGGGCGATGATGAAATCGTACCTCGTCAATCGTCCTTCCGTCAATCTCTTGATCTTTCTTGGCTTGTCTATGAAATAGTAAGTATCAATATTCCGATCGTGCACAGTCACCAGCCGGGTGAATGCAACCAGCAAATGGAACTTCTCCTCCAATCTCACCTTTGTGCCGAGCCGGATCCCGATGTTGATACTGAGATAAATAACTGAATGGTAAATATTTAAATTGTAAATAACTATGGCACATCCTAAAAGAAGACAATCACACACCCGTCAAGCGAAACGTCGTACCCATGACGTAGTGAAGGCTCCGACACTGGCTACATGCCCGAACTGTGGCGCACTTCACATCTACCACACTGTTTGCCCGTCTTGTGGCTATTACCGTGGTAAGTTGGCAGTCGAACAAGCTGAAGCTTAATGGGAAATGGAAAGGTAAGAACGAAAGGTGAAAGGAGTATTTGTATTCCTTTTGCCTTTTTACCTTACTTAATTAAGCGTGCGTGAGCACGCGCGTGACCCGTGAGGGCCACCTCGGAAATTAACCTATCAACATTTAAAATTCTAAATTGATGTACAACAATTCCAACAATGAAGGTGAACGCAGACCACGTCCGCGTTTCCATCGCGAAGGAGAGCCTGTTTCGGCTCGTCCTCGTTTCACTCGTGAAGGCGGATCATACTCCGAGCGCCCTGCTTACGGAGAACGTCCGCAACGTTCTTTCAACGGAGAACGTCCGCAACGTCCTTTCAACGGCGAACGTCCGCAACGTTCTTTCAACGCAGAGCGTACCCAAAGACCTTTCGGCAACGATTTCTCGGAGCGCCCGAACCGTCCTTTCGGCGGCAAACCTAAACGTAACAACGGACTCTATTCGGCTCGTAAACAGCAAACCTATCGTGAGCAACACGAAGATCCGACGAAGCCTATTCGTCTTAATAAATACTTGGCAAACGCTGGTATTTGCTCGCGTCGTGAGGCAGATGATTTTATTCAGGCAGGCGTAATCACCGTCAATGGTGTAACCGCTGATAACCTGGGTGTTAAAGTGCTTCCGACCGATGATATCCGTTTCCATAACCAACCGGTTCGTCGTGAGCGAAAGGTCTATATCCTCCTCAATAAACCGAAGAATACGGTAACCACCACGGATGATCCCCAAGAGCGTCACACGGTGATCGACATCGTTCGTAACGCCTGTGCTGAGCGTATCTATCCGGTGGGACGTCTGGACCGTAACACGACCGGCGTCCTCCTCCTCACCAACGATGGGGACTTGGCTGCCAAACTGACGCACCCGAAGTTCCATAAGAAGAAGATCTATGCCGTTACGCTGGATCGAGATTTGGACGAAGTGGACGAGGCTATCGTTCGCGCAGGTGTTGTGCTGGATGATGAACGTATCATTCCCGACGCACTTGAGTTCCCGAAAGAGGATCGCCGACACATCGGTTTGGAGATTCACTCCGGTCAAAACCGTGTCGTACGCCGTATTTTTGAAAAAGTCGGCTATAAAGTGGTGAACCTCGACCGTGTTTCCTTTGCCGGACTTACCAAAAAGAACGTGAGCCGGGGCAAATACCGCTTCCTCACACCGAAAGAAGTAGCTATGCTCCATATGGGAGCTTTTGAATAAGAATGAGCGAGCAGAAATGGGATTTGGAAATCACACCCCGCGATAAACTGTTGGCGGTGGATTGGAAAGAAATATGGCGTTACCGCGACATGTTCGTCTTGTTCGTGGAGCGCAATTTCCGCACGGCCTATAAACAGACTATCTTGGGCCCGCTGTGGTTTATCATCACGCCGGTACTATCCGTCATCGTCTATGTGACGGTGTTCGGCGGTATCGCGAATATACCCACGGACGGTGTGCCTCCGATCCTGTTTTACCTCCTCGGTATATCTGTCTGGGGCTATTTCTCTTCCTGTCTCAGCTCCACGTCGAACTCGTTCGTCTCGAACGCAGACATCTTCGGAAAGGTCTATTTCCCGAGAATAATCATGCCTCTTGTGGCGGTGACGACTAATCTGCTCACGTTTGCTATCCAGCTGGCTATCTTTGCGGCATTCTATATCTATTATGTCGCGACAGGTACCGAACTGGTCATTCATTGGCAGATCGTCCTCTTCCCGCTTCTTATTGTTCTGCTGGCTTTTATGGCAGTGGGTTTCGGTATGATTTTCTCGTCCATGACCACCAAATACCGCGACTTGCAGATCATGCTGGCGAAGATCATCTCCCTCTGGGTTTATATCACCCCGGTGATCTATCCGCTCAGTATGGTCACAAACCCCAAACTGCATTTGGCTATGTCGCTTAATCCGGTCACGCCGGTGATGGAGGCGATCAAGTACTCGCTACTCGGGCAAGGTCAGTTCTCATGGCTCTGGCTCGGTTACAGCGCAGCGTTTACGCTCATCCTCCTGATCTTTGGTCTGATGTTGTTTAACAAAGTACAAAAGTCCTTTATGGATACGGTGTAATATGGCAAAGACTCAAGAAAATTACTGGACAACAGAGATTTCGCCGACAACCTTTTCCAAGGGACTCGGCTTGAAAGAACTATGGGATAAGAAATACCTCATTTGGCTCTTTATTAAACGTGACATCACCGTCCAGTTTAAGCAGACTATCTTCGGTATGGGGTGGTATTTTATCTCGCCCCTTTTCTCGATGTTCATGTACATCGTGGTCTTTGGCCGCATTGCCGGTATTCCGACGGATGATATACCTCAGCCGGTCTTTTACCTCTCTGGCATCTGCCTTTGGGAGTATTTCTCGGAGTGTCTTACGGCGGTTTCCAATACTTTCCAGACGAACGCAGGCCTCTTCGGAAAGGTCTATTTCCCGAGGCTGGTGTCGCCGGTATCGGTCGTGGCGTCCAAACTCTTCCGTTTCTCGCTCCAACTCGGTACCTTCGTGATCGTGTATCTGCTCTTTGTCTTCAAAGGAGTACACTTGTGTCCGAACTGGTATCTCCTTTTGTTCCCGGTGCTGATTCTGATGATTCAATGTCTGGCGTTGGGCTTGGGACTCATCGTCTCTTCCCTGACTACCAAGTATCGTGACCTGACCAATTTCTTCGGTGTCTTCGTATCTCTCTGGATGTACGCAACGCCGATCGTTTATCCGCTCAGTTATGTCACGAACCCCACACTCCATAAGATCATGCTCTTTAACCCGATGACGGCTATCATCGAGACTTTCAAATATGGCGCTTACGGAGCGGGACAGTTCTCTTGGACTTCTCTCGGCTATTCGGCAATCATCATCTTTGTGCTCCTTATCATGGGTATCTCGATGTTTAACCGCAAGCAAAAGTCTTTCATAGACACTATCTGATATATGCAACTCTCCCAACGAGTACAGAATATCTCTGCCTCGCAAAGCCTCGTTATGGCGGCGCGGGCGAAAGAGATGAAAGCCTCCGGCATAGATGTGATCAGTATGTCGCTCGGCGAGCCGGATTTCGATACGCCGCTTCATATCCGCCGTGCCGCGCAGGAAGCAATCGATAACCATTTTTCCCATTACGGACCCGTTCCAGGCATCCCTTCTCTAAGAGAAGCCATCGCTAATAATTATCAAAATTATCAATTCTCGGATGTCATCGTCTCCGTGGGAGCGAAGATGGCGATTTATAATGCGATCCAGACGGTGATTAACCCCGGTGATGAAGTGATCATTCCTATGCCGTCTTGGGTGAGTTATACCGAAATGGTCAAACTGGCGGAAGGAACGGTAGTGCCCGTAGAAACGACCTTTGAGGAAAACTACTGTCTCACTCCCGATAAACTGCGCGCTGCCCTCACGCCGCGGACAAGAATGATCATCCTCTGTTCGCCCAATAACCCCACAGGCTCGGTCTATACCCGCGCACAACTGGAGGAACTGATAGCTGTCCTGCGCGATTTTCCTGAAGTAACGATCCTCTCTGATGAGATATACAACGCACTCGTCTATGACGTGGAAGCGCCTTCTTTGGCATCCTTTCCGGAACTGGCAGACAGGCTCGTCATCATTAACGGGGTCAGCAAGTCGTACGCCATGACCGGCTATAGAATAGGGTGGCTACTCTGCAAAAACAAAGCTTTCATCGCCGCTTGCACGCGTCTCCAAGGTCAGCAACTCACATGTGCCACTATGGTCGCACAGAAAGCTGCCGAAGCGGCTCTAACCGGTTCACAGGAGTGCGTAAAAGAAATGCGGCAGGTCTTTGCAAACCGTCGCGAACTTATTTGCCGTCTGGCTTCAGAAATACCCGGTTTCAAGTTCCGTGAACCGCAAGGTGCGTTCTATCTCTTCCCCGATGTGAGTGCCATAGGCTCCGGCGATGAAGTGGCAGAACTTCTGTTGGACAAAGCCCATGTGGCGGTTGTTTCCGGCTCTGCGTTCGGCTGTCCGTCTTGTATCCGTCTGTCCTATGCAATCTCTACCGATGAGATCACCGAAGCCCTCCGCCGCATCAAATCCGTCTTGACGCATAATTGACGATCCTGACCTCACGCGCACACGTGCGTAAAATAATATAAGGTCTATCCTGTCTATAGGATTAAATCCGATTAAAGAGCTCATTGGGGCTCTTTTTTCTATAAAAAATGAAAAATTATTTGCATATATCAAAAAAAAGTTGTACCTTTGCGGTCGATTTTGAAATTTAATCGGATTAAAAACGAAAAAACACGTCAAAAGTATGAGTAATATTCGTTTTGAAGCGTTAAAAAACGCTTTTGAGCACCAAAAAGAGGTACAAAGCAATGTACAAGGTACAAAGGATGAACGGGTCAAAGATTATTTCGCGACCGATGTCTTTACGCGCGAGAAAATGAAGGAGTATATCTCCGAGGAAGTGCTGGAGCAGTTGTTCGACGATGTAGACAATGGACGCACTATCCATCGTGACATTGCGTCAGTGGTTGCCATCGGGATCCGTAAATGGGCGATGGAGCACGGTGCAACGCATTTCACCCACTGGTTTCAGCCCCTCACCGGTGGAACAGCGGAGAAGCATGATGCGTTCTTCACACTCAAGAACGGCGTACTCATGGAGGAGTTTAGCGGTGACAGTCTCTATCAGCAGGAACCGGACGCTTCCTCTTTCCCCAATGGGGGCATTCGTAACACCTTCGAAGCCCGCGGCTACTCAGCGTGGGATCCGTCAAGCCCTGTTTTCCTCATCGGCGACACACTTTGTATCCCGACGGTTTTTGTGGCATACACAGGAGAAGCATTAGATTACAAAACACCGCTAATCCGTTCCACGGCAGCACTTTGTCACGCAGCCCGCGAAGTGTGCGCGTATTTCGATAAACAGGTCAAGCACGTGCACGCAAATCTCGGATGGGAACAGGAGTACTTCTTAGTGGACGAAGCACTCTATAACGCGCGACCGGACCTGATGCTCACGGGCCGCACACTCATGGGACATAACAGCGCGAAGAGCCAGCAGCTCGAGGATCATTATTTTGGTGCAATCCCTGCACGCGTCCTGGCGTTCATGCGCGAACTCGAATGCGAAGCGCTCAAAGCCGGAATACCTGTCCGCACACGGCATAATGAGGTAGCTCCAAATCAGTTTGAAATGGCACCTATATACGAAGATGTCAACTTGGCGAACGACCATAACCTCCTTGTAATGAGCATTATGGAGCGTGTGGCAGAGAAACATCATTTCCGCGTACTGCTGCACGAGAAACCCTATGCCGGGGTCAACGGAAGCGGTAAGCACTGCAACTGGTCGATGGAGACCAACACCGGAATCAACCTCCTGGCGCCGGGCAAGAATCCTTACCAGAACCTGCAGTTCATCACTTTCTTGGTAAACGTCCTCATGGCGGTACATCGTCATAACGGATTGCTCAAAGCATCCATCGTTTCTGCTACCAACGAGCATCGTCTGGGCGCTAACGAAGCACCTCCTGCTATCATCTCCGTCTTCCTTGGCAAGCAGATCTCCGAGGTGCTTGACAAACTGGAGCATGCTACTGCGGAAGAGGCAATCATCATCAATGCCAAGAAAGAGATGAAGCTCGGCGTGGCGAATATCCCTGAGATTCTGCTGGACAACACCGACCGCAACCGCACATCGCCTTTCGCCTTCACCGGTAACCGTTTCGAGTTTCGCGCAGTGGGCTCGTCGGCCAACTGCGGCGCAGCGATGCTGGCGCTCAATGCCGCCGTGGCGGAGCAACTCATGCTCTTCAAAGCCGAAGTGGACGCGCGTATCGAGAAAGGCGAAGCCAAAGAGCGGGTGCTCTTTGATGTGATCAAGAAATACATCGTTTCCTGCAAGGCGATTCGTTTTGACGGCAACGGGTACAGCGACGAATGGAAAGCCGAAGCGGCGCGTCGTGGGTTGGATTGCGAGACATCCGTGCCTCTCATCATCGATCGTTATTTGGCGCCCGAATCCGTTAAGATGTTCGGTGTGACCAACGTCCTCAACGATGCCGAACTGCACAGCCGCAGTGAGGTCAAATGGGAGACGTACGTCAAGAAACTGCAGATTGAGAGCCGTGTCATAGGCGATCTGGTTATCAACCATGTGCTCCCTGCTGCCAAACGCTACCAGACGATGTTGCTCCAAAACGTCCTTGCCGTCAAGCAGGTCTTCTCTGCCGACGAGACAGCTTCACTCAATGAGATGGATTACAACATTATCAAGCAATTAGAGTATCACTCCGGGGCTATCTATGCCGGTGTGGAAGCCATGACTGAGGCGCGTCACAAAGCGAACCGTCAGCCGGACGAACGCTCCAAAGCCATTGCCTATCACGATACCGTTCTGCCCCTCATGGCGGACATCCGAGAACACGCCGATGCCCTCGAACTCATCGTGGACGACGAACTCTGGACTTTACCCAAATACAGAGAATTACTCTTCATCCATTAATAGCGATGGCAGCTCTTCCTTTTATCAAAATGCATGGTCTTGGAAACGACTACATCTTTATAGATTGTTTCTCTAAGACTACAGTTGCGCTAATAGCACGGCTTGACATTCCCGCTTTAGCGAGGCGTGTCTCTGATCGCCATTTTGGCATTGGGGCGGATGGATTGGTGCTTATTCTTCCGACCAAAGAGGCGGATGCGGAGATGCGCATATTCAATGCGGATGGCTCGGAAGCAGAGATGTGTGGCAATGCTATTCGCTGCGTAGGAAAATACCTTTATGAAAGCGGGTTATGTGCCGATACCGGTATCTCTGTCAGCACATTAGCAGGTATCCGAAAGTTAAACTTACTTCTCACGGACGGCGTCGTGTCCCAGATCACAGTGAACATGGGGACGCCAAAGGTGGCAGCGGATTCTCTTTCTTTGAAGGAACGCTATACATTAGGATTCATATCTGTAAACATAGGAAATCCGCACGCTGTGTTTTTCCGTAACTGGCTCATCTCTGATGCGGAAATGGCTGATATGGGCGCACGCATCAGTACGCATCCCCATTTTCCTCATGGTACGAATGTTGAGTTTGTCCATGTTCGCAATATGCATGAACTGGATGTCCGCGTATGGGAGCGGGGGACGGGAGAGACGCTGGCTTGTGGCACTGGGGCTTGCGCGGCGGCTGTGGCGGCTTTCTGGATGGAAGAGACAGAGCACGAGGTGACCGTGCATCTCAAAGGTGGAAATTTGTTTATTCAATATGATCCGATTGATAAAATAGTGTATATGACCGGACCTGCTACAGAAGTGTTCAGGGGGCAATTGAGCGTCTAAATCCATTCGCGTATGAAAATCAATTCACATTATACTGATTTGTCCACTCATTATTTGTTTCACGACATCGATTTGAGGGTGAAAGAGTATTTGGCACATCATCCGGATGAGCATTTGTTACGGATGGGGGTGGGGGATGTAACTCGCCCTTTGCCGCGTGTCATTGTGGAGGCTATGTCCTCTGCTGCTGAAGAACTGGCGCATGAGGATACGTTTCGAGGTTATGGACCTGAGAACGGATATGAGTGGTTGCAGCAATGCATCATTGACCATGATTTTAAGCCGCGAGGTATAGAATTTCAACCGAATGAAATCTTTATCGGAGAAGGAGCAGGTAGCGACCTGGGAAATCTCAGCGAACTATTCGCCTCGGACAATACGGTTGCTATTCCTGATCCGACTTACCCTGCGTATGTCGATGCCAATATGATGGCTGGGAGGAAAATCGTCCTTTTGCCATGCCTTAAAGAGAATAATTTTGTTCCGGAACGGCCGGAGGAGAAGGTGGATATCATCTATTTGTGTTTTCCCAATAACCCCACCGGTGCTGTTCTGACGCATGAGCAACTTCGGCTTTGGGTGGATTACGCTCGTAACAATCATAGTATTATTATTTTTGATGCGGCGTACGAGGCTTATATTTCTTCGCCGGACACCCCTCATAGTATCTATGAGATCGAAGGAGCCAAAGAGGTGGCTGTCGAAGTGCATAGTTTCAGCAAAAGCGCGGGATTCACATCCGTCAGATGCGGCTATACCGTGGTTCCATACGATACGGGGCTACAAGCCATGTGGATGCGGCGTCAATGTACAAAATACAACGGTACGGCATATGTCTCCCAGCGTGCGGCACAAGCCACTTATACGCCGGAAGGACGTGCTGCTGTCATTACGAACGTGGCGTATTACTTGCAAACGGCGCGGATGATACGAGAAGGATTGCAGGAAGCCGGATTGCAGGTCTTCGGCGGCATCAACGCTCCCTATATTTGGTGTGCTACTCCGAATGGCATGGGCTCATGGGATTTTTTTGACTTATTGCTGAACCGATGTAAAACAACATGTACTCCGGGGGTGGGGTTTGGACCTTCTGGAGAAGGATATGTGCGCTTCTCGGCCTTCTCCCGCAGAGACGATGTCCTTAGGGCACTCGAACGCATTCATACAGATTTGTCATTATGAGCAAATGTCATTATATTTTTGTTACAGGCGGTGTCGCTTCCTCGTTAGGTAAAGGTATTGTGGCGGCTTCGTTGGGTAAGTTACTGCAAGCACGCGGGCTGCGGGTAACGAATCAAAAACTGGATCCGTATATCAATGTGGATCCGGGTACACTTAATCCCTATGAACACGGTGAGTGTTATGTTACCGCGGACGGGCATGAGGCTGACCTTGATTTGGGGCATTATGAGCGATTCTTGAATGTTGAGACACACAAGGTTAACAACCTGACTGCCGGACGTATCTATCATTCTGTTATTGAGAAAGAGCGTCGGGGGGATTTCCTTGGAAAAACCGTTCAGGTAATCCCGCATATTACCGATGAGATTAAGCATAATGTAATTGCTTTGGGAGAAAGTGGGCCGTTTGACTTTGTGATTACAGAGATTGGAGGAACGGTCGGAGACATCGAGTCTTTGCCATTCATTGAAGCTATGCGACAAATGAAGTGGGAATTGGGGAGAGATTGTTTGTCTGTTCACCTCACGTATGTTCCGTTTCTGGCGGCGGCTCATGAGTTGAAGACTAAACCGACACAACACTCTGTAAAAGCATTGCAGCAAAGTGGCATCCAACCCGATATTATCGTCCTTCGCACGGAACATTCGATCCCTGAAACCATTAAAGCCAAGGTGGGATTATTTTGTAATGTTAACCCGAAGGCGGTAGTGCAGTGTGAGGATGCGGATTCGATCTATGAGGTGCCCGGAAACTTGCATCGTGAAAATTTGGATGAAATAATTCTGGAACATATCGGAATAGATACGCGTACGCTCCAGCCGATGGATATGACGGAATGGAATACATTCCTACAATTACGCAGGCAGGCAACTCAGCAGGTACGCATTGCAATAGTCGGAAAATATGTACAGTTGCACGATGCGTACATGTCTATCCGCGAGAGTCTTTCCCATGCGTGCACTTATAACCACTGTAAGTTGGAACTGACTGAAATATTGTCGGATGACCTTACAGAGCAAAATGTAGCGAAATGCTTGGACGGATTTCAAGGTATCGTCATTGCGCCGGGGTTTGGAGGCAGAGGAATTGAAGGCAAGCTGGCTGCTATCCAATACGCACGAGAGAATAAAATTCCTTGTTTCGGGATATGCTTGGGTATGCAATGCATGGCAATTGAGTTCGCGCGTAATATTTTGGGGCTCGCCGATGCTAATAGTACTGAGTTTGACCCGAATACAACGCATAATGTGGTGGATATGATGGAGGAGCAGAAACGACTTGTTAATAAGGGAGCAACCATGCGATTAGGTGCCTATGAATGTCATTTGCGTCCGGGGACCAAAGTGAGGGCTATTTACGGCAAAGAACAAATCCGTGAGCGTCATAGACACCGCTATGAGTTTAATAACGCCTATAGGGAGTTATTCGAACAATTTAATATGCTATGCGTGGGGAAAAACCAGGAGGCTGATTTGGTGGAAATAATAGAGTTAAAAAATCATCCTTGGTTCATAGGAGTGCAGTACCATCCTGAATTTTCAGGTACTGTGCTTAAACCTCATCCATTATTCATGGACTTTATACATGTTGCAAAAAATATTAAATGATAAAATACTAAATTGTAAATCGTCAAATAATCGTGCCCCTTGGGGCTAAGAAATCGTCAATTATTATGTGTGGAATAGTAGGATATATTGGTCGCCGTGCGGCGTACCCGATTTTGATTAAAGGTCTGCATCGTCTCGAGTATCGTGGCTACGACAGCGCCGGAGTGGCACTCATCAATGAGGAAGGACAGCTGAACGTCTATAAAGCGAAAGGCAAAGTCTCCGAATTAGAGGCTTTTGCCGCGGACAAAGACACCGGTGGAATGATAGGTATAGCGCATACGCGTTGGGCGACCCACGGCGAACCCAACACGGTTAATGCGCACCCCCATTACTCCGAGTCCGAGCGGCTGGCGATCATCCATAATGGCATCATCGAGAACTACGCGGTCCTCAAAGCCGGTTTGATGGAGCAGGGGTATACCTTCAAGTCTGAAACGGACACTGAGGTGTTGGTACAACTCATCGAATATACGCAGCTTAACGAACACGTCAATCTCAAGACGGCTGTGCAGTTAGCCCTGCAGCAGGTTATTGGCGCTTATGCGATAGCCGTCCTTGACAAGGATCATCCTGACACCCTCATCGCAGCCCGCAAGGGTTCGCCGTTGGTTGTAGGAATAGGAGAGGGAGAGTACTTTTTAGCCTCCGACGCTACGCCGATTGTCGAATATACTGACCAAGTCATCTATATAGACGACGAGGAAGTAGTGAGTCTGCAAGTAGGCCAAGAGGTAGATATCACGACGATAGGAAATGTGCAAAAGACCCCTGAAATCAAGCGGTTGGAGTTGTCTCTGAGTCAGTTAGAGAAAGGCGGTTACCCGCATTTCATGCTCAAGGAGATCTTCGAGCAGCCCCGTACGCTGACGGACTCCATGCGCGGTCGTGTCAACGTCCGTCAGGATAACATCGCCCTCTCTGGATTCATCGACAACAAAGAGCGGTTCCTCTCTGCCAAACGCATTATCATCACCGCTTGCGGTACCTCCTGGCATGCCGGACTCATTGCGATGTATGCTATTGAAGAGTTCGCGCAGATACCCGTCGAAGTGGAGTATTCCTCCGAATTCCGTTACCGCAAACCCGTCATCAACAAAGACGATGTGGTCATCGCTATCTCGCAATCCGGTGAGACTGCAGACACTCTCGCGGCGATTCAACTCGCTAAGTCCAAGGGCGCCTTCATCTTCTCTATCTGTAATGTCATCGGTGCGTCCATCCCTCGTGTCTCCGATAGCGGTTGTTATACCCACGTCGGTCCGGAGATAGGTGTCGCTTCGACCAAGGCTTTCACCGCGCAAGTGGTCGCTCTCACGATGTTGGCACTTTGTATTGGCAAAGAAAAAGGTACTTTGAGCGAAGAGAACTACCTGAAAATCGTACGTGAATTGGGCCAAATCCCCGATAAGATCGAACGCGTGCTCGGGCAAAACAAACGCATTGCGGACTTCGCCAAGACCTTCACCTACGCGCAAAACTTCATCTATCTCGGGCGCGGATATAACTTCCCCGTCGCGATGGAAGGCGCACTCAAACTGAAGGAGATCTCCTATATCCATGCCGAGGGTTATCCTGCTGCGGAAATGAAACATGGACCGATTGCTCTTATCTCGCAGGAGATGCCGGTTGTCGTTGTTGCACCCCATTGCGGCACGTATGAGAAGGTGGTGTCGAACATTCAGGAGATCAAAGCCCGCAAAGGACGTGTCATTGCCATCGTCACAGAAGGGGACGAACTCGTTTCTAAAATAGCGGATTATGTCATCGAAGTGCCCGAGACCGAAGAGTGTCTCACGCCGCTCCTCACCGTCATTCCGCTCCAACTCCTGGCGTACCACATCGCCGTCGTCAAGGGCTGTGATGTCGATCAACCAAGAAACTTGGCTAAGTCAGTAACGGTTGAATAAAATTTTTAATTCGTAATTTTTAATTTTTAATTCTATGAAAGTAGCGATACTCGGTTATGGCAACATCGGAAAAGCTGCCGAAGAAGCCATTAAAGCCGCTCCGGATATGGAACTGGCAGGTGTTTTTCACCACAATGATTGTTTGAACTGCATCGATGCAGACGTCGTACTTATTTGTGCCCCGACACGTGAAGTGCAGAAGTTCGCCACCGTCCTTGCGGCGCGCGGTATTTGCACGGTGGATAGTTTCGATATCCACGGCCGGATTTGGAACTTACGCAGTTCCTTGGATGCGGTCTGTCAGACCAATAAGTGTGTCTCGGTTATCTCGGCAGGATGGGATCCGGGCTCGGATTCGATGATCCGTGCGCTTCTCATGGCGATGGCGCCCAAAGGGATCACATACACCAATTTTGGTCCCGGTCGTTCCATGGGACATACCGTTGCTGCCAAAGCGATCGCGGGTGTCAAGAACGCACTCTCCATGACGATTCCTTTGGGAACAGGTATCCATCGTCGCATGGTATATATCGAACTCGAAGAAGGAGCCGATTTCAAGACCGTAGAAGCGGCTATCCTTGCCGATGATTATTTTGCGCACGATGAGACACACGTCATCGCCGTGGAGTCGGTCGATGCACTCAATAACGTAGCGCACGGAGTGAACCTCGTACGTTCCGGTGTTTCCGGAGAAACACATAACCAACGTTTTGAGTTCAATATGACCATCAATAACCCTGCTCTCACAGGTCAGGTCATGGTCTCCTGTGCACGTGCCGCTTTCCGCATGAAAGAGCGCGGTGTCTATGGAGCAAAGACCATGATCGAATTGGCTCCGATAGATCTCCTTCCGGGTTCTACTGAAACCTTGGTTCGAGCTCTGGTGTAAACTTGGATGTGAACTCTTAACTGAAATCTGAAGTGATGTGCCCGGGGAGACGGCGGAGGTTGTATTGAGAAGCCATCGTTTCGCCGTAAGCTCCGGCACTGCGCATGACGAGGATGTCTCCTCGTTGGATAGCTGCTATATGATAGTTCTCAACAAAGACATCGGAGGATTCGCATACGGGTCCGACGATGTCGTATAGTTGTTCTTCGTTATCCGGGTGAGTGATGTTCTCTACTCGGTGGAAGGCACCATACATTGCAGGACGAATAAGGTCATTCATGCCGGCATCCACGATAGCAAACTGCTTGTTTTCTCCCTTTTTGACATAGAGCACGCGGGTGATGAGATTGCCGCATTGCGCTACAATGGATCGTCCGAGTTCGCAATGGAAATGCTGGTCGGGACGTAACTGCAAATGGTTACGCCAAGTATCGAAATAGGCTTTGAAGTTCGGAATAGGGAAGTGGTTCGGGTGCTCATAGAGGATTCCGAGTCCTCCGCCGACATTGATATGAGTCACGGTGGGAGTAACGGAATTGCCTTCTTGATCCGTACAGGAGAGCGCCTCGACCTCTTCAACGAGTTCATTGATACGGTGCGCCAATTGGACAAAAGGCGTCATTTCCGTGATTTGTGAACCTATATGGAAATGCAACCCCAAAAACTCAATCGCCGGCAAACGATAGCAGAGTTGCACCGCTTCCGGCAGGAATCGCATCGGTATTCCGAATTTGTTCTCACTAAGCCCCGTAGTGATCTTATCATGTGTATGGGCATCAATATTGGGGTTTACGCGCAAACAAACACGCGCTGTTTTACCCCTCTCGGAAGCCAAAAAAGAAATCACCTCCAGTTCTTCCATCGATTCCACATTGAAACAGAAGATCCCTTGCTCCAAGGCATATACTATCTCCTTGTCCGATTTGGCTACTCCGGCAAAAACAATCTTATTCGCAGGAAATCCCGCTTCGATAGCCGCTTTCACTTCGCCGCCACTTACGCAGTCTGCGCCTATCCCGGTTTCTGAAATGGTCCGTAAAATCGTATCTGTGGCGCAGGCCTTGACCGCATAATGAACATGGTAACGCGGGTCTGATGTCTCCGCCTTTAATGCGGACAATGTGTCGCGCAAGACAGTCATGTCGTAAAAATAAAACGGGGTATCTGTTTTGCGGAATTGGTCTATAGGAAAAGTACCTGTGATCATGAAGGAATAGACTATTTTGCGATTTGTTTACGATTCAAAAAGGGCTTTGCTGAGAGCCTGGAGAGCTGTTGTTTTGTTATCCGAGTTGATGAGAAGGGATATATTATGTTCTGAGCCTCCGTAACTGATCATACGGATAGGAATGTCCCTAAGTGCCTGTACAACGATAGACTCAATACCGCGGTTATCCGCGCGTAGATCACCCACGACGGAGATGATGGTCATGTTATCCTCTACATAAACAGTGCCAAGTGTGCGCAGTTCGGCTACAATCGCATCCAATTGGCTATTATTATCGACAGACATTGACACAGCAACTTCGGAGGTAGTGATGAGGTCAATAGAAGTGCGGTATTTCTCGAAGACCGCAAAAACGCGGCTGAGGAAACCATATGCCATAAGCATTCGGTCTGATTGCACTCGTACCGCATAGATACCATCTTTCGCGGCTACTGCTTTAACCGGTAGTGGCGAAGTATGGTTGTCAATAAGCGTGCCGGGAGCCTCCGGTGCCATAGTGTTTAGCAGTCTCACGGGGACATTGTGCATCTTTGCCGGCAGAATACAAGTAGGGTGAAGGATCTTTGCACCGAAATAGGCAAGCTCGGCGGCTTCGTCGAAACTGATATGGCGTACAGGCTGTGTGCCCTCCACAAAACGGGGGTCATTATTGTGCATGCCATCAATATCGGTCCAAATCTGTATCTCTTGCGCCTCTAACAATGCGCCTACAACCGATGCCGTATAGTCGCTTCCACCACGTTTGAGGTTATCCACTTTGCCTTCGGCATTACGGCAGATAAAACCCTGTGTGATGATATAACGGTGAGTGTTATATTGCGCTAATAAGGTGCGAAGAAGCTGTTCCGTAGCTTGCAAATCGGGTTCGCACTCCGCATTGATACGCATAAAATCAAGCGCCGGCATGAGTACAACATCTTCTCCGATCTGCGCCATATAGGTAGCCATCATTGTGGTAGAGATCAGTTCTCCGAACGCAACAACGTCCTTGTCTGTTTGGCACGTATATGGGGCGAGACAATGTTTGCGCAGTGCGGCAAAAAGTGGTTGCAGGATATCGAATGTAATACCTAAATCGGCACACTCTTTGCGGTATTTCGTCTCCAGTTTGTCGAGCATGTCGGTAGCGCCAGAGGCATTGCCGAGACGGATATATTCGGTGGTTTGGATGAGATGGTTTGTCGTGCCAGACATAGCCGAGAGAACGACAATCTTATGCTCGCCGTCTGCAATGAGCTTGGCTACGGATTGCATTCTGGCAGCAGAGCCGACGCTTGTGCCGCCGAATTTTTGAACTAACATGGGATATGTATCAATTATCAATTGTCAATACTCACTTCTCACTTATCGTAAGGGCGCGGTGGAATTCGGGATCGTAGCGGAGGTTAAACGCTGCTTGACCTTTTTGGTAATAATAGCGCAGAACAATCTCCGAACCCAGCATCCTTTTCACTTCCGCTTTATTACGCGCGATAGCTTTTCTGAAATCCGGGGTGAGGATAGGTTCCAGTTCGCGGAGTCTGGTAATGGTGGTGGAATCAATATCTTCGTGTTCCGCCATCTTGATCATGTCCGCAAAGAACTTGCTTGTTTCGGTTTCGTATTTGAATCCTCGTTCGTCAAGGAACCGGCAAAAATCCTCTATCTCTTCATCACTAAGGTCAAAGACTTCCGGAGCTGCTATCGATTCGTGGAGACGATGGTAGCGTGTCGCATAGTCGAAGAAATAGTGGTTTATATAGAGCGTATAGCAAATATCCACCTTCGCGGAGTCTTCTATGACAATATCCGGCAAAATGCCGCCGGCAGTGTCGCGTTTAAGTTCGTGCCCTTTTTGACGTTCGGAATAGTCAATCGCCTGTATGCATCGTCCGGAAGGAAGGTAATACTTGCTGGTGGTGACTTTGATATGACCTCCATAGACAATTGGTCGTACGTTCTGAACGAGTCCTTTACCGAAGGTGCGCTGCCCGATGAGAGTAGCGCGGTGCAGGTCCTGCAACGAACCGGAGACGATCTCAGAAGCCGAAGCGGAGTTCTTATCTACCAATACGATAAGCGGCAGATCTTTGTACCGCGGGGTGTTGCGGGTCTTGTAAGTCCGGTTCGATTGCGAGGTCTTGCCTTTGGTCTCAACAATCGTCTGATCGCGATCGACGAAGAGGTTCACAATCTGCAATGCCTCGTCAACGATACCTCCTCCGTTTCCGCGCAGATCCACGATCAGTTTGCGTGCCCCTTGGTTATAATAGAGGTCGTCAAGCGTGTTTGTGAAAGCAAGCGCCGAGCCTTCTGTGAACTCACTGAAAGCGATATATCCCACCGGTTCGGTCAACGAATCCGCCTTGATGACGGTTGCGTATGATACAGGCTCCAAGTGTATATCCTCGCGGACAATTGAGACCTTGAACGGCTTGTCCACACCTTCCCGCTCTATCTCTAAAACCACGGTTGTACCGGGTTCTCCCCGGAGGTTGTTGCTGACCTCGGAGACAGAGAGACCTTGGGTCGTTTTGCCGTCTATTGTGAGGATGCGGTCTCCGGCAAGAATACCCGCACGCTGTGCAGGTTTACCCTCGTAGGGGTTGATGGCATAAGTAGCCAATGAGTCTTTTGACACATTCTTTTTCCGTTCTTTGGCTTTATCGCTATTCGCTGGCAAAGGACGTTGCTGGATGATGGAGCCGATACCTCCGTATTTGCCGGTAGTGAGCATTCTCAGGTCACGGTCTTTTTTCTTGGAATAATAGACTGTATAAGGGTCTATTTTTCGAAGCATGGCAGTGATGGCGGTCTCCGTCAGATCCTCGTAATTGAGAGTGTCCACATAGTTGACATCCACCTGGCGCATGACATCATTGAAGATCGAAATCGCCTCATCCGCGCGGGTTGTTGCCTGACGGGTTTGGGCATAGCCTTGCACGCACACCGCAAGCAATATCGTGAATATATATTTGCGCATTTTGTTACGGGGTATTAACGGAGGTTATTGGGAACAAAGGCAGAGACGTCTTTGCCGTATGAATACAGGTCTCGCACAAGGGTAGAGGAGATATGTGCATACTCGGGACGGGTGTAGAGGATGATGGTCTCAACGCCGGCGAGTTGTTTGTTCGCTTCCGCCATGTTGCGCTCGTATTCGAAATCACCGATACAGCGCATACCGCGGAGAATGAACTGCGCGTCTTGCTCTTTGGCGAAATCAACGGTAAGACAATCATATATAGCTACCGACACGCGGGGTTCGTCCGCAAAGATCTTACGGATCGCTTCTTCCCGTTCGCGGATAGGGAAAGTCTCTTTTTTAGTACTGTTTCGGCCAATGCCGATGATGATCTTATCGAAGATATTCAAACCTCGTTTAACGATATCGTAGTGACCTACGGTGAAGGGATCAAAGGATCCCGGGAAAATTGCAATTTTCATAATTTCAAATTTTTAATTGGATTGACATTTACGGTAATTAATTACCGGGTTGTTGTACATTTCGTATAGTTTTTCGCGCAGGAAATCTTCATCCTTATTCGGAATATCGATCTTTGCAATACGACTCTCGATATACGCTTCAAAATCTGTGCCACGATCAAAAATCTCGTATCCTTGGTGGATATGCCGATCAATGATGTCGCATACATGTTGGAGTTGGTCGTGCGATGATAACTCTCTGTATTCCGGGTGTTCCGCAAGCATGGCGTCTATCTCGGGGTTGATAGAAGGTGTCATGCGATAGACAACGCGTCCTTTCCAGCCCTTAATACCTGTTTTCATAGAAAGGACATCATCGCGTTTGGTCTTTCGCCAGCGCGGGTTATCGCGTTTGAGTTGCGCTTCTGCGGCCTTTAAATAGTCGCAGGGGTCATACTCGTAAGAGATGCTGACAGGGCAGATATTGAGTGCTTTCACGTTCTCGTAGAAATCTCCTTCCGTGAGGGTGAGCATATGGAGAACGGACGGTTGTGTCAGGTCATTGCTGTCCTTTGCGCGTCCTTCGCGTTGGGCTAACCAGATGGATTTATGCCGTCCGCGCAGGTAGCGGATATAAGCGGATAACTTTTTGGCATTTTCCAATTGCGCGTGTGCGCCCACATTGCGTTTGACGGCAAAGCAGCGGTTATAGCGCATTAGGAATTCTATCCATTTCTTGGCGAACAGGTTATCGCCGACTCCCATGTATGGACGTATGCAATAACGCGTCCTCAGTTGGTATGAAAGCCAAGCCGCATCCATGACAATATCGCGGTGGTTAGTCATGAAAAACGCACCGTGCCGGATGTCTTTCTCTATCTGTTTACGATCCCCTAAATAGTCCAAGGTAAGGCTCGTAGTGGTTTTCTTTTTCAAATACTGCAGATAGGGGAACATGAGCAGACTATCGGTGATGGGCAGAAGTGCTGCCACATGGTAACAGGCTATGTCGGAATAATTGGTCATTGCTGATAGGTCATTTGTTGTTGGTCATTTTGTCAAGGGCGTCTTTGGATGCTTCGCGGTAAGCAACCATCAGTCCGCCGGTGCCGAGCAGTGTGCCGCCGAAATAGCGGACAACGACCACGAGGATGTTGTCGAGTGATCGTGCATCAATGGATCGCAGGATAGGTGCTCCGGCAGTGCCGTGCGGTTCTCCGTCATCCTTTGTGCGCCAGAGATTCGGTCCCAAACGGTATGCGTAGCACACATGACGCGCGTCGTGGTACTTTTTCTTATACCATGCAATGCGGGATTTGGCTTCCTCCTCGGAGGTGATAGGTTCCGCAAAAGCCAGGAACTTACTGCCGCGGTCTTTATAGATGCCCTCAAATACCATGACGAGATACGATTTACAAATGGATTTTTTTCTTGATGTCCTTCGGAAGAGCCGCTTTATGAACGAGGATATCGTTGGTCTTGTACTGCATGAATGCCTCGGAGACGTACCAGATACCTTTGTAGTCGGATTTGAGAGTTCCCCAAGAGTTCTTGATCATGTAGTATTTCTTGCCGTTCTGGTCATGTGCGATGCCGAAGATCTGCATGCCGTGGTCATCGGTGTTCTCCCAGTTATCGAACGCATCCTGGCGCATTTGCTGGGTAATTGTTTTCTCCGGCAGCGGTTTCTTGGTCAGTTCCTCTTTCTTCTTATCGGGCGTCATACCGACCCATTTCGCCATGTCCGAGCCCGTGATATCCGCTCCGTTGTCCTCATCGGGCACAACGCCGATACCTTTGCGTGTAAAACCGATCTCGCTAACATCGGCACCCCATACGAGTGTGTAGCCGTTGGCGAGGGCATGGTCGATGATTGCCATCATTTCCTCCATGGGCACGTTGTACATCTGATCCATGCGCCAGTTATCCGGCACTTCGAGCGCAAAACGCTCATAGAACGGATGATGGGTATAGGAAGTGAAGGATACATAGTCCTCCTCTTTGAGTCCGAGACTTTCCACGAATGACCGCGGGGTGTACGTTTTGCCTTCGTATGTAAAGGTCTCGGGACAGGAACCGAGATAGGTGTCATAGATGGCTTGCAGACCTTTTTTCCATACGGGGCTGAGTTTCTTCAGTCCTGTGAGTCCTTTGAGATAGCCGGACGCTACATGGTCCAACTCGGAATGAACTGGCAGGGTGTCGTTCTTCGTCCAAGCATACTGAATTCCCGGCATCGCCTCTTGCGGAACAAGTCCGTAGTGGGACATACAATAGATAACATCATATGCCGATCCGCCGGGCGCAAAATGAGGCTCGTTATAGAGCCGTACGCAGTATGTGGCGCGATCCATCATGGTCTTGCTGACCACGAACATCTCGCTGAAATCGATCTCTTTGCCTTTGGTTCGGAGCACTTCCGACTCGAGAAAACTGAGTGCCGAGAATGCCCAGCAGGTCGAACTGCGATTTTGGTTTTTTACCGGCGTGATGGCTACGCTATCGATGGTGGTGAAACGGAATCCCTCGTCCAATGAGTCTTTCTTGACTTCCGTGCTGTCCGTTTGTGCAAAAGTAACTATTGCCGTTACGGCAAGAAAAATAGTGCTAACTAATCGTTTCATATATTGTAATTTTAGTCAGGAAACTCCATTAGATACGCTTTGATGAAAGCATCAATGTCTCCGTCCATGACGGCATTGACATTGGATGTCTGGTAATTGGTTCGATGGTCTTTGACGCGCCTGTCATCAAAGACATAGGAGCGGATTTGCGAACCCCATTCAATCTTTTTCTTTCCCGCCTCCACTTTCGCTTGTGCCTGACGGCGTTTCTCAAGCTCAAGTTCATAGAGTTGCGAACGAAGGTGCCGGAGTGCGTTCTCGCGGTTCTTTGGCTGATCGCGGGTTTCGGTGTTCTCAATGACAATCTCATCGGGCTGGTTTGTCAGCGGGTTGACAAACTTATAGTGGAGTCGCACGCCGGATTCCACTTTGTTGACGTTCTGTCCTCCTGCTCCGGAACTGCGGAAAGTGTCCCAACTGATGTTAGCCGGGTTGACTTCCACCTCGATCGTATCGTCAATCAACGGCACTACAAAGACCGACGCAAAAGAAGTCATCCGCTTTCCCTGCGCGTTATAAGGGCTCACGCGCACGAGGCGGTGAACGCCGTTTTCGGATTTGAGGTAGCCGTAAGCCATGTCTCCTTCGATATTGAAGGTGACGGTCTTGATACCGGCTTCATCGCCTTCCTGCAAGTTCTCGATGGTCACCTTATAGTCATGTTTCTCGCAGTAACGCTGGTACATGCGCATGAGCTGTTCGGCCCAATCCTGGGCTTCGGTTCCACCTGCTCCCGATACGATTTTGAGCACCGCTGGCATTTGGTCTTCCTCGTGGGAGAGCATATTCTTCATTTCCAGGTCCTCTACCTCTTGAAGTGCGTGCGCATAAGCGGCATCTACCTCATCCTCGGAAACCAAGTCCTCTTTATAATAGTCAAAGGCGAGCGTCAATTCTTCCACTGCGGCACGAACTCCTTCGTAGCCTTCGATCCATCGTTTGATTCCTTTTACTTTTCTCATCTGCGCCTCGGCAGCCTTTGCATCATCCCAAAATCCGGGAGCCTGAGTGTGCAACTCTTCCTCCTCCAGTTGGATGCGTTTTTCATCAATCTGGAGATACGATTTGAGCTTGTCTGCCCGCTGCTGTACGTCTTTCAATTGTTCTATCGTTATCATAAGCCTATAATTTGCCAATTTAAAATCGGGTACAAAGGTACAAAAAAAAGTTGAAAGTTGAAAATTGAATGCCGAAAGAAGTGAAATTTTTACTGAAAATACACTTTTTTTTATAAAAAACGCGCGCGTACTTGCATATGTCAAAAAAAAGTAGTAATTTTGTAGCCGAATATTGTTTTGTTCGCAAAAGATGCTTAAAAAAGTGCAAAAAATAGGACTCGTTATGTTGCTGCTGTTTGCGGTGATAGGAGGGGAGGCAAAAGTATATACGCCCTCTTCCTTACCGAGTCCGAAAGAGAGCGGACAGGGCTGGTATGTGGCTAATCCGGACGCTATTATCGCAGATAGCGATGTCGTTTTTCTGAACCGCTGTGCAGCGGACTTGGAGGCGAAAACGAACGTGGAGATGTGTGTGGCGGCGGTGCAGTCTATCGGAGAAGCTGAATGTTTTGATTTTTGCTATGAGTTATTCCAACGTTGGGGTATCGGCAAAAAAGGACAGAACACCGGCGTATTGGTATTCTTTGCTATGGAGAGCCATGATGTGCGAATTATGACAGGTGTCGGCTTGGAAGGCGTGTTGCCGGATGCACGGTGCTCGCAGATCATTCATGACCATATGATCCCCGCTTTCCGGGCGGGAGATTTCGGAGGAGGCTTGTGTTTGGGCGCGCTCAGGATATACGAGGTTTGCACGGATAGTGAAGCGCCCGAGGAACTCCGGAATATGAAATCCGTTACCAATCGCGGCAAATATGCTGAGGAGGAAGACGAAGCAGAGGAATGGATTTTCATTGTGGCTTTAGTCATTTTTATCGCTATCCTCATCTGGGCTTCGAAACATAAAGGCGGTGGAGGAATGAACAGCGGTCGAACGATAAGCGGTGGGCCGGTTTTTATGGGCGGAAGCAGTTATGGCGGCGGTTTTAGCGGCGGATCATGGGGAGGAGGCTCTACAATGGGTGGAGGTGCCGGTGGAAAATGGTAAACTAACTCTTTTAAAATAAAATAAACTTATGAGCAATTCGATGAGATGGGTTGTAGTACTGGGTGTACTGGCAATCATCGCCCTTTGGGGAGTAAATGTGTACAATGGTTTGGTGGAAGGCCAGGAAGATGTGGAGTCCGCGTGGTCGCAGGTGGAGAATCAATACCAGCGGCGGGCTGACTTGGTGCCGAACTTGGTTGCTACCGTAAAAGGGTATGCTTCCCATGAGCAGGAGACTCTGGAAGGGGTAATAGCAGCGCGTTCCAAAGCTACTCAGATTACAATCAATCCGGATGAGATAACACCGGAGCAATTAGCTGCTTATCAGGTGGCACAAGGTGAACTGAGTCAGGCTCTGGGAAGACTGTTAGCCGTTGCGGAGAGTTATCCGGATCTGAAAGCTAACGCCAACTTCCGCGACTTGCAAGCGCAGTTGGAGGGCACAGAGAACCGAATTGCGGTTGCACGTCAAAACTTCAACGACACGGCGAAAAACTACAATACCAAAGTAAGACGTTTTCCGTCAAATATCATAGCTTCCATGTTCGATTTTGAGAAAAAACCGTATTTCGAAGCGGAGGAGGACGCAAAAAAAGCTCCCAAGGTGGAGTTCTAATCGCATATAAATGCCTAATGGTACTATAAATTATGAATAACACAAGAAAAGAAATTATTGACGAACTCAAGCAGTTGCTTGAGCAAGATGACGTGATGGCAATCAAGGAACAGGTAGATCACCTCAAAACCCGTTTCTATTCCGTTGAGGAAACAGCTGCTGATGAGAACGCAGAAGAGCCTGTTGCTGAAGAAACAGCCGCGGAGACCAATCCGGAAGAGGAAGAGTTTAAAGAACTGTTATCGCAATATAAAGCCAAACGTGCTACTATTGCAGCTGCAAAGAACAAAGAGCTGGAAGATAACTTGGCCCGCAAGGAAGCTATTCTCAATGAGATGAAAGAGATGGCTGAGGGAGAGGATGCAGATGGCGTGATGGCTAATTTGCAGAAAATGCGTGAGTTGCAGGCTACTTGGAAAACCATCGGAGATGTGCCGGCTCCTAAGACCCAGGAGATCCGCAAGGCATATCAGCAATATCAGGAGAAATTCTATGATTTGGTGAAAATCAATATTGAGTTGCGCGATTTGGATTTCAAGAAGAACCTGGAATTGAAGACTTTGCTTTGTGAAGCCGCCGAGCGGTTGCAAAACAACGAGAATATCGTGGAGGCAAGCCGTTCACTGCAACAGTTGCATGATGAATGGGCTGAAATAGGCCCGGTTGCACGTGAATTGCGTGAGGATCTATGGAACCGTTTCAAGGCGGCTTCTACCATCATCAATAAGAAACATCAGGCTTATTTTGACGAACTGCACGCAAAAGAGCAGGAGAATCTGGACCGCAAACGTGCGTTTGTGGAGCAACTCAAAGAGATCAATGCGCCCATCGTCAACGGCGAGCCGATGAATGCCAAACAATGGGACGAGGCTACGGCTAAAGTACAGGAGATCCAGAACGAATGGCGCAAAGTTGGCTTTGCTCCGAAAAAGTTCAATCAGTCTATTTATGAAGAATACCGCGCGGAATGCGACCGTTTCTTCCATACTAAGACCGAGTATTTCAAAGAGGTAAGAGAGACCTTCTCGACAAATTTGAAACATAAACGCAACTTGGTATCTGCTGCGCAGGAGGTTGCCGAGAGCCTGAAATCCGGCGAAGAATGGAGCCGCGAGCAATGGGAAGAAGCAACTGCCAAGATCCAAGCGCTGCAAGCGGAATGGAAAACCGTTGGTGTGGTTGCACGCAAGTACTCCGATGATCTTTGGAAACAGTTCTCCGAAGCTTGTGATGAGTTCTTCAATGCCAAACGCGAAATGGTGAAAGGCGAGCGCGCGAAAGCAAGAGGTGAACGCGCATCACGTGCCGCTAAAGCCGCTGCAAGTCAGGGAATTGATGGATTAATCAGAATGCGAGACCGACTCCAGCAGGAGATCAAAACGGCGGAGAATAATATTCTTTTCTTTACCGCTAAATCCAAAACTGCAAATAAGTTGGTGGACAGCATGCAGGCTAAAATCAATGAACTCAAGAAGCAGTTGGCGGACGTGAAGGAAAAAATCGAGAACGAAGAGTAATGGCTGAACTGATTGACTATAAAAACGTTGAGATCCATCAAGCGGACCAGATCGTGTTGCATGATGTGAATGTGACGGTGAATGGTGGCGAGATGATCTACCTGTTAGGCAAAGTAGGTAGCGGCAAGTCTTCGTTTATGAAAACTTTATACGGCGCTTTGCCGATAGCTGACGGCGAGGCACGCGTATTGGAATTCGATATGCGCAAGATCCGCCGACGTCAGTTACCCTACCTGCGACGCCGTATGGGCATAATTTTTCAGGATTACAAATTGTTGACCGATCGATCGGTGGAAGAAAACCTGCTTTTCGTGCTTCGCGCTACCGGTTGGAAAGACAAGAAATTGATGCAGGCGCATGTACGTGAGGTGCTGGAGCAAGTAGGCATGGATACGAAAGCCTACAAGCGGCCTTACGAACTGTCCGGAGGAGAACAACAACGTGTGGTCATTGCCCGCGCGTTGTTGAATTCGCCGGAGTTGATCTTGGCTGACGAGCCGACAGGAAACTTGGACGCTGAAACTGGCAAAGAAATCATGGATCTGCTGTACGCCATTTCGCAAGCCGGTATAACCGTCCTGATGAGTACACACAATCTGCAGTGGCCGGAGTTATACCCGGGTAAAAAATGGTATTTTGAAGGAGGAGAGATTAAAGCATGACAATCAACGAGAAACAAGACGAAATCATCGAAGAGTTTGAGATGTTGGATGACTGGATGGATAGGTATCAATTAATCCTAGACTTTGCTAAGGGTATTTCACCACTGTCTGAGGAGGATAAGACCGAGCAGAACTTGATAGACGGATGTCAGTCCAAAGTGTGGTTTACCTGCCGTCTCGAGGAGGGAAAAATCATTTATAACGGAGATTCGGACGCGCTGTTGGTTCGTGGTATCGTAGCATTGCTGATTGATGTCCTGAGCGGTCATACTCCTAAAGAGATTGTGGATGCAGACCTCTATTTCATTGATAAAATAGGTTTGCGTGAGCATCTTAGCCCGACGCGCACAAACGGCTTGGTGGCGATGCTCAAACAAATGAAACTCTATGCTTTAGCGCTCGCATGACATTACCGATTTACCTCATAGGATATATGGGATCCGGCAAAACGACTGCCGGAAGATTGTTAGCCTCCAAACTCGGATGGCATTTTGTGGATTTGGACGAGGCTTTCGCGCAGATCCACGGCTACACTACCGCAGAGTATATCCGCCGGTTCGGCATGGAGGATTTTCGCAAGAAAGAGAAATATGTCCTCGAGGACATAGCGGATCAGTCGCCGTATGAGAAAGTTATCTATGCTACAGGCGGAGGTTACCCTTGCTGGGAAGACAACATGGAGTGCTTGCGCGAATTAGGAACGAGTATTTATATCCGTTGGAAACCGGAGCATTTGGCAAAACGGCTCAGCTTGACCGATCTCAGCGAACGGCCTGTGTTGCAAGGCAAGACAGAGGAAGAGTTGCTGGCGTTTATAGCACCGCACTTAGAGGCGCGCGAGCCGTTTTACTCGCAGGCGAACCACATACTTGACGTAGATATATGCGATGAAGACTCCGACGAACGTATCGCCGAAGAACTTTATGAGTTCCTGAAATAATTAAACCGTGCATATAGCACAAAGAAGCGGGCTAATATTCCCAAGTATCGTTATCCGACCACTCAATGTGGCCGGTTTTTTTGTCCATTGATGCTAATGGAAAGATAGAAGAGAAGGGTGGAGTAATTGCGCGAATCGGTATCCACTCCTTATTATATACACGCGCGCACGAGGAACATTGTGGAGCGCACGAGGTCATAACTACGATGGCAGAATCGGAGGTCAGGAAAACCTCCATTGTTGTGCTGTCTGTCAACGCGACCTTTTCATAAGGTCCGTCTTGCTCTATTACCTGCGGATTGCCTCCTATCTGAAGGAGGTTGCTCAGCATCGCAAGTGATATAAGAAGAATAGATACCATAGGCGTTTTTAGTTGATCAGGGCTACGGCATAAGCCGCCATGCCTTCTTCACGACCTACAAATCCGAGGTGCTCGGTGGTTGTGGCTTTGATATTGATTTGACTTGTTGCAACGTTCATCACTTCTGCCAAACATGCTTGCATAGCAGGGATGTGCGGGTTTAACTTGGGGGCTTGTGCGCAGACTGTGATATCGCAGTTGCCTAATTCATATCCGGCTTCGCGGAGCATTGCCATAACGCGGCGGAGCAGGATCTTCGAGTCTATCCCTTCGTATTCATTTCCTTTTGTGTCCGGGAAATGATAGCCGATATCGCGCATACCTGCAGCGCCCAAGAGTGCATCGCAGAGGGCATGAATGAGCACATCTGCGTCCGAGTGACCTAACAGACCACGGTCGGACGGTACTTCAATTCCCCCTAACCACAGTGGGCGGTTAGGGGTGAATTGATGTACGTCATATCCAAAACCAATTCGCATTATTTGTTGTTGTTCACTAAGTCCTTGATACCTGCGAGGTCGAAACCGAGTGTGAAACGCATTGTTTGGTCGAGCGGGTTGGTTGCTGCCAAACCTACGCAGTAGGACACATCTAAAGTTACGATGGAGAGGTGGAAACCGGCACCGAAAGTGAGCACGTTGCGGTTACCTTTGTAGAAGTTCTCATAGCTGTAACCTGCGCGGGCGAAGAACTGCTTGTTGTAGCTATACTCGAGACCTACACCCCAGCGAACCTCTTCAAACTCCTCCGAAGCTCCGCGAGGTGCGTCTCCGAATGATTGGAACCAGCCTTTTGCCGGGTTGAGCTCTGAATAAGCTACTTGGTTCATCTGCCATGTTGCCTCGTTGGTCGGATCTACTGGTGTGCCGTCTGTTTTCCAAAGATCTTGGTTATCTGCGGTCTCTTTGGTGGTGAATTTAGAGCGGCGGGTAGGAACGAGCATTTTGTTTGCCTCCAGGTTGAAGGTTAACGAGTTGTATTTGTCAAACGGCAACTCATAGGAAGCACCGATGTTCATGGATGCCGGGATGAAGTTTGAACTACCATCGTCTGCATAGCTCATCTTGCCACCTAAGTTCTTCAACGTGAAACCGATTGCGAGGTTGCTCGGACCCATAGGCAGATCAAACGGTTGACGATAGTAAACAGCTACATCTGCTGCTGCTGTCATTGCCGGGTGCATCTCCGTTCCTGCTTTGTTTACGCCGTTGTTCAGGTCGGAATAGAGGAAACGTACGGCAACGGACATAGATACATACTCATGCAGTTTACGGAAATAACTGAGGTCAAGAGCCCATTCGTTCGGACGTACGTCTTGCAACTTGGTTCCGTTTAAGTCCATGAGCACTACATCACCCATAGAGAAATAGGTGAAGCTGGCACCGATACCTCCGGCTAATTCACCGAAATTGTAGAAACCTGCCAAATAAGCCAGATCAATGTCGCCTACCAACTTACGCAACCACGGTGTGTAGTTGGCGGTAAGACCACCTTTGGAATACATGTAGGCATACTTAGCCGGGTTCCAATACTGTGAGTTAAAGTCAGCCTCCGTTGCAACACCCACATCAGCCATACCGGCTGCACGTGCATCTGGAGCGATGGAAAGGGACGGCATCGAAGTAATTACAGGGTTAGCCTCGCGGGTCGCCTGTGCAAAACCGTTGCTGCATAATGCGATAGCGAGCAATGATAAAAGAATTTTCTTGTTCATTTTAGTTTTGTTATTGTTATTTGTTGTTATTCAAATGTTCGTTATATCATCATAACGGTGTAAAATATTCTTCAAGCGATTTGCTTCATAGGCAAAATATTGGTTTTAATTAGTATTTATTATTTAGTGATTATTATCTTTCCTGAGGAAGCACTGTATTTGTTTCCCGATGATTTGAGGCGCACATTATATACATATACGCCCGGGAGAAGATTGATATCCGCCAAGTTAACCGTCATTTGCTCCGAGTTGTTACGCGGATTCATGTAAACCATCTGTCCGCTGAGGTTGTAAATGTACAATTCTGCATTCAGCAGTTCGTCCGGCTGATCGTATTGTACCAATATATTGACGATACCGGTAGCTTGTACGGGGTTCGGATAGCTGGTAACGGAGTGAATCGTAGGATCGATACCGGCTTGCACGATGAAATTCAAACTCTTGGTTGTGCTGTTATTTAAAAGATCCCATGCTCTGAAGGTTAGACTGTGTGCGCCGTCCGGCATTGCACCCATAAGGTAACTTATTGTTCCTTTCTGATAACTGCTGTTCGCGGCAATGAAATACTCATTGAGTGTGTATATCTGCGCCGGATCATCATCCACAATCATCAGCAGATCATGACCAATACCTGCGCCGGCGGTGTTGATACCATGTTCGTCGTACAGTTCCGCGAAGAACCGTGGGGTAGAGTTGGTCTTGAAGGTCATGGTGTCTTTGCACTCTTTGCAGTTACAATCCGGGCAATTCAGGTAAATCTTCATCTCCGGTCCTACGGTGTCGGCATAGAATGAAGAGCCGGTTCCGCCTATCGTAAATTGCTCATAGTGACCTACTGCTTCTGCTAACTCCAGCGAGTCGGCAGTCGAGGCATAATATACGATTCGTCCGTTGCCGTAGTTGTAGCGGATATCTTTTGGAACCATAAAAGTGAACCCGAACTTACCTTCTTTCACTTCTGCCGATCCGGAGAAGATTGTATTGGGGTAGTCGTTGTATTGCAATTCGTTGGCATCTTCCGGCGCGGCATCGTTGTCGCGGGTCTTGATAACTTGTAGTTTGTCGTAGATTGTGATATCCACGGTTCCGTTGAAATCTTCCACTACGAAATTGTCCTCGTCAATAATCTCGCCTTCAAAATGCTGTACGCTCAGGGCGTTGAGGGTGTCTTTGGCTGTCGGTTTGGTATATACCTGATATTGTGTTGGGTAATTCAGATGGATAGCTGGGTCGCCGAGCAGTACATAGGCCATTTTGTTGGCATCCGAGCCGAGCCTGTTTTTACCTCTTGCGCAAGCTTCACCGATGGTTATGTCATAACGGAACGGAGTGGAGTGGCTGAAGAGCGTGTCTGTCACACTGCGGTTCAACTCCGTGTTAGGAGAGGCATACACCGTACGAGTCGCTGAAAAGACGCCGATTGCTCCGCCGTTTGGATTGAGAACGGCTGACTCTGCGCTACAACGTTTTCCACCGTCGCACTCCGCAAAACCGCAGGTGGCAAACAGCCAGAAGGCTTGGTTGCGGTTGGTCATCTTCTCAATATCGCGGATGTTCATTATGGACTCGTTGGTTATGGCGTTATAGCCGCCGTGACCCGAATAATCGAAGAAGAGCACGCCGTTCTTGAGCAGATTGTCCAGACGGTTTTTTGCTAACGGATAACTCTCTCCGCTGGCGTTCACTTCCTGCGGATAGGCGTCAAGATAAATCTTGTTCACTACAAAATCCGGGTTCTTCAGTCGCATTAACTCCGCACTTTCTTCGGCGGTGATGGTATGAGTGCCGTTTTCGCCGTCGTCTGCTAAATAGACGATTTGGTTTTTCCATCTGCCGGCATTTTCGTTACGTATGTACGCGATCAATTTATCTACTGTTGTACGCGCCTCCTCTAAATTATATACCGGCAGACGTCCTACACCTATATCCATGCGTCCTGCCGTATCGGATTCGCCTTCTGAGTCATCCAAAAAGCCGAAATAGTCATCCGTGCAGTAGGCGTTCACTTCATTCTCCGAGTTCTTGGATTGATAGGTTAGCAGCAGGCTGACACCGGAATAGGACAGTATTTTGCGGTTGTCAAACGAACCGTGACCCATTAACAAAAGCCATCTGGGCTTCTGAATAGCATTTCCATCTGCGCGGTCGTATAACATCTTCATCAGCCAGCGGTAGGCGGTCGCGTCCGGTGTGCCGGAGGAAAACTCGTTATACACCTGTTGGTCGGTTACAACAGCCCAGGTGATCGCCTCTTTCTCCTCATGGGCTTTCGCCAGACGTTTTGACTCCTCTTCAAATCCTTCCGGGCAGATAATAACGTAGTCGATATTCTTGAGCGCGTGTAGGTTTTGATTGGAAATTGCGTGTGTCTCTTTCTCATCTACGGTAACCCAATTCGTGCCATCTGGGTTGACGGCTACGTATTCGTGGATGCCGTCTGTCTGAGTGCCGATCCATTGGGTCTCGCCGTTTTCGTACGTGCTCGGCATTTTGACGATATGCGTCTTGTCGGTTACATCCCAAATCTGGATGTTCTCCGTCGTATTGGTCAAATGGAAACGGACAGGAGCAGAGGTCTTGTAGTTCACATTTGTGCGGATAGGCATCCAGCTTCCGGTCATCTTCAATTCACTCGGGGTGGTTACTTCGATGAAATTCAACCATCCTAACGCGCTCGCCAGAGAGCATTGATATTCTAATTTCACTTTCTGTTGCCCTGCCGTGGACATCTGTTTGATATTCGTCAAACCGGTCTTTGCACGGGTGTAGTTGTCGGTGGCTGCTAAAATGTTGATGGTCTTTGTATTGCCGCCGTTCACGCTTGCGCTGAAATTGGATGCCACTGATGAGTAAGCCGCCAACTCCATATATACAGTACTCTGTTCGTCGGTCAAGGCATTGGGAGTGGAGAACGTGAACGTCCGCGGTTTGTTGATGCTGAATTGCTCGCCATAGAAGGTTCGTCCGCCGCCTGATACGCCTGCACGGTCTATCAAGTTGATAGAGTCGTAATCGTGTACCTGATAATACGGATATTTCGTGATTTCTGTCGGTGTGCCGGTAACAACATCGCCTTCGGTAGGTGCCAGCATCGAACCGGTATTATCCGTGAGAAAATAGTATCCGTAGTCCGAATACGTGTTCCGGGTATGCGTAAAACGCGAGCCTGTGTAGGACCAACTGATCGGACCTTGCACCCAGAAAAGCACAAAGTCTTTTCCTACATACACCGGTACTTGCGGCAGATCGTCTATATTGGATTTGCTGAAATCTTGTAATTTCTGTGCGCCGCCATATCCGAACACACGTAACTCGCTCGGATTGAGACCGGCGCGCTCCAATTCGCTGAAACTCATGCGGCACACACCGGATTCGCTCACACGGATCTTTACCCACTTTCCGCTATTCAATACGGAATTATCCACATACGTGTGAATGCCGGCCGTCATGGACAAGCTTATCGCCAATATGGCTACTATGGAAACAATCTTTCTCATTTTATTTTGCAATATAGTTTTTCTTCTCCGTCGATCTCGACGCGGATAATTTCTTCTTTTTGCACCGCACGGGGCGCTTTGTTTGATTGAATATAAATCAGGTCGCCTTGCCGGATTGTCATCACTTTGCTGGCTCGCGCAATCGCATCCGAAGGTGAAATTACCAACGATTCCTTTGTCCATTGTACTTTGTCCCCTTGTACTTCTGTCCATTCTCCTATCGCCAGAGAATAGTCAAAGCAGGTGGCCGTCGTCCATGGTCTTCCTTCTTTTTGCAACTCGCGCAGAATGTCCATTGCCACAAAGTCTGCTCCGGGAGCTACTGCATCGTAATATCGCTCTGCAAACCGAGGGGCGATCTCTTTGCCCAAACGGCTCACTCGCAAGATAAAACAATCGGTCACTCCAAGTTCCTTCGTCCATTCAGGGATGAACATCGGCTTACGACCGTTGAGCAGACAACTATCACCTTTGAGTACCATTTCCGGCGCTCCGTTGCTATGTACAAAGCCTATTATTTTCATTTAGCGTGCAAAGTTACAACTTTTTTTTGACATATGCAAGTTTTTAAGTAAAAAGTACAACTTTTTCTTAACTTTTGTGTCCTTTCTCTCCCCCTTTACGGGAGTTGGAGAGGTCTTTTTTACTTGGCTCGGATGAACAATTGAACCGG
>CAMNCW010000045.1 GCA_946534715.1 uncultured Bacteroidales bacterium | reverse complement strand
AATATCATCTATCGTATAATAAAAATCATCATCGCTACTTGCTGTCGGCTTAGCCGCAGATACATTCGAATAACTATAATCCGCTGTCTGCACATCATCCACTTTCAAATCGTTATATGCCGATCCAGAGAATGATGGAGTTTTTTTATTTACCGTCAGAGTAATGGTATGTTTCTTAAATTTATATTTAGCAGTCGCTGCTTGTGTTATAGTGATTGTAACATTACCTAATGGCGATGACAGCTCGTCAGTATTCGGAATAACAATCTTGTTATTTACTATATCATAGTGCGCCAAATTCGAATTGCTGCTTGTCGTACTAATTGTTCCATTACTATTTTGACCAGAACGAACACCTATAATTTCATCATCCACATATTTGGTAAACGTTGTATCCAATACCGCTAAAGTGTTTGCTACACTATCTACCTTAATCGTCCATACAGAAGAAGTACCTTCATTAACCGTTGCAGAGGTATTTTGTGTAAAAGAAATGGTTGATGAACCTATTGCCTTCGCGGTAATGGTATTGTTTTCCATATCATAACCAATTACATCCTCATTTCCGATGTTTACAGTCATGTGCTCTTTATCCGCACGAACAAACTCAAAAGCATCTGTCAGATTCCAAGCTTCATTACTGATAGTAGTACTAACACCCCGAATATCTAAATCATACTTATCAACCCAGTTTGCTACTAACGTCACATTCGATGTCGGAGTATAAGTTGCTGTCTCTATCTTATTTGCCGGCGCAATAGATCCCACATACCACCCATCAAACTGATATCCATCTTTTGTCGGCGTCGGTAGAATTACTGCTGTCGTCCCGCTTCCCCATTGAGCATACATAGTAACTATTTGACCATTTGTAGCAGTTAAATTACTTACAGTTGCGCCATCTGCATAAGAGACTCCTGCATTTTCTTTTTTCCATCCCTCAAAAGGATAGCAAGCATAATCAACACTCGTTGCGCACGTTCCACCATTGGCGTTATATGTTACTGTATATTTTCTCTTATAAAAAGTATTCGTCCTCAGAGTCACCTCCTCATCATACTCTGCAGATGTATTATCCATACTCCCAGAACCACCATTGTTATTGTACGCTATCGTATATGAATTCGGAGTAAATTTAGCATAGCATGTCACATTTAAACCTTTCGTTACTTTATCTGTTGTATACGTCTGATCACTGCTGACTAAATTAGAACAGCCAACCTCTTTGTACCATCCAACCCAACTATAACCACTTTCTGGATTCGCATAAAATATTAAGTGACCTTGAGTTGTTGGTAAAGAAATTTCACATTTGGCAGTTTGTATTATCGAAGAATTTGCTGTTTCAGTTGTTGCTTTCAATCCGCCTCGACCACAGCATGCATCACTATAACACTCAGCATAAGCGCGTCCTTTTCCTTCTCCAATAGCAACATTTGCAACATAATCATATCCCCACACCTCACTATTCCATCCGCCTAAAATCATCATCGCCACCATAGCGAAAGCATAGCGCAACGGACTAATCCTAGACCTTTGTGCTACCTTTACCGTACTCTTCACGGGTACAGTACGGAGCGCCTCAGCCGCCGAACGCTTAAAAATCTGCATGGCGATATTGGCGATATTGACGATATCGCTAAAAATTTGCATGAGATTTTTGAGATTTTCAATCCCCTTATTCATCTCCGCACTCATTTTAATATTCATCATTTCTTTCATAATTTTGAATATATTTTTCATCATTTTCATGATTTTATGATTTCGATTTTTGATTATATATTTCGTTTAATTCGTTTAATTCGTGAACTTATAAATTAGTTTAATTCGCTCAATTCGCCGTTTTGTTTAATATGTGGACAATTGCCAACTCGACTTTACAAAATATACGATTTTTAAGATTTTGCTAAGCATTTGTGGCACTTTACAGCAAAAAAAGTGTGCAAAGTTAATATAATTCTTTGAATTATGCAAATTTTTCTCGCGTATATACGCGCGAATAATAATAAGGTGTAGCCGTTTCTTAATAATTGAACATTTCATGTTTTATAACACATCACAAAAAAAAGAGATGTGCCTTCCGACACACCTCTTTCCATATTGATGATAAGTAGTTTTACTTCACCAGAAGACCGGAAGGAGTATAGGTCTTGTCTCCACGGATGATGAAGAGTTGGCCGTCACGGATGATCTTAACCGCCTTTGCGCCTGCTTCTACGTTCTCGCAACCGGTAGTAGGATCTACCACTGTACGCGTGTCAACGATCACAAAGGTCTTCGAAGAAGCAACCGGCTGATAGGTCTCGTTTCCTGCCTGAACAGCTGTAATCACTACAGTGCCTGCTGACAGCGGAGATAAGTAGAACTCACCGTCTCCTGCATCATAAACAGAAGCCACCGTATTATCCGAGCTGACGAGGTTTACATTCATTTCGGTCCACTTGCCATTAGTATTTTGTGCCTCCACATAGATATAAATCGTCTGATCCCAGAAGTCTTTCATATCAATCACGTCGCCTTCCGTATAGTTTTCGCCAAATTCCCAATATATATGCTGTTTCAAGCGGGTGTCACCCGGCTCGACAGGATCGATATCGACTGCCGCCAAAATGGTCAGTTTCTGTTGAACAGGCTCAGCAGCTGCATAATTGGTTGTGCCTTCTTGTTTAGCGGTAATTGTCACCTCACCGGAAGCCAGGGCGTGCAGCTGATTCTCCTCGTCAATATAAGCGATCGTAGGATCGGAGCTCTCAATGGTCACCTCCAGACCGGAAGATGCGATCGGAGTTAACTGGAGAGGCGCACTGCCTGCTTTGATTTCCGTCAGTTCCTGCGACCAAACGATTGTCTGAGTTGTTTTAGCAATCATCACGCGGATCGGTTCGTCCACAATCAGATCGCTGTGGTTCTCATCGCCGATCACCTTATAATATACCGTGTACTCACCGGCGTCAACGCCTGTCGGCACATTGGTACTCCAGTTCTCGTTATCCAGCGAATATTGCATTTCTCCGTCATTCGTTTCGCCGGCTACCACCAACTCTTGCGCCGAACCGTCATAAGACATATTCTCTTTAGCCACAGGAGCTGTAGCGGTCACAGCGGCACCAATTACGGTCAGTTTGCCGGGTACAAAGACGATTTGATAATTATCGGAACTCAAACCACTCGGAACGATCTCATATTCGCCTACAGGCATGCCTGCCTCATAGTCGCACGCGAAGGTCAGTTCACCGCCGAGCATAGCTGCTGTTTCTTCCGGCACGAAGCCTTGATAAGCAACGGTGTACTCGGGAGCCGCTTCGCCGAAACGTCCTTCTTTGTTTTCAGCGGTAATGGTCAATGGTGTCTTGACTACCGTTACATTCACTTCGGTTTCTACAGTATTGTAGTTATCTGCATCCGTCGGAGTAAATACCACCGTTTGCGCGCTCTCGCCTACTGTCAGCACTTTCTCGCCTTCTTTCCATGCGAATGCACCTTCAACGCTTGCGGCACCGTTGCTCAATACGGAGACTTTGAGAGAGTTGCCATAAGTCAACTCGCCGGCTACAGGCTGAACGGTTATGGTCGGAGTTGCTTTGGCTACCGTCAAAGAAACGACTGTTTCTACCGGCGAATAGAGTTCCAAATCTTCCGGAGTGAATACCACGGAGTAATCATTCGTGCCGGCGAGAAGCGGAGTTGTGTTATCTTTCCATGCGAAAGAACCGGCTATGTTCGCGCTACCGCCTTGCAGCGTTACATCCTTCAGAGTCATGCCATAAACAGGATTTTCCACAACCGGTTCGGGTTTGTCAATTACGCGTGCCAGTACATTGATAACCGTCACGTTCACAGCGTTTTCCACGGTGTTGTAGTTAGCATCAGCCGGCGTAAAGACAACCGTACGCTCATATGTACCGGGCTTCAGACGGCTCTCAGACGGGTTCTTCCATGCGAATGTACCTTCCACGTTTGCTTCGCCGTTCTGCAATTCGGCATCGCCTACACTCTGGGCGATTGTAATCTCCGTAGCTGTCGGCCAAGCGGTTACCACCGGTGTTGCTTTCTCTACGCGCACACTGACAATCGTAGTGGATGTTGCATAAATGCCGTCCTGCTCAGGAACAAAGATCACATTATAGTTCGGTGTGCCTGCTGCCGGTTTGGTTTCCGGGGTCTCCCATTGGAACGAACCGGCTACGGTAGCTTCTCCGTCGGTCAGTGCCGATTCACTCAGCGTCTGTCCATAGACGATCGTTGCTGCAACAGGAGCGGTGGTGACAGAGGTAGATACTTTGTTGATAATGATAGTCTTTCCTACCGAAGGAGCCGCATTGTATTTCTCGTTTCCTTCCTGCACGGCGGTGATTGTCACCTCGCCTGCTTTGAGAATAACCAATTTACCTGCTTCTACATAAGCCACAGCACTGTCGGAGCTAAGGAAAGATACCTCCAAACCGCTGGAAGCGGTAGTTGCAACAGCTATCTCATCGGTAGCGAGAGCCTCAGCGGGCAGTTCGAAGTCGCTGATAGACTGATTCAGACCCTTGGTAACAAGGCGTACGGGTATCTCAATAGTAGTAGGCTGTGCCTTACCATCGGTAATAACAATCGTATCTTTGTATTCCTGATTTTTCGCCGAAGGCGTGAAGTTGACGGTGAACACATCGTCGCCGTAAGAGCCGCATCCTTCGCCCAGCGTTGCGCTGCTCAAGTTCAACAGACCTTGTTTGGTAGAGAGGGTCATCAGGTCGATATTGGAGTGACTGACGGTAATCGTCTTCTGCCAAACGGTATAGGTCTCAGCCTCTTGATCCACAGAAGCCACATCCGCACGCATGAATTTCTTGCGCGAAACCTGAATATTGCTGATCGTGTGATCGGTACCTGTTTCCAGTGTACGGAAACGCAGTTTGGTAGCCGCTTCGTTGATAGCGATGTTGCCGGACTGGGTATCGCCAGTGCCTACTACTTCGTTATATACCACGTACCATTCAAAAATACCATTTTCATAGAGGTATTGTTCTACAATGAGGGGTGAATATGAAGCACTTCCCCACGAACTGCTGTTCTTTGTACCATGTTTAGCGGTGAAAGTCAGTACGGCAGGAACACCGTTGAGATTATAGTCCTGTTGTTTCTTGCTACCATTGAGCGTCAAAGAGCCTTGCGATAGTGCTTTTTCGTTACATTGGGATGCAGGATTGCGAACAATGACATAGTTGTTCTGCGATACAGCAAGCCATTCTACACCTTCTTTATCCGTATATCCGCCTTGCGTAGCCGTAATAGTAGTTTCACCCTCGCCCACTACGGTCAGGATGTTACCCTCTATTTTCACTACATTCGTGTTAGCAGAAGTATAAGTGATCTCACCACCGCTGGTAGCAGTTGCATTCAATTCCACAGAACCACTGGTTGTCAACAGGCCATAGAGGTTTTGATTCCATGTAATCGATTGTTTACGGAGATCGGTTACCGTAAATTGCTTTATGCTGCTAACTTCCTCATATTCAGCATCACCAGCCTGATAAGCTGTGATATTCGCCGTACCGATGGATTTCGCTAACAGAGCCGTATCGGCAATCACCTCAATCACCTCGGAGTTATCCGAGACATAGGTAATACGCTCACCATTGGTTGCAGTAGCCACTACAGGTATAACGTCTTCGTTCGGATATTGTTCACCGATATTCATTGCAAAACCGGTTGCTGCCAAGTCTGCATTCCAATTAATAGCCTGCGGACGCTTGGTAGTGGTAGCTTTGACATGAATCGTCTTGGTCTGAGTGCCATTGGTGATAGTGATATCTCCCTCCTGTACACCATCCTCATTGGTATGAGTGTAGCTGATGGTCAGAATCTGTGTACCAGCCTGCTCAAAGTTACCAAACTGTGCAGGAGTAACCGTGAAACGAGAGTTGCTGCAGCTGGCAGTCATAGGCGCAATATTACACCAATTGATGATAGAGGTCTTGCTTACCTCGCCCGAGTTGATAACTGCTGATCCGAAATCAATGCTTTTCGGATCCGGATCTTCTACATACTTGAGTTCCGAGACATGAATATTGGTGTATGAGTTCGAGAAGTTACATGAGTGGTGGAAACGGATGTAGCGTGTGGTATTCTTCAATTGAATTTCACCCGACGAACGGGTATCTTTGTTGGTTGCGTCATCATCTGTCCAGATAGTTTCCCAGGTATTACCATCTGCACTCTGCTCTACATACAACATATGTATATTGTCGTGGCCTTTTTTTGATTCTTCAACAGATTGTAAAAAGAACTTCGCCACATCGCTTAAGCCATCAAAATTTAGCGTAGGATTACCAATATTAGATTCAGCAACATATAAATATGCATAGTTGAACGACAATTTATCCGGGATTCCCTCAAAGTGCATGGTCTCATATTTGTGTGTCCAATCCGTAGCACTACCACTACCTATCGTATATGCACGATCGGAGATAGTAAGGTGACCCGCATATGCTTCTACCTTCACCGTGAAATCTACAGACTTAGCCTGATAGGTATCCGTTTCTGCCAAAGTAGCACGATACTTAGCTGTACCAACACCACCGGTGGTCATAACACCATCTACATAAGAAACGAACTGAGCACCGCTAATATTAGTTACCACTACTTCTGCGTCCGACTCTTTCTCAAAACTGACATTTACTGTTTCACCTCTAAGAATGGTCAGATTTGTGGCAGGCTCATCGTTCATGATAACGGTAAGTGTTGGTGTTTTCTTGCTAACCGTAATGGTATATTGTGCGTCTTTTGCTGCAATGCTATTGGTCTGCGGCTGCGAGATGCTGAGTGTAGTTGTACCCTGAGCCATAGCCGTGATAAGACCGCTATTGGCATCGTATGACACAATGCCTTCCGGCTCAAACGTAATAGTTTGCCCATCTACATGGTTAAGAGAAAGAGTAGCAATCTGCCCCAACTCTAAATTGGTTGCTGTGAGCGAGAACTCCGGCTCATAGCGTGTAACATTGAACGTATAAGTTTGGGTAGCTGCAAAGAAATCTTCATTATCTGCTTGGCTAACAGTAATAGATGTACTACCCTCATGCAGAGCTGTAAAGACAAGCGCATTGCCGTCACGTGTGATACCTATTACATCATCCGTAGTGGCTACAGCCGTAAATTGGCCGTTCAATCCTTCGCTGACATTAGTCAGACTGAGTGTAACGATATCGTCCACTTTCAGTTCGTTGGTGCCTTCAGCGTTAAAGCCATTGGGTCTGAAATTAGGTGTCTCTTTGTTCAATACAGTAAACTTAGCCGTCATCGTAGCCGGATTGAAATACTGGTTACCATCAAAGTTAATAGTGATGTTTGCTTCGCCCGGAACGTTAGCAACCAGATATCCGCCGTCAATGCTAATGACAGCCTCATTATCAGACACGCAAGTATATGAAGTAATGCCGGAGTTGGTTACCGGCGCAATAGCCTGACGTGTGTTCTTAGCCATATAGAGCAACATCGTACCCCAATTAACCACTTGATCTTCGGGATGCAATGTCCAATGTGCATAGAGCGAGTGGTGCTCAGTAGCTGTCACCTTGGTTGCAGCAGTTACCTGCGTACCTCCTTCTGCCGCAGTAAACCACCCTGCAAAATCGTAAAAGCGGCGTGTAGGAGTTGGCAACTCGCCATATGTATATCCGTTTATGACTTGTTTGGTAGCAGGATTCACGTTGCCACCCTCGCCATTTACGTCAAAAGTGACTGTTTGTTTCCAATGGGCATACAAAGTCTGCGCCGTTGTAAGATTAAAAGTAGAAGAACTGGTTATTTCATTGCCACCCGTTGCAGTTGTGTACCAACCTGCGAACTCATAACCTTCGCGCGTAGGCGTAGGCAATTTACCATAAGTCTTGGTATAGGTAACCTCTTTGGTCCCGGTTTCTACACTACCACCATTGGCATTGAATGTCACAGTAAACTTAGCCAAAGAGAAGTAGGCATAGCGATTAATGGTAGTAGGAGAGCCTTCACTTTTGGAGGTAGCAGTCAGAGTCTCCGAATATTTTGCATTAGAAGACTTCAAACTACCGTTTGCCTGTTGGTCGTACCATCCGTCGAATTGATAGCCCGGCCATGCCTTGGCCTGCAAGTTGACTGAAAAATTCACACTACTATTCCATGCCGCAGTATATTGATTCTTTGATGAATTATCGCTGGCAATATAATTGTCATCATTGGAAGGCCAGTTTCCGTTGAGACTTACATATACACCTCCAGCTGTTCGGTTAATTCCATTATCAAATACCGCATAGGCGTTGCATTTGCCATAGTACGTGCCAGCCCAGACATTGCTGCTCAGCCCCAATAGAAGGCAGATGATGAATAAATGTTTGTAAAATTTAGTAGTCTTTTTCATATTCATATAATTTATATTTTCAATTTTATTATTTCTATCTTTTGGCTTTTGCGGACGGAGTGCGCATTGCAAAGTATATATAGCAAAATGCACGTTTTTTAAGGTTTTGAGCAATATTTGGTGCTCAGTAAGCCTGAAAAAGCGTGCAAAATTAATATTAATCTTTGAATTGTGCAAATTTTTGACCCCTATACGCGTGCGAATAATAATAAGGTGTAGTCGTTTCTTAATAATTGACCTGTTTTATGTTCTACAACATCTAAATAACTAAACTTTCCCGGTTGGTGCGCCTCTCCTCCTCTTTTCGTCCTCTGCGTCGCTTGCTAAAGCGACACCCCGTTCCTTTGCTTCTTCCTTTCCCCGGCATGCCATGCCGGTTCTATAAAAATTTGCATGACAATCTTGGCGATATTGGCGATATCGCCAAAAACGACAATATCGCCATGCAAAAAAAAAGTTCTGCCTGAAGTTTGCCAACTTGGTCAACTTTGCCATGTCATTTTTTTCGAACGCTATGTTCAAAAATTGAGCGTTAGCTGTTCTTATATATTCTTAGTCATTCGTTAACCATTTAAGTGGGTATTTCGAAACTCTGCCGGGAGTCTTTCGCGGATCTTTAGGTATCAAAATGATTTTTTAACGAAAAGCTTGCTTGTCGGGCAGACGATACATGGCTACGAAAAGGCGCATCGAGCGGCGAAATGCCCACGAGAGAGGCGCGAGCGGATTACTCTGCTACGTAACGGAAACAATTGGGACAGGGATCGGTTTCGTAAGTTATTTTGAAGATAGAAATGCAGTTAGATGTAGTGGAACTGGCGTTCACTATTTTGACGGCATAAGTGCCCGGTCCGGAAGAAAAAGTAGCCATAACCGAGTTAGGAGATTTCAGGAGTTCCTCCTCCGACAATTGTGTCCACGTTCGCGCATCGGAAGAGATAAAGATATTCATTCCTGCCTTTGATGCATCAGTCGTATAATAAAAGATCTGAAGTCCTTTTAGATTATCTACAGCAGGTGTAATTATCACAGAATCACCTTTTTGAGCAAGATTAAGGCTAATTACTGACCCGTACTTGCAATCAGATCCAAATTCTGCTTTAGCATAACAGTTATACACCAAAGGCAGCGTGCCGCTAACCGTTGCTGTTTTATTGTTATTGGAAAAAGCGATTGTTCGGGGCGGAGTATTGAGCACATGGAACTCATGATCATAACTAATCACTGCCGCGCGGCAAAGGAGTGCCGTTAAAATAAAAAGAAGAGATAATATACTGCGTTTCATAACGGGTGCAAAAGTACTGCTTTTTTTCCGAATAACCAAATAAATGAGCATTTTTTGACGTTTTTTGTTAAAAATCATATATTTTATGCGTAATTATTTGCATATATGCGAAAAAAGTATTATCTTTGCACTCGATTTGCAAAGTAAAGTTAGCAAAACGCTATACAACCAATCTTTTATTTAACTAAAAACACGAAAGACCATGAAAAAGATTTTCACATTAGCAATTGCCGTTCTGGCAAGTTTTAGTTTGTGGGCAGATGAAGAAACCTTCACTTTTGAATGGACTGCGGCCGGTACGAATGGCTTCTCTTATTCTCAGGCTGGTCCCGCTAATGGCGCTGTGCTCACGGGTAATGCTCTTTATTTTATCAGCAATGAAGGTCCAAAGGTTGAGGCTTCCAATTTGAACCCTTACCGTGTGGGCTTTATTTTTAGTCCTGCTGTAAACGTATCTCTAAAAATTAAAGGAGCTGCAGGTTCTTCTGACCGGACTCTCCAAAACGTCAAGATTGACAAAGATTTAGACGCTCGGTTCTTTAAACTTTGCAAAGATGCTGTCGGAAGCAATAAAACCGTCATGCAATATGCTTTGGACAATGCATTGGACGAAGACAAAACATACTATTCAACCGTTGGTATACTAAAAGAGAGCAAAGGTCAATATTCAGTAGCCAGCGACTCTAAATCCGCTTCCGGCCAAACGGGACAAGCCCTATTGTACGCAGAAAGGGTAGCTGCCAATAATATCAAGTTTCCTAAAAACGGCGAAGTAGAGGAAATGCTGACAACCGGAACCCCGGCAGAAGATTTCATTTTCGAGGCAGGGAAATACTATCGTATTTATACCGAAGTATCTTCTTCCACAGGAGCCAAACTGCTCAGTTTTACATTCGTCACCACTGCTCCTCTTTGCAACGCGCCGGAGAAGGAATTGGTACTGAAAGCAGACAAAGAGACAATCTACGTGGGCGATGAGGTTACATTCACTACCGAAGGCGGTAACGGAAACCCGGTTACCATCGTGGGCGCTAACGGCAATGTGATCACGGACAAGTGGACTGCAGTGGAAGGCAAACATAAATTCCTGGCATCGCAGGAGGCAGCAGGTGACGTTTGCGCACAAGAGTCATTCTTAGAATTGACCGTTCTGACCAAGAACCCGGTCAGTGCGGTTACTATCGATGGCCCGAAAGAGGCTTATGTTGGAGCTGAACTGGTTTATACCGCTACAGCAGCTAATGCAACCCAATTCGCTTGGTCAGTAGATGGCAAAGATGCCAACACCAATGCCGCTGAGTTCAAATACACCGCAGTAGAAGGCGAACACAGCATCGTCTGCAAGGCGCGAAACGACTTCAACGCCACGGATGAATGGATTGCTTCCGCAGAACTTAAACTGGTGGTAACAGCCATATGCGGAGAGTTGATTAAAGCCGAACTGAAAGGCGGAAATTCCGCCAATGTAACCGGAATTATAGGCGGAACATTCGACTCCAATTTGTCAAACGGTAAATACAAACTGGATAAAAATGTGTATATCGGTGTCGTTTTGAAAGACGGGGCTACTTTTGCAGAAGGAGATATTTTCAATATAAACACCTCCGCTGCTGCCGGTCAAGGTACTATGGCTATCTATGGAGACAAAGCAGGTACAGACCTTGTTTACCAAGCCGAAGAAGGAAACTGGGGTGTTGCAGGAAATAATGAAATAGAGTTACCCGCAGCAGCTAACGGCAAAACGGCGTTATATCTCTATCGTCCGGACGACGCGGCTGCATGGAACCCGACTGTGGCATACATCTCTGTAACGCGCGAATGCAGCAAAGAACCGAAGTTGTCTGTCAGCCCTGCTTCCGTCAAATTGACAGTAACGGATGCACAAGCTCAGCCTAACGAAAAGGTGGTATTCTCCGGAAAATACCTAACTCCCGGCACGTATGATCTGGACATGCAACCGATAGCAGGATTAAGCGTAAGCCCGACATCCGTAACCGTTGACGCTGACGGCAAATTGAATGCTGAAGTAATATTGACATACGAAAACGAAGCAGATGCAGAAGTTGCCACTGCCCTGTTGACTTTGACAATTGGAGAAAAGAGTGCGCAAGTACAGGTTACCTGCTCCGCGAAACACGGAAAGCAATACATGAAATCCGTTAACATTGAACAATGGATATTGGATAACGGAAAGAATAACGCAGCATTCAACGACGTACTGGCTAATGCCAACATCGAATATTTGAATATTAATAGTTTGGATTCGCTCGATGACAGCAAGGGAGCAGGTCGTAACGAGCCGTATCTGGGACTCAAACTCAAGAAGAAAGGTGCTAAAATTGCCGGTTACCTCAAGAAAGGCGAAGATGCCCTGAAGGTTAAATTCGGTCATGTATCCGACTCGCTCACGCTCGGTATTAACGGTGAATACAGAACCTTACGCAAAGAAGAGGCCGCAGAAATTCTGTCGTTAGGTATTAATCCGGTCATTGACCGTTATGTAGAGATCATCACCACCACCGATGCGACCGTTGTCATCAAGCAGATCATGGTCAACGAGGAGATTGCGGACGTTGTTCTGCCGGAAGGTGCTACCGCTATTGAAAACACCGAGGCGGCAACAAAGGCTACCAAAGTGATCCGTGACGGACAACTCTATATCCTGCACAACGGCAAAATGTACAACGTACAAGGAGCCGTAGTGAAATAACAAAGTGCACTAAATTGACGGAAAAAGGGTAAAAATGCAAGTTTTTGCCCTTTTTTCTTGCATATATGCAAAATTTGTTGTATCTTTGTACCCGATTTGTAAAATTCATTTAGCAAAATAGTTCACACAACTATTATATAAAACCAATTTTTTCATTTAACAAATTAAAAACACAAAAAAACATGAAAAAAATCTTTACATTAGCAGCTGCAATGCTTTTCACAGCAAGCATGTTCGCAGCAACAGAAACAAGCGCCAACACAGGAACAGCTGATGCTGCCGTCGTTGGTACCAGTTACACTATTCCGGGTGCTTATATTGCAGGAAAGGGAGGAGTACAAGTAACTCCGATGCCGAACAAAGGTATCAAAGTACGTCTTAATTCAGGAAGCAAAGGTGGTAAAAATGACACTTTGGTCATCAATGTAAACAAAGGTTACAAGATCACTGCGCTGACTTTTACCGGTGTTACAAACTCTGATGATAAAGCCGCAACTATCGGTTCTATTGCTATTGACGGAACAGATTGGAATGGTGTATTTGTCACTACTCTTCCTGCTAAAAACGCAAGTGCAGCTGCAAACATTGCTATTACCGGCATTAGTGCAGAGTCTTCTATTGTCTTTGCATTCTCAGATCTCGGCGGCGCAACTCAAGCTAACATCTGCCTTGAGGTAACTTATGAGGTTACAGCAACTACTTACGTAGCTACTTACAAAGCTAACTATGGTGAAGTAGAAGATGTAGTGGACAATGCTGCTCTGCTCGTTAAAGAGAATATGTTTGATGGTCCGGAGAACTCCTATTTCGTAGAATGGAATACCGCTGCTGATGGTAGCGGTACAACAGTAGCAGCAGGTACCGAACTGACCGCCAACATCACTCTCTATGCGCAATGGAACAGCTTCGAAGCAAGCGCTATACTAGATCTTTCAGGCGCAGAACAAACTCCTGCAAAGAACGCAGAAGTACTGCTGACTGAGGCAAGCAATGGCGGCAAGATCTACTTCGCCGGAGCAAAGGAAGACAAATATGCTGAATCATTCGTGATAAAAGAGGGTCAAGGCATCCAATTGTGCAAAGGTGCAGCTGACTCGTTGCGCGTTGAGTTGAAAAACAAATTAGTTGCCGGTTCTATCATACGGGTTGACTTGATTGCGGTTAACGATGGTACGTCTGGTATCAACGTCGTTTCTTCTACAAAAAACATCGCTCTTTCAGCTGAAGTAGCCAAGGGAAGCAACAAGAGCATTTATTATGTAGTTACCGAAGAGGATGGTTTAGCCGATACCAATATCTTCTGGCTCCAACGCAGTGGTAGCGTTGTGCTTGACGCTGTAGCATTTGCAGGTTTGAGCAAGGAAGCTACCGGCTTTGAGAATGTTGGTATCAACGGCAAGGCTGTGAAGGTGATCCGTGACGGTCAAGTGCTGATCATCCGCGATGGCAAGATGTTCAACGCACTCGGTGCAGAGGTAAAATAAGACACCTTATACATACTGCGCGCCGCGCACGATACATTACAGCTCCGCAACAATGCGGGGCTGTTTTTTTCTTTAAGTCCAAATAACCCAAAATATTCCAAAAAAATTTATTGTTCACTAATTAAACGAATTAAACGAATTTTTCTTTTCGGACCATAGTGACTAAGAAATCCTATGTATTGCACGAGGGAAAGTGGTGTAAATTGACGGAAAAAGTAGAAAATTTAAAGTTTTTCCCAAAAATACTTGCATATGTGCGCGAAAAGTTGTACCTTTGCAGTCGATTTGCAAAGTGGAGATAGCAAATAGTTCATAAAACTATTATAAAAAACCAATTTTTTCGTTTAACAAATTTAAAACACAAAAAACACATGAAAAAGATTTTTACATTAGCCGCTGCCGTTTTGGCTTCACTGACCATGATGGCACAGACAGAAATTTTCTCGTTTACTGCAACGAGTTCGACCACGGCTATTGGTACGTACCCCGCTACTAATGGTTCGGCAGTATTGTCCGGTGGTGCACATGCTACTGGAGGAAATAATGAAATCACTGTTGACGATCAGACCTATTACAAATTTAACTCAAGTACAAAATGGACATTTACGCTAACTGAGGGCACATTTGCAGTTGATGATGTAATCTCACTTAAAGGAGCTTGTGCTACTAGCGACAAGTCCGGCAAAGGCTTCAAATTAGCTGGTTCCATCGTTGTAACTGGTAATTTTCCAAAAAACGCAGCGAATACATTGACATATACTATTAAGGAGAATGATGGTATCGCTGGTAAATCAAGTTTCACATTAGAGCGTAATGACTCGGATATCAAATTTGGCACAATTACCATAACCCGTCCGGCAGCAGAGACGAACCCAGTAGCTAAGGTTACTATCACAGGTTCGGCAATGGGAGTTGTTAACACAAAAGCCTCTTTCTCTGCTACTACTGATGTAAAGGCGGACGAATATGAATGGTTTGTAAACGGCAACACTCTGCCGGGAGGATCAAACAGCAAGACTATGGAATTCACTCCGATGGCGGCTGGTACTTACAGCGTAGTTTGCAAAGCTCGCAACGCGAACAACGCTACCGATCAGTGGGCTGCTGACACCGTAGCTTTCAAAGTTTATTCTACTATTTGCGGTGAGATAATCAAGGCTACTCTAACAAGCGGTAGTGCTGCTACCGTTACCGGTATTGTTGGTGGTACGGCAGATGTAAGTCTTTCTTCCAGCAAGAAAATGGACAAAGGAAAATACTGCGGTATTACGCTCGCAAATGGAACTTTCCAAGAGGGCGACACCGTTATTATCGCTATGACAACAGCCGGTAGTAACTATCCTTGCTTGTTCGGAGACAAAGCAAAAACCAAACTGCTCTACTTGGCTACCGAGACATCTTCGGCTCTTGAATACAAAATCGTGTTGCCTGCTGAAGCTAACGGCTTAACTTCTCTCTATTTGGTTCGCGACGGAGACGATGCTACTTATAAATGGAATCCGGTATTATCTTCCATCTCTGTTATCCGTCCTGTACCGGTTGATCACGCAGACGTTGCTCTCGTAGGTGTAGCTATTGATGGTGAGTCATTGCCTTCCGACTTTGTAACTCACCTGATTAACGAAGGTACCTTTACAATCCTCACCTCTTATGTTAACGCTCCGGTAGTTGCTTTCGTTAAGCACACCGACACATACTATGAGGGCGAGACCGAGCCGGTAAGCACCAACGATAGCATCAAGGTTACTGCTACTGATGTTGAAGGCAAATGGCAAGCACAAGCTACTATTGGCGAGAACACCTATACCATCACTTTGGCGAAGGCTTCTTCCTTCACCGTACACTACATGGACGGCACGACTGAGTTAGGTACCGAGAATGTAGCAGTTAACGGCACTGTAGCTGAATATGCAAAATATCAGTCGAAGAGTCTTTATTCCTTCGTAGGCTGGTATACAGAAGAAGATCTCACTAATCCGGCTAATCTGGAAGCACAGATCACCGCTGAGACTTATCTCTATGCTAAGTTCGAGGAGAAGTACGCAACATCTATCAATATCGAAAAAGCAGTGATGGAGAACGGCAAGGGTTACGCTATTATCAACCAACTCGGCGCACTCGGCTATGCTTCCAACATCACCGGTTCGTTGGATTCATTGGACAATAGTAAAGATCAACGTAACTATGCTTACCTCGGTCTGAAGGTTAAACAAAACGGTGCTCTGCTCAACTTCCGTCTGGAGGCAGGCAAGACCGTAACTATCAAATTCGGTGAGATCAAAAAGACTCCGAACGTTTCTATCAATGGTGGCGAATACGCAGGCATGACCATCACCGATAAAGTTTATACCCACACCGCAGAGGCAAACGAACTCATCAGCATCAAGATGATGGACGGTAATGCTGTTGTATTCCAGCAGATTATGATCGGTGAGGATCTCCAAGCTCCTGCTTTGTTCGCTATCAACTGTGCAGAGGCACAGAACGGTTCCGTAGATGCTCCGTTCACACTTGGTATCCCGGGTGAGAAGATTACCCTGACCGTTACTCCGGCAGAGGGATATAAGATTGAAAACGTTACACTGAACGGCGAGACCGTTGAGGCAGTTGAGGGCGCTTACTCGTTCACGATGCCTGATGCCGCTGCTGCTGTTTCCGCTACCTTCGTTAAGGACACCGCTTCCGCTCTGGGTAACACCGAGGCAGAGGCTAAGGCTATGAAGGTTGTTCGCGACGGTCAACTCCTCATCTTGAAGAACGGTGTTCTCTATAACGCACAGGGTGCTATCGTAAAATAATCACCGTTCTTGACGCTTCGGCGTAAATACAGAAATGGCATTCACTTCGGTGGGTGCCATTTTTGTATGCCCCGCGGTCTGTGAGGGTACAGGTAGTTTGTAGCTATTAGTATACGACTAACCCGATAATAACCTAATAATAACCTAATAATAACATAATAATAACCCAATAATATCCTAATAAAGATCCAATCATACACAAGAAGAAAAGGGGAAAAAAAGACAGAAGAAAGGGATTAGTCCAAAATGTTCCAATAGTAATTCACGAATTAAGCGAATTAAACGAATTTTTTCTTGTGGTCAACAATTATCAACAATTAAAGACAATTTTTTTCTTCTATATTGTTCACAAATTAAACGAATTAAATAAAAATGAAAGAAATATTTGCATATATGCAAAAAAAGTTGTAAATTTGCAGACTTTTTAATTTGCGTAAGTATGCGTATTTTTCAACATATAGGAGAATATACCCTGCTGATGGGTCGAGTACTTCGTCTTCCCGACCGGCAACGGATGTTTTGGAGGCAGTTCAGCAGAGAGTTGGAGAAACAGGGACTTCAGTCTCTGCCGATCGTTTTGCTGATCTCAGTTTTTATCGGAGCGATCCTCACTATTCAAGCCAAGATCAACACGGAAAACCCGTTGTTGCCGACGTATATCACGGGTCTGTTGACGCGTGACACGTTGCTGTTGGAGTTCTCGAGCACGATATTGTGTCTGATCTTAGCCGGCAAAGTGGGCTCTAACATTGCCTCGGAGATAGGGACGATGCGTATCACGGAACAGATAGACGCGATGGAGATCATGGGCGTGAACAGCGCTAACTACCTCATTTTGCCAAAGATATTGGCGTTTATGACGATGATGCCTATGTTGGTGATCATCTCCACGGCGGCAGGTCTGATAGGCGGTTACGGCGTCGGTGCACTGACGGACATCATCACGATACACGACTATTTGGTGGGCGTGCAGTACGCGTTTAACCCCTATTTCGTGACGTACGCGATTATCAAAGCGCTGGTTTTTGCGTTTGTGATCACGAGTATGAGCAGTTACTACGGCTATTATGCACGCGGAGGTGCATTGGAAGTGGGAAAAGCGAGCACGAACGCCGTGGTGAACTCGAATATCATGATTTTGTTTCTCGACCTGATTTTGAGTAAGTTGCTGCTATAGACACCAAGACCCCCTCAATCCCCCTAAAGGGGGAAGAGAGGCCCCCCCGCCCCCTCTCAGAGGGGGGAGGAAAAAAAACAAAAAGAGAATGATTGAAGTAAAAGATATAGTAAAGAGTTTTGATGGGAATGTGGTGTTAAACCATGTGACCACGGAAATGCGGGACGGAGAGGTGAACATGATCATCGGTCAGTCCGGCTCGGGTAAGACCGTGCTGATGAAGAGTCTGATCGGCTTGCACAGCATCGATTCGGGGCAAATCTTATACGATGGCACGAATATTGCTGAGATGCAAAGTAACGACATCCGGATGTTACACCGCCAAGTGGGCATGCTGTTCCAAGGCTCGGCGCTGTTTGACAGCATGAGCGTGATGGAGAACGTGCTGTTTCCGATGGAGATGTTCTCTCACAAGAGCCGCGAGGAGATGCGCGAGCGGGCGGAGTTCTGTCTGCGGCGCGTGGAGATGCCGGAACGGGTGTGGCACCTCATGCCGAGCGAGATCAGCGGCGGACAGCAGAAACGCGTAGCCATTGCGCGAGCGATCGTGTTAGAGCCGAAATACCTGTTCTGCGACGAACCGAACTCGGGTCTTGACCCGCGGACGAGTCTGGTCATCGACGCGCTGATCCAGGACATCACCAAAGAGTACAACATCTGCACGGTGATCAACAGCCACGACATGAACTCGATCATGGAGATAGGCGACAACATCGTCTTCCTAAAAGGCGGCAAAAAGGAATGGCAAGGGTCGCGGCATGAGATCATGACCAGCGACAACGAGGCACTCAACGACTTCGTCTTCGCCAGCGAGTTGTTTAAGAAGATTAAACAAATTAAAAATTAAAAATTAAGAATTAAAAATATATATGAAGAAGAGTATTTTACTGATTGCCTTGATGGCGACAGTAGCTTTGGGGATAAGCGTGAAAGCGCAGAAGGCGGCGAAAGTGCCGGCTTATCCGGGGATCATAGAACGCATACAACCGAACGGAGATACACTGCGAACCTATCTGCGCGGAGACGAACGGTCACATTTCATGATGACTGAGGACGGGTGGCAAATCAAAGAGACCAAAAACGGGTGGTACAAATACGCCAAGAAAAACAAAAAGGGCGAGATTGTAGCCAGCTGCCGGAAAGCAAAGAACGCTGACAAACGCGGGAAATGCGAAACAAAATGGTTAGAAAAAAGAGGAGTGAAGAGGGGGTGACAATGAACAATGCACAATTCACAATGCACAATGCACAATGCACAATTATGAAAAAGATTTTGAGTATATTGATGGGATGCGCGATGACAGTGGGCGTCATGGCAGTACCGGCACGACGTGACGGTTTCGTGCGGACACAAAGTGACGGAACAGAGATCACCGTGTACCAGCACGGCGATGAGTTATACCATTATTTTACGAACGGAGCCGGCGAATGGATCGAGCCGGACGAAAAGGGTGATTTCCGGGTAGTGGCCTCCAAGAGCGAGGAAGAGATAGCTGTTCGTCGTGCACAGAGCCGCTATGCGGAGCATGCCGCTCGCCGGGCGCAGAAAGCAACGCAGGCAGGGCCTATCTTGTCTCCGAAAGGGGCGATTATATTGGTTAGTTTCGACGATGTTGAGTTCTCTACCAGCAAAGAGTATATGATCAATTGGGCCATGGGCGAGAACTTCACGGAGAACGGCGGCACGGGTTCGATCAACCGCTATTTCAAAGATGTGTCCTGGGGTCAGTACGATCTCCAGTTGGATGTATTCGGTCCCGTGACGCTGAGCCGCAAAGCCTCCTATTACGGCCAGAACAAAACCAACGGCGACGATATGCATGCAGATGAGATGATTGTCGAAGCATGCCAATTGGCGGCGGAAACAGAAGGTGCGGATTTTAGCCAATACGACTATGACAACGACGGAAAGGTGGACTGGGTTGTAGTGATCTATGCCGGAAAAGGCGAGGCGGACGGCGGTGCTTCTTATACCGTCTGGCCACACCAGTACGACCTGAGTTATACCGGCAAACAGTTCGAATTACAGGGGAAGACGATAGACCATTATTGCTGTCTGAACGAGATAGACGGACAAACCAACGCGTCCGCCGGTATTGGTACGTTCTGTCATGAGTTCAGCCATATAATGGGCTTGCCGGATATCTATTCGACCAATACCAGTGCGACCCATAAGACCTTAGGCAGATGGGACGTGATGGACTACGGTCCCTATAACAACGACGGCAATACGCCTCCGGCTTATTCAGCATACGAGCGTTGGTTCATGGGCTGGTTTGAACCCAAACTGTTCAAAGATACAGCTACCTATGTTTTGCCGGACCTGAGCGAGGGTAAGACCGCAGGTTATATCAACAGTACCGGCAAAGAGATAGCAGACGTAACAAGCCCGAACCCCTCTGTTTTCTATATGTTGGAGAACCGCCAGCGGTACAATTGGGATGCGTATCTGCCCGGTGAAGGACTCCTCATTACGAAAATCAATTATAACTCGTATAACTGGAGACAAAACCGGGTGAATTACAGTTCCTCGAATATGGGCATTGACCTGATGGAAGCGGACGGAAATGCACCGGCTTACAATCAAAGCAAGCCTCAAAACGGCTATTTCGGCAAAGCAAAAGATGCCTTCCCCGCCGGTGCCGAATCGTTCTCCGAAGTGGGCAATTACAAGATTTCGAATATCGTGTTGGAGAACGAGTTGATCAGTTTGGATCTGAACGGAAAAGAACAGACACTCGCTACATCCTTTGTGTTGCCTGCTGTGGACGGCTATCAGAAGATAATCATCGGCGGACAACTCTATATCATGTACAAAGGAGCCATGTACAATATACAAGGGGCGAAGGTGAATTGGTAATTGAGAATTTATGAAGATAATAAGTTATAATTTGAACGGGATACGGTCTGCCATCAACAAGGGCTTGTTAGATTGGTTGAAAAGCGAAGATCCCGATGTGTTCTGCATTCAGGAGAGCAAAGCTCAGCCGGAACAGATCGACGTGATGGCGATGCAGGAGTTAGGCTACCACAGTTACATCCATTCGGCGGAGAAGAAAGGCTATTCGGGCGTATGTATCTTCACCAAACAGGAGCCGGACAAGGTCGTTGCGGGTATGAATAACCCCAAATACGACCGTGAGGGACGTGTGCTGCGTGTTGATTTCGGCGACCTGACCATCGTGGATGCGTACATCCCCAGCGGCACGACCGGCGATGTAAGGCAGGATTTCAAGATGGAGTTCCTCGAAGACTTCTTAGTTTGGGTGAACGAATTGCGCAAAGAGCGTCCGAATATCGTGATCTGCGGCGACTATAACATCTGCCATAAGCCCATCGACATCAATCACCCCGAACGGCAGATCGGCGTATCGGGCTTCCTGCCCGAAGAACGGGAGTGGATGGACCGTTGGGAGGCCAGCGGTTTAGTGGATTCCTTCCGCGTGTTCGACCAAAGCGCCGAGCGATACAGTTGGTGGTCCTGGCGCGCCGGTGCACGAGCAAGAAACGTAGGCTGGAGGATTGATTATCTGTGGGTTAGCGAAAGCCTAAAAGACCGTCTTATTGACGGTAAAATTCTCACCGAAGCCGTTCATTCCGATCACTGCCCTGTGGAACTGATAATTAATTGACGATTGGACGATTGACGAGGTACGATTGATTGACGATTGAAGTTAATTGACGATTGACGAGGTCGATTAATTGACAATTGGACGATTGACGAGGTACGATTGATTGACGATTGAAGTTAATTGACGATTGACGAGGTCGATTAATTGACGATTGGACGATTGACGAGGTACGATTGATTGACGATTGAAGTTAATTGACGATTGACGAGGTCGATTAATTGACGATTGAATTATAACAAAATTATTAAATATGACTACAGACGAATTAAAAGAAAGATTTCGAAAATTCTCAATCCAAATTATTAAGCTTGTTAACACCATGCCTAATAATATAGCCGGGAATGCCATTGCTAAGCAAATAGTCCGTTCCGGTACTTCTCCTGCCGCTAACTATAGAGCAGCCTGTTTAGCTAAATCTAATAAGGATTTCTTAAATAAGCTAAAGATGGTAGAAGAGGAGATTGATGAAACTTCTCATTGGCTTAGCGTCATTATGGACGCAGAAATACTTCCTCGTACCAATGTTGAAGATTTATATGAAGAAAGTATCGAATTAAGAAGAATTGTCGTTCGTTCCATCACTACAGTAAAACAAACCATTTCAGCTAATGAGCGTCAATCGTAAATTAACCGCGAAGCGGAAAATCGTAAATAAATCGTAAAATCGTAAATCGTAAAATCGTCAATCACAAGATGGATAAGTTACGGACGGAACATTTGGTAAAGAAATACGGGAAACGGACCGTAGTGGACGATGTGTCCATTGAGCTGGAACAAGGGGAGATTGTGGGTTTGTTGGGACCGAACGGTGCCGGTAAGACCACAACTTTCTATATGACCACGGGTTTGGTAACCGCCAATAACGGTAAGATCTATCTGAACGATCAGGACATCACCTCTTACCCGATGTACAAACGTGCGCAGATGGGTATCGGCTATCTGCCACAGGAGGCGAGTGTGTTCCGCAAAATGACCGTGGAAGACAATATCCGATCGGTGTTGGAGCTGACCAAATTCAGCAAGGAATACCAGGAGGAGAAGTTGGAGAGCCTGATCAAAGAGTTCAACTTGGCGCATGTGCGCAAAAACCTTGGCGACCGTTTGAGCGGAGGTGAGAGACGGCGTACGGAGATCGCACGGTGTTTGGCAATCGAGCCTAAGTTCGTGATGTTGGACGAGCCTTTTGCCGGTGTCGATCCGATCGCCGTGCAGGAGATACAGGATGTTGTATGGCGGCTCAAAGACAAGAATATCGGTATTCTCATCACCGACCATAATGTGGACGAGACGCTGATGATCACCGACCGCGCGTACCTGCTGTTTGAAGGTAAGATCCTTTTCCACGGAACGCCCGAAGAGTTAGCCGCAAACCCGGTAGTACGACAGAACTATTTGGGACGGGATTTTGAGCTCAAAAAGAAAACGAAAGTAGGGGGATGAAGGGTTCGCAAAAATGCACTATAAAAACTGACGATTGAAAAGGAAATTACACATATTATTTTTGTTAGCGGCGGTGGTGTGCGCATGTACGAACGTGGAGAAACGGGATGTAACTGTGCATGAATGTGCGGCTATGCCAAGCGGCAGGGCGAGTGCTTGCGCGTGTGTGTGTGAAGGGAAAGCGTATATATTCGGCGGCAGAGACCAAAAGGGTGCTTATCTCAATGATTTATGGGAGTACGACCCGGTGACGGACACGTGGAAAGACTTAGGTGCAAGCCCCATGAAAGCGCGGGTCAATGCCACCATGACTTCTTGTAATGGCAAGATCTATGCCGGTTTAGGCTATTCGGCTCTACGTGCATACAATGATAGTGCATACCAGAAAGATTGGTGGGAATATACGCCTCAGACGGGTACTTGGAAGCGTTTGGCGGATTATCCGAACCTATACACAATTGCCTGCACGTCGTTTCATTTAGGCGACAAGATCTACGCGCTGTATGGTTTTAGTCACGGTTTTTCACAGTACGTCTGCTGTTATGATATTCCTTCGGACCGCTGGACAGTTTTGCCGGATAATCATTCCCGGGCATACTCACACACAGGGGGAAGAGGTGCGCTACTTGACGGTATATTCTACTACGGAGGCGGATATAGAACAACGAACATGAACGACTGGTTCGCAATAGAGATCACGAATGACCAATGGACACGGCGTTGTTCTTTTCCCGGCAAAGGACGCGAGTTCGGAGCTTGTGCGGCTTCGAAAGAACACATATACTATTTCGGTGGCAGACATTTTGGCGGAGATATGACCGGAGGAGAGATTTTTGATACGTTTATGCGCTATTCGCCGGATCAAGACCGATGGGAATGGTGTGGTACGATGCCTTGCGGAAGGGCAGAAAATCTAATTGCTTTCACCATCGGGGGAAAGCCCTATTTCGGCTTAGGCGAAAACGAGAAAGGAGAAATAATCAATCAGTTATACCGCATTGAGGAGTAGATTCGTACATATTATTTTGTTGCTGATAGCCTCTATTCCGATGTACGCATGGAACTGGTGGCCATTACCAATGGCAGAGCAGGACACCTGTCGGGACAGTTTGCTCTATGTAGGGGCTGTTCGCGCGGTCAGTTCAAGCGGCACAATGTCACCGAGTCTGATGTGGCATAACACGAACGGCGAGATCTCGCAAATGCCTCATAGTGCCACCATCAGCGCCGGGATCATCAAGCCCGCCACACGGCATAGCCGGTGGTTCGACTATGACTTCGGCGTAGTGCTGAGCGGTCGGTTCGGCGGCGCTTACGGGATGCCGAACGATATAACGGGTTTCTTCAATGAACTATACGCGCATACGCGATTATACATAGTAGATATCACCGCCGGTATCAAGCCGCAGTACTGGGGTGCGGGGGATGCAGAGTTGAGCAGCGGGAGTCTGCTTTTCTCCAACAACGCGCATCCTCTTCCGCGGATCAGTATCGGTCTGGACCGCTGGACGCCTATACCGGGTCTGTTCGGGTACGCGGAAGTAAAAGGCGGTTTGACACATGCATGGGCGGGAGACAAATCCGAAGTGGTGTCGGGTACGCTCATTCATCATAAACATATAGGCGGAAGGCTTGGAGGCAAGTTGCCGGTGAATATCAGTTATGAGTTCCATCACGCGGCGCAATGGGGCGGTTATTCCACCATTTATGGCGATTTAGGGAATGATCTGCATGCTTTCAAGACGGCTTTTCTTGCCCGCTCGGGCGGTACGATGGCCAATGACCAGATAAACGCGCAAGGCAACCATATTGCATTCCAACAATTGGCATTGGATGTAAAAGGCGAAGGATGGAAAGTGAGTGCGTATTGGCAGGTCATTCAGGAAGACGGACCGATACGGATAATAGGTGCCACAATGAATAACAAAGACGGTTTATGGGGTGTCAGTGCGACCCAGAGCCGGTGGCCGTTTATTGAGGGTGTGACGTATGAGTTTCTGAACACCACGGACCAAAGCGGCCCCTTCCACGACAAGGACGGAATAGTATATGGCGGCGCAGATAATTATTACCATAACGGTATATACCGGCAGGGCTGGAGTTATTTCGGAAGGATTTTAGGTTCGCCGCTGCTGAGTACCGGAAATAGCCGCGTAATGGCGCACCATGCCGGAATTCGGGGAGACATATACGGATTCAAGTACCGCGTCATGGTAACTCATGCCGAGAACTACGGACGCTATAATGCGCCCCTGAGAAGCAATAACACGGCGGTGCTGCTGGAAGTAAGAAGACACGTCAAGGAAGCTTTGGGACTGGATTTCGGGTTTGGCATAGCCGGCGATTTCGGAAGCCAATACGGCAATGTGTTCGGAGCCATGATAACCATTAGTAAGAGAGGAATTATTTGTGATTGGTGATACAGTACATATTATCATGCCTGTGAAGGACTCGATCGTCACCGCAGAGGAGTCGATCCGGGCAGTCGTTGAGTCGGGTTATACGCTGACTGTCTATGATGATTATTCGTCGGCTGAGAATGCTGCGCGGCTGGATGCTCTGTCGGACGAATTAGGGATTGAAGTGATCCATCTGAGCGAACGGGTCAGCCATCCATCGCCGAACTACCGGTGGGTACTCATTGATGCACAGCGCGAATGTATCGAAAAAGGGACACATCTGCTTATTATCGAAAGCGATGTGATCATTAACGCCGCCACCATTGACACTTTATTACGCGGCATCAAGCCCAAAACAGGCATGATTGCCTCGGTAACAACCGATGAACAGGGCACCATCAATTTCCCGTACGAGTATGCGAGGTGGATACATACGGACGGTGTGTGTCATAAAAGACTGTCATTTTGCTGCACGTTGCTGACGAATGAATTCCTGCGGGCATATGATTTCGAGCAGTTAGACCCCGAGAAAAACTGGTATGATGTGCATATCAGCCACATGGCGGTGAAAATGGGTTTCACGAATATCCTGCTGATTTCGAACCCCGTACTTCATCGTCCACATTCCAGCCGACCGTGGAAACAACTCAAATACACCAATCCCCTGCTCTATTATTGGCGCAAATTGACACAACGCAAAGACAAGATATGAAACCCATCGTGTCCGTCATAATACCGATGTATAACTCCGCTCCGTATATCCGCGAAGCGTTGGAGAGCGTTATGGCTTCCACATACCGCCCAATTGAGGTGGTTGTAGTCGATGACGGCAGTACGGATACAAGTTTGGCAGAGAGCAAGGCTTTTGCTGCAACTCATGCCGAAGTGCGGGTTATTCATCAGAAGAACGCCGGCGTCTCTGTGGCACGAAACCATGCGATCCGGGAGGCGAAAGGCGAATATATTCTGCCGGTGGATGCAGATGACAAAATCAGTCCGGACTATATCGAGAAAGCCGTTGAAGCGATGCAAGAGGATGTACGGATTGTAGGTTGTCGTGCGCGGTTCTTCGGAGCGAAAGAGGGCGAATGGAAACTGCCGGAATACAGTCCTGAGTTGTTAGCGCGGAAGAATATGATCCCGATCACTTCGCTTTTCCGCAAGGCGGATTGGAAACGCGCCGGGGGCTTTTGTGAAGAAGAGATCTACCGCGAGGATTGGTCATTTTGGATCAGTCTGATGGAATTAGGCGGACGGTATGTGCGTTTGGAGGAAGTGGGTCTGTACTATCGTGTGCTGCCTCATTCGCGGCGAAAGAACGCCAAAGACCAGAAACGCGTCATTGTAGATGCCATCAACCGCCTTCATCCGGCGTATTTGGAGCGGTACTTAGGCGGTCCGTTACATTACCACCGGTCGTGGAGTAAGTTCCTGAACCGCTTTCGGAGTGTGCACCAAGTGGGCGATTTCAACCGATGGACGGAAGGGAAAGTGATGGACGCACGGCGGAATATCCTGCGTATGACAGAAGGCGTGGTCGTGAAACAATTCGCGACACCGGGTATATGGAAAGGGATCTGGTATGGTTGGTTTGGAAAGAGCAAAGCGCGTCGCAGTTACGAGAACGCCCTGCGATTAGGCACTCTGACACCGAAACCGATCGCCTATCGCGAAGTGCGATATTTCGGGATTCTAAGGGAGAGTTGGTATGCCTGTGAAGAAGCAAAAGGAATGCACACATTCAACGAACTGATCGGTGCGCCGAACTATCCGAACCGGCAGAAGATATTAGAAGCCATCGGTCGTTTTACCGCCACGTTGCATCAACGCGGCATACTGCATGCCGATTATTCCGGGGGAAACATCCTATTTACAGCAGACGGCAGTGAGGTAAAAGTCATTGATTTGAATCGTATCCGTTTCTGCCGTTCGCTCAGCCGCACAGAGCGTCTTAATAATTTCGAGCGGCTCAATATCGACCGTGAGGCACTGCGCATGATGGCAAACGCCTATGCTAACACGATGGGAGAAGACCCGGAGCCGGATGCAGAATACATCATCTCGCACCGGTGGTACAAACATATACGGCAAGGAATAACAAACCTATGAAAGCAACACTCATTATCTCCATATATAAGAATACACTCGCGCTGAAGGCGGTGTTAGATAGCCTTAAACGGCAGACAGAGCAGGATATCGAAGTGATTCTATCCGAGGACGGCGATGATGCGCAGATGGCTGCATTCATCAGCGAATACGTATTCCCTTGGCCTATGCAACATCTGACACAAGCAGACGAGGGATGGCGTAAAGAGCGTGCTTTGAACCGCGCCGTAGCGGCAGCAAAGAACGATTGGTTGATCTTCATCGACGGAGACTGTGTCTTACATCCACGGTTTATCGAATACCATTGCCGCTATAAGCAACGCGGCATACTATTAGCCGGCAAACGGGTCAAACTGAACCCTGACCTGAGCGAACAGATGATGCAGGGCGAGCCGATCAACCTGTTCCCGTATCTCTTTGCCCGCAGGGGATGCCGGTATGTGGAAGAAGCGTTTTTCTGCTCATGGGCACAATGGGCAAGACGCAAAGTAAAGCATTTAGTGGGCAGTAACATGTCCATGAGCCGCGAAGACCTGATCGCCGTTAACGGTTTTGACGAGCACTACACCTTGCCCGCCACCGGGGAAGATTTTGACATTGAGTGGCGAATGATCGCCAATGGTTGCCGCATCGTTTCGTTACGCAATTTAGCGGTTCAATACCATCTGTATCACAAAGAAAACTGGAATAAAGAAGCACAAGCCGTTAACATGCGTTACTGCCTTGAGCAACAAGCGAAGAACGCCATCATCTGCCGCAAAGGAATAAACCAATACATATGCCGAAACTGAGTCTGATTATATCATTTTACAACAAGACGGAGATTCTTGAGAAAGTGCTGGAAAGCATAGCCTTGCAGGGGATGCAGGACTTTGAGGTCATCATTGCCGATGACGGCAGTGGTCCGGAGGCGGTACGTTTCATTGAGCAAGCGGCAAACCGATACCCTTTCCCTATCCGGCATGTGTGGCACGAAGACAAGGGGTGGAGGAAGAATGCGATCCTGAACAAAGCCGTTGTGGCAGCGCAGGGCGAGTACCTGGTGTTCATCGACGGCGATTGTCTGTTAGAACCGCATTTCTTAGAAGAACACTATGCTGCACGCAAGAGAGGCGAAGTAGTGACCGGCCGACGCGTACTGCTGACACAGAAGACGACCGAACGGCTCTTGGCTACCACACTCAATGCCCATAGTTTTGGTTTCAGACTCTTCTTTCAACTACTCGTCGAGACGCTTTGGGGGCATCAAAAAACGCAGATGGAGCAGATGATCCGCCTGCCCTATTGGATGAGACGACTCTTCATCCGCGAGCGCAAACGGTATATCTTAGGTTGCAATTTCTCGCTATACAAAGAGGATCTGCTCGCCGTGAATGGTTTTGACGAGCGATTCCAATACCCCGGATACGGAGAAGACATCGATTTGGAGTTTCGTTTGGCACGAAACGGTGTGCCGGCTATGTCGCGCAAATGTCAGTTAGTACAGTTCCACTGCTATCACACCCATTTCGACACCAACTACGCCCCGAATAAACAGTTACTGCAAGAAAACACCGATAAAAAAATCACTTTCACCCCGTACGGAATACAACAATGATTGAACGAGAGAACATATATGCCGTGGTGGTATGGTATCACCCCACTGCCGCAATGCGGGCAAATATAGATTCGTACATCGGGCATGTTCGGCACGTGGTGATCGTGGATAATTCGGAGGAGAACAACGAGGCATTGACGCACGACCTGCCGGCGAATTGTACATACCTGCCGATGGGCATGAACAAAGGCATAGCTTCAGCGCTCAACAAAGGATGTCGTGCGGCTTTTCAACAAGGCGCGCAATGGGTTCTGACCATGGACCAGGATAGTTGCTGGGAAGAGGAACAACTGAAGACCTATTTCCGTCTGGCAAATGCGTATCCCGCTATCGGACAGACCGGTGTTTTCTCGCCCAGACAAGATTATATCAGTCATTTCCGCGAATACGAACAGGTTTATGAAGAGAAGATCGCCGTCATGACATCCGGATGCCTGTTATCCCGAGAAGGATTTGCAGCCACCGGCGGTTTTCGCGACGAGTTATTCATTGACGAAGTCGATAACGAGTACTGCATGCATATCCGGCGGAAAGGAATGAAAGTGGTGGTCATCAACCATGCGTTCTTAGCGCACGAATTAGGCGAGTTGCGCACGATTCGCTTTATGGGTATATGGAAAAAAGAGTATATCGACCATGCGCCGTTTCGGTTCTATTACATGACGCGGAACATCCTATATCTGAATTATCTCTATCCCGAATATCGTCGATTTAACACCAAACGGCTGCATAAGATGCTGAAACGGATCGTGCTCTACGACCGTCAGCATAAGTTCGCTGCGTTACGCGCCTGTTGGCGCGGACGGTGCGATGCACGAAAAATGATCGTAGAAGAAAAGAAGCACCATCGAAGCGAGGAAAAGGGGTTGCAAGTCGGAGCCTAAGGACTCGAACATCGCCTGTATCAAGAACGCCAAAGTGCAGAGCACAAGATAAACCCGATACCGACCGATGCGCAGGAAGAACGGTCCTGTCAGGCAGCACAAACAGAGGATTAGACCGATAATACCGAACCGGCTCCATGTCTCAAGAAACGCATTATGCGGATGAATTAAATCATAGCGGGTAGTCCCGTTCATCCGATATGACTCATCCTGCTCTATCTCCGCCACATACGTATTCCGCAAAGACTCATTGTTCATCACACGACGCACAAACTTCTCCCGCGCCGAACAAACGCCATAACCGATTACCGGGCGCTCGGCAATCATACTCCAACACTCCTGCCATAAACCTATCCGGGGATTGGTCGTCTCCACAGCTTCCCGCATACGCGGATTATGTACCATAAAAAGGCTCATTCCTATACCGATTACCGCAGCAATGGTCAAAAGACTCCAACGACGTGTACGGAAAATATAATAGAGCGAGAGCACCATCAATACCACCACGAGCGAGATCATTCCTGCCCTTCCTCCTGAGACGAGGATAACCGGCAGAGTCATTATCATCATCGCTATCGTCACTCCCTTGGCGAACCTGCCGTGCGAGGTATCGAAAACAACCAGTGCCCCTAATATCAATGCCATATTACAATAGAGATTAACGACCATATGGGTGTTGATTTTCACCAGACGATACCAATTGTAGGTAGCAATCCATTCGTACCCTTGCGTCATACCGAGTGTAGCCTGATAGATCAGATATACGCTTATTGCGGTGCAGACACTTAACATCGTCCATGCCACATACTCCATACGTATCTTGTCGGTCATTCCTAAAAATCCGGCGATACCGACGAAGAAGAAGGGCGAGAAGACCTCCATCGTTGTTTGGTATAGCGGTGTCCGGACAGGATCGAAAAGTTGCCATATAGGTGTCAGCGCAGAGAACAGAGCGAATGCAATAAAAATCAGTTTGGTATTATTCCACCGCCATTGACGCCAGCGGGTGTTTACGCAATAATCCAAAACATATGTAACCGCCAAACTATACATCGCAAAACGTTGCAATGCGCTATAATGGAACGGTAGTAACGACATAATGAGCAGAATACTCAGTAATGGCAGATACGAGATTATGTGTTTGAGTTTATCCATTTACATTCTATCTTTTATACTAAAAATCAAAGACTACTACTCTTCTCCAATCCCACAGAGAGCGTAAGCATCAGGCCTCTCGGTGTACAGAGACTAAGGGGGTAACGCTTCGTAAAATCGGTACCGGTAGCACCGTCATAGTACATACAATACTCGTTGAGTTCCGTAGCGAAATCCCAGATATTATAGCAAATAGCCTGTACGGAGAAGGGCACGCCTTGAATAAGACCGCGGTATTTGAGACGCAGGTCAAAATTGAAGAACGAGTCCGTGCGTTGACCGAAATTACCATCGACTACATTGATACCCCGGCTGTAACCGTTATAGAGAATTGCCTGCGAATGTCCGGCATTGTTGTCTATGTACATCCGGTAATTGGTAAACGGAATACCGTCACGGAACTTGCCGGAGAGGGAGAGTTGCCAATTCTCGGTGATGTTCACCCCTAACTGCAAGCGGGCGATATATGCCCGGTCCTGGTTCAATCGTCCGAGCGAACGGATACCGTCGTTTTTCTGTCCTTCGTTGGTAGCCACGAGCAATCGGTTTGGATCCGCCAGAGACTCATCCAGCATGTTGATATCCTCCGTTTGCACGCTGTTTCCCAAAGCCGAAGGACCGGAGAGGCATTCACTTTGCCAACTGAAAGAGACAAAAACCTTGCGACCGTTATAGGTATATTTGACCACGTTGGACACGAATACCGGCGAATCCCAAATACCCGTTCCTGTTTTCGGGGCGGCTACCACTTCGTAATAGCGCTCCTGCGGTTTCATCCGATAGACGCCGTTAACGGCTTCATAACTATCCGCCGACTCGGGTGCCAAGGCAACCGACCAAGTGTTGTAATATTTCTTGAAGGAAGAAAGAATGCTGATCTCATGCCGCCCGATGGTAAAGACAATCGGTACATCCACCGCCACGTATTGAGGCTGACGCAGATTTTTCGAGAGCCGGTGGTACTTGCCGCCGGTGGTGGTCAGCAAGGTGTTGGTGCCTGCAAAAAAGACCTCGCCGGAGAGATAGTCATCGCTCAGGAAACGCACTTGGTCATACGTATAAGGGATGCGGTAATTCGCGGCGATAAGATCCATACGAAACCACTTGACGGGCTCAATATGTATATCCGCTTTCGCTTCCCACGAAGGCGTAACGACAGACTTGCTTCGAAGAAGCATACCGTCCAAGGTAGCCGAGATCGAACCGCTGAGTTGCAACCAAGGCAGCACCGGATAGGAAGCTTCGACGGAAACGGTGTTCTCTAACATGCCGACGGAGAAAGCCTGCGTATTCCAGCGATAATCATAGAGAGGCATAGGTGACATATTAGCGCCGTGAAGATAGACCTCGTTGTTCCAAGAGCGTTGCATAGGCGCAAAAGAGAGGAAGGAGTTATACGCATCCACATGGAGCTTCAGCCACGGAAGGATCGGATAGCGATAATCCACTGCCCAATTGAGTTCGTGTGTATGGCCGTCCGGATACCAGGGAGCCAAGGACTCGCCGTCTATATCCAATATATTGCGGCTGAAATCCAAACGGCGGTGCCGGTCGCGTTTGAGGGCATAGGTCAGACCGGTGGTCAGGTCGCCTTGCTCCGACCAATGTTTGTTGCCGTAAAAGGAAAAGGAGTGATTCAGTTGACGCGCGGCTTCGTTTTCATTATAGCCGAACTCACTATAGCCGTCCGCGCGGTAACCGGCACGAAGAATATATGACAACCGGTCAAACGCCGCATTAGGAGCCACAGGCAGTTGTCCGTCCAACTGCACATGGTAATAATCGGCGTCGTAGGTACCCGCTATGCCGGTGTGGTCGTAACGCAACTGGCGTCGCACGCCGTAAGCGGCTGAGAGATGCTGGGTATAAGTACGTCCGTTCACAGGGATCGAATAGACCACATCGGCGTTTCCGGCTCCCACAGTGTGCCGGCGGTTTTGCAGAGGACGGTTGTCTTCCAGACGCTTGATCGCCGAATTACCCTCCTGTATCTCTTGAAGCCATTTGGCGGAATAACTATATCCGCCCACATTGCCGCCCTGCCCCGATAGGCGGACATGCGAAGCACGCACCGTGTCCGGGGTCCAGTACATCGCACCGCGGTTGTAGTCAATCGCCATCGAATGAGCGTACATATCCGGAGTATAAAAAGCATCGCCGGCAGTAACACGGCTGTCCAAACGGAAATGGTTGAGATAATACCTGTTCCAGCGATAGGAGTTGCCGTTCAGAGAGACAATCAGCGGTTCGGGGGCTGTCCAATCGCCCGTGGTCTCGGATTGATAGACCGACACATCGCTGTTATTATCCAGATAATGCTTCAAGTCGCCCCATTGGTACCATTCCCTGAACCACTCGCTGCTCACGGTGTCTATACCGTTATTCACCGCCGCGAAAGAGAAGAGGCAATGAAAAACGAAGACGGAAAGGACGATACCTCCTCTCCACCAATGAGTCCTATGTATTCGTTTATACGGCAATTCTTAATTCATAATTTTTAATTTTTACTTTTTAATATCTCTATTTGGTACGCCAGACCGACACGGACTTGGTGGAAAGGATAATCCATGATACCGTATTGGTATTGCACAAAAGGCTCGAAGCCTTTGATACGTCCGGCGGCGCGGAACTTAATGACCATCGGTGCATCGCCGTACTTTTCCCAGCCGACATAGCCCCCCCACTCCGCCAGGAAGGAACAATAAGGATGATTCATTTTCGCTTGCAAGCCGTACATCACCGCATCGTTCTGGCGCGCGTTAGCCGTCTGCCAGCAAAGGAATCCGACCGATCCCGCAAAACGCAGTTCAAAATCCTTGACAGAAACAGACTTGCCGATCGAGGCATCGAAGAAATAGCCCGGACTATCATAGTGCCGCAAACGGGAGAACTGTTCGCCGCTGGCTGTTTTGACACCAACGCGGATAGTCATTTGCGGGATATATTTTGCTTTATGAGGAGCGAACCACGAATGATGCAGCACCTGTATATCCGTGGAGAGATAGACATCTCCTGCTCCACTGCCGGTACCGTCTGCCTGACTATACCATTCATAGACCGGCATCCAGACAGAGAGATTTGCCCAGCGCGTGAACAAAGGGACGTGCACGCGCGCGAATAAATCCGCCGTACGGCTCTTGTTATAGCCGAAATAGCCGTCTGCCGCCAGCTCCAAACGTAATTGCGAACAGGTCAGACCATCCGACATCTCCGGTACGGGAAAAGCGTTCGGACCAAAGAACGCCGGAGCTACACCGGTTGGCGTGAAAGCAGAGAGGGCCGTGGAACATGCCAACAATAAGGCGGACAAACTATATTTAAGCGCGGAAGGTAAAGACATAATTCATTGTAAAATTCCAAATAGTAACCACACCGATGGCGATGAGTTTACTGAGATAAAAATTCCATTTCAGCCTGCCGTGCAGAAGATAGATCACGAGGTTATTGATCCCTAATCCCACTACGGCGATGAGGAAGAACGACAGGTACTCACGAGCGACTGCTTCGCTTTGGCTTTGAAAAGTCCAAAGCCGGTTCCAGATATAATTGTTGGTAGCGGCAGTAACGAAACCAAGGGAGTTGCTGATATATTTGTTCCACCGCAGTTTTTCCTTGCAAAACCACGTAATTCCGAAGTCCACCACCATTCCGCTTGCGCCGACGATACCAAAGCGGATGAAACGCAGCACTATGGTCCAAAAGGCATTATTCATACAAGTCCTCCTCGGTCAGATGGTCGGTCAGATAGACTTGTCCCTTGCGTCGCACACAAGCCGGTTTCCCGATCAGCGCACGCTCCAGGTGCAGCAAGTCGAATTGGGTATAGCGGTCATTCGCCGAACGGACTAACACCGCCTCGTCGTCATAATAAAAGCGGTACAACGAGGCATGTTGGAACGATCCGTCAAAGACGACCGGTCTGCCTTGTGCCTCTTCGTGCAGGTGCGCATAAAAGGGCTGTTTGTTAGCCAAACCGGTTCGCGCAGGAAGGATATTGAGCATCAACACAAGCCGTGCGACCAGCACCAAGCCGACACAGACACCCAAAGCAATCCGGAGTCCTTTGCGATCCACGATCGGTTCGTCCATGAGCAGAAGGATTGCAGGAATAGAAGTGACCATCGTCCAATGCGGCTCTACATGCCCTCGGAAAGCGGAGAGGAAGAAAAAGAGTTGGAAACCCAAGATCGTTATGGCCAGCGACCGGCGGTAAGGGTCTTCATTCCGCCACAGGCGCACGCTGACCCAGATCATCAGACCCCAGACAACCGGATTAAAGACCGCCCACTGGTTCGGGAAAAACTCTAACGAATAGAGCGGCTCATAAGCCGTGGAGCGGGAAACGAGATGATAGGTGATGGACGGAAAATGATTAGCGTACTGCCACCATAGATGCGGGATCATCAGCACAGCCGCCAGCCCCACCGCCGTCCACGCCTTGCCGTCACGCAAGAGCCGCCAGTTACCTAACACTGCAAAAGCGATGACCAGCACCGCCATGTATTTGCTATACATCATGCCTGCCATACTAAGCCCCAACAAAACCGTCATGGACCAGCTATGCTCATCGGTGAAACGGCGGTAAGCATAGTAGAAAAGGGCAGCAAAGAAAAGCAGAGGTGCATCGGGCGTCGTCATAAACCCGTACGCACAGAACATAGGCAGAGAGGCGGAGAGGAGTATAAATTTGAGATTGGAGATTGGAGATTTGAGATTGATTGTTTTCCAAACGACATAGACCGTAGCCATATGCAATAAAACGGTGACAAGCCTGACACTCAGATTCTTGAGTATCAAGCTTGTAGCCGGTATGAGAGAGGCGCTGAGTGCTGTCATCAATCCCACCATAGGCGGATGATCGAAATATCCCCAGGAAAGGAACTGACCATAGAGGCGGTAATAGGCTTCGTCCGCATGGATCTCGCAGCACATGGCGCATAGCAAATCCAACACCCCCCAGATCAGGAGTAGCACCCAAAATGGCTTACTATATGTCCTCTCAGCAATCAAAATCCGAACAGGTTTCTGAAGAAATTCTTCTTGTCCGCCGAGCCGGGAACGACGTTCGGGCTGTCTTGCAGTTGTTCGATCAGTTTACGCTCGTCCTTGCTCAGTTTCTCCGGGATATAAACGCCCACGTTAATGAGCAGATCGCCTGTGCCGTAGTTCCTGCCGTATTGGTCAATACGCGGCAGACCTTTTCCTCGCATACGCAGCACTTTGCCCGGTTGCGTACCCGGAGTGATCGTGATCTTCACATCGCCCGTGAGAGTCGGGATCTGCACTTGTCCGCCCAGAACGGCGGTCGGCATATCCAACAGGAGGTTGTAGATCAGGTCGCTGTCCTGACGGACAAAATCCTTGTGCTCTTCCTCTTCGATGAGCACGAGCAGGTCGCCCGGCACACCGCCTCGCGGCGCAGCATTTCCTTTGCCTTGAACGGTCAACTGCATACCTCCTGCTACGCCGGCAGGGATAGTGATGGTGATGATCTCCTCATCGCGCACTACACCTTGACCGCCGCATTTCGGACATTTGTTCTTGATGATCGTTCCTTCGCCGTTACAGGTTTCGCATTCGGCTTGCACTTGCATCATGCCGAATATACCACGTTGCTGACGGATGACGCGTCCCGAGCCTTTACAGGTAGGACAAGTCTCCGTGCGCCCGTCGGCAGAGCCCGAACCGTTACAGTCCTTACACTGCACGAGCTTGCGCACTTTGATCTTTTTCTCGCAACCCGTTGCTATCTCCTCGAGGGTCAGATGCACTTTGACGCGCATGTCCGAACCCCGGCGGACACGCTGGCCGCCACGGCCACCGCGACCGCCCATGAACATCTCTCCTAAGTCGCCTAAGTCGAAACCTGCGCCTTGGAAAATATCACCGAAATGGGAGAATATATCTTCCATGGACATACCGCCTCCGCTAAAGCCGCCTGCTCCGCCCATACCGGCAAAGCCGTATTGGTCATAACGCTGACGTTTTTGCGGATCCGAAAGCACTTCATAGGCCTCAGCAGCCTCTTTGAATTTCTCCTCGGCTTCCTTATCGCCCGGGTTCTTATCCGGGTGATACTGTATCGCTTTTTTGCGGTACGCCTTCTTTATTTCCTCAGCGGTAGCGGTCTTTGGGACCTCTAACACTTCATAATAATCTCTTTTATCTGCCATAAACCTAACGATTTAACAGTTTAACGATTTAACAGTTTAACGCTTCTTTATTCGCCCACTACCACTTTAGCGAAACGGATCACTTTTTCGCCTAACTTGTAGCCTTTTTGCGTGCAATCAATCACTTTGCCTTTCTTGTCCTCGCCGGCGGCAAAAGTCGTCACTGCCTCGTGCTCGTCCGTGTTAAAATCCACGCCTTCGGTCTCGATGGCATGTACGTCCTGCTTGTCAAGGAAAGCAATGAACTTCTGCTGAATGAGGTGAATACCCTCACGCACAGCGTCGATGTCATTCGTTTTGTCCATCACCGCTACTGCGCGCTCAAAATCATCAACGAGCGGCAACATCTCTTTGAAGATGCGTTCGCCGGCTGTAGCCATCAGTTCCAGCTTCTCTTTGTTGGTACGACGGCGGTAGTTGTCGAACTCTGCCATCATACGCAAGTTCTTGTCCTCCAGCTCCGCAATGCGTTCCTCCGCCTTTGCCAACTGATCTTCCGCTGTCGGCGCTTGACTTGCCTGCTCTTCCGTTGCCTCGTTGGACTCATCGGACTCATTCACTTCATTCTGAGCCTCTTCGTTTTGCAGCTCTGCTGCCTCATTTTCTATCTTATCTTCTTTCATAGTGCATAATTTTACAATTTGCGTATGTCAAAACCTATGCCATAGCGGGCAATTCTGCCATTTTGTCATACATTTGGGTGCAAAGGTACAACAAAAATTGCATATATGCAAACATTCCGGCATTTTTTTTGATAAAAAAAACGATTTAGTGCGATTATTAGGATATAGGACGATTGTTGGAAGATGATTTTGCAGTAAAATATTAAAAAAGTTTTCAAATACTTGCATATATCAGAAATTTTATGTAATTTTGCACCGCAATTCCGAAATTGCATAAAAATCGTTGCAGCGTTTACCGGAATGGACGAGTACGCCTATCAAACGTCGTGCTGTGATTTATGGCGGAGACTTCGAGAACACAGCCGGCGATATATGGCTACTGAGGTATGATCATATAGAACAGTTATTTAAATAACACACGGGCGGCTCATTTATCGAGCCGCCCGTGTGATTTGTACTTGGTACTTAGTCACTTGGTCATTTTACCAGGCCGTTACGGCTTATAACTTATTCATGCTCAAGAAATGACGCAAATGGATGTGTTTTATTCCTTCTACATCAGAAATAGAATTGAGCGGATTCATTGAAATGACCATCTTCGGATGGTTGTTTTTGATAGCTTGCAGATTTCCAAACTCTCTCTTCTCGGTCTCTTCGTCAGTTATCAAATAGGTTACTTGTATATAAAGGGTCTGCTCTCCTTTCTCTGCCACAAAATCAATCTCCGCATTTCGTAATTGCCCGACATGCACAGTATAACCAAGCCTCAGCAGATGCAGATACACGGCATTCTCAATCCGCTTCTCAATATCATTCGTTTGGCGCGTACGGACAAGTTTATTGCGTATTCCCAAGTCCTCGAAATAGTACTTGTCATTGCTCTCTAACAGTTGTTTGCCATGAATGTCATACCGCTGAACCCGATAAGTCAGATACGCATTGCAAAGGTATTTGAGATAATTCTGAATAATGACCAAAGAAAGATTCTCTCCCTGCGAACGAAGGTATTTCATGATCGAGTTTGGAGAAACCAACTTGCCGATAGTATCGCTCACAAAACGGTTGAGATTGATAAACGAGGTGACATTCCGTATCTGTTCGCGTTGCACAATATCTTTCAACACGACGGTATCATAAACGCTTTGGATATAGTTCTTTATCTGCTCCGTATGTTCCAGACCGATAAGCCGCAAGTACGGCAGACCACCCCACAGGAGGTATTTCTCCAAGGCTTCATCGCTGTCCTGCAACTGATGAAAATAGAGGAACTCGGTATAACTGAGCGCGTGAATAGGTATCTCAATATACCGTGCAGCCAGCAGTG